>QZJX01000016.1 GCA_003599395.1 Ignavibacteriales bacterium | reverse complement strand
CTATGGAGAGCTCTCTGCCGTCTGGATAGATGAAAAAGGAACAGTATATACTGGTGGTAATATACTGTTTTGGAATAGACGTGGAGAATGGAACTATGTTACAAACTTACCGGAAAATTATCTTGGTGGAAATCCCGGAGTATACTATAGAGGGTTTATATCATCGATAAGAGGAAATAGTTCAAATGATTATGTGATAGTTGGAGATAGGAATACATTCCGTCATTTTAACGGGGCAAGTTGGAAGCAATTGGGATTAGATTATAGTCCGAGTAACCCGATAATTTGGTTTGAAGTTGAACAAAAAGAAAATTTAATCGTAGCGGTTGGTTATAAAAATAGCAAAGCAATAATTATAAAATTAAAGAGATAATTCCCTCACATAAACAAAATATTCCAATAATCAAATACCAACAATCTGTTAATCCGCAAATTCGTCAATTCGCTAAATCCGGATGCTTTTTACCGGGAAGCAAATTCAAAATTATTAACAGAATAATTGCTAATTTTGTGAACAAATTTTAGAGACACACTATGTCCAACATAATTAGATTAAAAGGTGCATCATTTTATGCTTATCATGGAGCACTTCAGGAAGAACAGAACATCGGCGGAAAGTATGAAGTGGATTTGGAAATGCACACGGATTTTTCAATCGCCGCGAAAGAAGATAATCTGAAGAAAACTATTGATTACACCGAAGTTTACAAATATGTAAATGAAATTATTCATCAAAAGAAATACTATTTGATTGAATCGATTGCATCGGATATTGCCGATAAAGTTTTACATCATTTCCCAAATGTATTTAGAGTGACAGCAACGGTAAGAAAGAAAAGTGTACCGGTCGGCGGTTTAATTGATCACGTTGAAGCAGAGGTAACAAGAGAAAATGGAAAATCGTAGTTTTATAGGATTCGGTTCCAACATTGACGACAGATTGGCGTATATCAATAAAGGCATTGAATTATTGGAATCAGAAAACAAATGCAGTATAAAAAATGTTTCGTCAATTTATGAGACAAAACCTTACGGCTACACGGAACAAAATAATTTCTTAAATTGTGTGGTTGAGATTTCAACTTCGTTAAGCTTGCAAGAATTGTTAAATCTCACAAAAAATACTGAATCTCAAATCGGAAGAATAAAAAGAGAAAAATGGGGTCCGCGGGAAGTTGATCTGGATATTTTATTTTACAATGATCTGATATATTCCGATGAAAAAATTACAGTACCGCATAAAGATGTATTAAATAGAGATTTCGTATTAATTCCATTGTGTGAAATTGCACCGGATTTTATTCACCCGGTTGAAAAGAAAAAAATTTGTGAACTCAGCAAAGCCGAATTAGAGAATAACATTATTCACAAAATAGAATTTAACTTTACTTAAGCGAGAAAAATTTTGAAGGAAATAAGGTACATTGCAATTGAGGGAGTTATCGGTGCAGGTAAAACATCTCTCGCAAAAAAGCTTTCCGAAAAACTAGATGCAAATCTCATCCTTGAAGAATTCGAAACAAACCCTTTCTTAGAAAAATTTTACGATGACAGAAGACGTTATGCATTTCAAACACAGATGTTCTTTTTGATTAACCGCTATAAACAACAGGAACAACTCGCTCAAGAAGATTTGTTTGCTAAGTACATTGTTTCGGATTACATTTTTGATAAAGACCAGATTTTTGCTTATCTAAATATTGAAGGAGAAGAGCTGAAGTTGTATGAAAATTTATTTCCGCTTCTTCAAAGAAGTTTGCGTAAACCGGACTTAGTGATTTTCTTACAATCTTCAACAGATAGATTAATGCATAACATTAAACGTCGCGGAAGAAAAGTCGAAAGAAATTTAACACGCGGTTACATTGAAGAACTTAGCGAAGCATACAATAACTTTTTCTTTAAGTATAATAATACGCCGTTGCTAATTGTTAACTCAACTGAAATAGATTTTATTAACCGTCAGAAAGATTTTGATGAATTATATAATCAAATTTTTAGAGAAGACAGAGGATTTATTGAGTACTTTAATCCGGAAAGAAGAGGATAATAGATGGGCTTGATACGAATTATTATTTGGGCATTGTTTTTTTATATAATTTATAAATTGATTAGAACATTAGTTTTGTTTTTTATGTCTCCAAAGAGAAATCAGACTGAAGATAATGTAAATCAACCTAAGAAAAAGAAATCAAAAGTTGATAAGAAAGATATTATTGAAGCAGAATTTGAAGAAATAAAAGACAAAGAAAAGGAAAACTCGCAAAGTTAATGTCATCTCAAAAAAACTCTTCGAACCTTATAATAAAACTCATTTTAAAATTCTTCGCGGTTGAAGAAAAAGAAAACTTTGCAGTAACAAATCCCAATAAAATTTTAATAGTAAGACAGCACAATCAATTTGGGGATTTACTCGCAAGTGTATCACTTTTCCGTGCAGTTAAAGAAACATATCCAAATTGTGAATTAAAAGTTATTGCAAGTCCGCAAAATCATTTCGCTGTTGAGAAAAACCAATTTATCGATAATCTTTTTATATATAATCAAAAGCAGTTTATCAATCCCGTCTATGTTTATAGATTAGTTCAGTTACTTAAGCAGAAATATGACATAGTATTTGTCCCGGCTACCGTTTCTATTTCAGCAACAAGTTGTTTGCTCGGTAGATTAGCTAAGAGTGATTTCAGAGTTGGTCCCGCTTCACTTGATGGTAAACGAAATAAACTTGCTCCAATATTTCATAAAAGAGTTCACCTTAATTGGAGACGTTACCCCGATACTCACATTTCTGACTTTGGATTAGAAATTCTCAGATCAGTTGGAATAAATACAAAGAATTATAGATCTTCGGTTACATTTGAAGAAAGTGAGTTAGAATCAGCTAAACAATTTGTGTTTGATCTGGGGACAAATAATTCCAAAAATTTAATTGGTTTACATATAGGTGCCGGTAAACCTCCGAACCGATGGTCGCTTGATAAATTTATAAAGATCATAGAAAAGATGAACGAAGATTATAGATCAACATTTTATATAACCGGTAGCAGCAGTGATTCAGAAGAAATTGATTATGTTAGAAGCAAACTACAAGTAAAAGTGGGCTATTTTATAAATAGATCTATCCCCGAGCTAGCAGCATTAATTTCAATATCGGATTTATTTATCACAAACGATACCGGTGTTATGCACGTAGCTGGTGCGACAGATACCCCGCAAATTTCAATATTTGGTCCAACTAATCCTTTCAATTGGGCACCAATAGGCACAAATAAATATTTTGTGCGTAAATCTGATTTGATTGATGACGTTACCGTGAACGATGTGTACGAGATTTGCACTATGATACTTGCCGATAAGAATACAAAGGAATTACAAGATGTTGACGAATAAAAATTTTGCAGCAATAGATATTGGAACAAATTCAATTCATCTTATCGTAGTAAAGATTTTAGAGTATGGTAATTTTGAAATTATTGACCGTGAAAAAGAAGTTATTCGTTTAGGTGAAGGTTTTTCCGGTGATATAAAAAAGTTATCGGCCGAAGCGATAGAAAGAGCTGTAATTGCAATTAAACGTTTCAAAGGAATTGCCGAACTTCATAGTGCAAATGTAAGAGCTGTCGCTACAAGTGCAGTACGCGAATCGTTAAATAAAAATGAATTCATTGAAAAAGTCTTGAATGAAACGGGGATTGAAGTTGAGGTAATTTCCGGACAAGAGGAAGCTAGATTAATTTATTTAGGAATATTGCGTGCCGTTCCGGTTTATGAAAAACGTACTTTATGTATCGACATTGGTGGCGGCAGTACAGAATTGATTTTAGGGATAAATGGTAAAATAGAATTCTCAAGAAGTATAAAAATTGGTGCGGTAAGATTAACACAAAAGTTTTTTCAAAAAGAGAAACTATCCAAATCCGCAATTAAAGAATGCAAGAAGTGGATTGAAGGTGAAATCTATCATGTAACAAATTATATCAGCAAATATAGATTTGAAGTCTGCGTTGGTTCATCAGGTACAATTCAAACTGCCGGTAATATAATTGCGGAGCTTTCCAATAGGGAAGTAACACCAAACCGAATACTTAATAATTTTGAATTCACAAAAGATGAACTAAACAAAGTAGTAAATGAAGTTCTTGATTCTAAAACATTAGCGGACCGTAAAAAGATAAAAGGAATGGATTCAAAACGGGCGGATATATTCCCGGCTGGTATTTTAATTTTGCAGACGATTTTTGAACAGCTTAATATTGACAAACTGACAATTTCGGAATATGCACTTCGTGAAGGAATAGTTGTTGATACATTACAGAATTTAAATATAGAAAAACATCGTCCGCGGTTGAGTGATATTAGATATGAAAGCATTTTGCAGCTTGCCAAAAATTGTTACTTCGATAGTGAACATTGTTTTCATGTAGCTAATTTTTCAGCTAAACTTTTTGATGATCTAGCAGACTTACATAAACTTGACGGAAGCGCACGTGAATATTTGATTGCGGCATCATTGCTGCATGATGTTGGTCATCATATCTCGCACAATCAGCATCATAAACACAGTAACTATATAATTCGCAATAGTGAGTTAATGGGATTTAATGAAAACGAAATTAATATTATTGCCAATGTTGCAAGATATCACCGTAAAAGTCACCCCAAACAAAAACATCAAGAATTTGCTTCACTTTCTTCCAAAGATCAATTAGTTGTAAAGAAGTTATCGGCAATTTTAAGAGTTGCGGATTCCTTAGATAGATCGCATAAACAAAAAATCGATTCCATTTCTGCGAAAGTTGTTGATAGTACGGTTGAACTTAATCTTAAGCTCAAAGATAAATCAATAGAAATAGAACTTTGGAATTTAGATAGAAGAGAGAAGTTATTTGAGGATGTGTTTGAGAAAACTCTAGTTATTCATAGAACTTAAATCAGATTTAATGTACTATTAATTGCAGCTTTATATCAGAATTCATAAAAGCATTCATAAATAGAAATCTTTTGCTTTTATAGCACACCCTCTTTATATTTGAAAATTCATATTTCAGAAAAAATTCAGACATTTCTTATGATTTATATCAAAAATTTAGCAAATCATGTAGGTGAATCAGTTACTCTTAAAGGTTGGTTATACAATAAGAGATCGAGTGGGAAATTACAATTTTTAGTCCTAAGAGACGGAACCGGAATTGTTCAATGTGTAGTCTTCAAAGGAAATGTTTCCGAAGAATTATTTGAAGAAGCAAAGAAACTTACACAAGAATCTTCATTCGAAGTTACCGGGACAGTTAAAAAAGATGAACGTCAAGTTGGCGGACATGAAATTGACGTTACTGATTTAAAAATCATTTCTATCGCAAACGAATATCCAATCACACCGAAAGAACACGGAATTGAATTTTTAATGGATCACCGTCATCTCTGGTTACGTTCGCGTAAACAGTGGGCAGTCATGAGAATTCGACATAGAATCGTTAAAGCAATTCGAGATTTTTATGATTCGCGCGGATTCACACTTTTTGATCCTCCGATAATCACACCAAATGCGGTTGAAGGAACATCAACACTTTTTGAAACTCCATATTTCGATCTTGGGAAAGCTTACTTAACTCAATCGGGACAACTTTATGCGGAAGCCGGTGCGATGGCGCTTGGCAAAGTTTATACTTTTGGTCCGACTTTCAGAGCAGAGAAATCAAAAACTCGTCGTCACTTAACCGAGTTTTGGATGGTCGAACCTGAAATGGCATTCTATGATTTGAACGACGATATGAATTTAGCCGAAGAGTTTATCGAGTATATTGTTCAAACAATTTTAGAAGAACGAAAAGAAGAGTTAGAAATATTAGAACGAGATACAACAAATTTAGAAAAAGTAAAAAGACCGTTCCCAAGAATATCATATACAGAAGCTGTTGAAATTCTTAAAAAGAAAAATCATGCGTTTGAGTGGGGAAATGATCTCGGCGGTGCTGATGAAACTGTAATCTCTGAAGAGTTTGATAGACCGGTTATGATTCACAGATATCCGGCTGCTGTAAAAGCTTTTTACATGAAACGAGATCCCGAAGACGAAAAATTAGCACTTGCCGTTGACGTTATTGCTCCGGAAGGTTATGGTGAAATTATCGGCGGTAGTCAAAGAGAAGATGATCTTGATAAATTGTTGGAAAGAATAAAAGAACATGATCTTCCACAAGAATTTTTTGAATGGTATTTGGATTTAAGAAAATACGGTTCTGTTCCTCATTCGGGTTTCGGATTAGGACTTGAAAGGACAGTTAGTTGGATTTGCGGTCTTGATCACTTAAGAGAAGCAATACCATTCCCACGAATGATTTATAGGAATACGCCTTAATTATGATTTTAGAGTATATCCTTTTTGGCATACTTGGTTTAGTTGCGATTGTTGCATCCGTTGCAATGATAACACGACCAAACCCGGTAATGAGCGCTATCTTTCTTGTTCTAAATTTCTTCGCACTAGCGGGTTTATATTTATTATTAAATGCACAATTCATAGCAGTTGTTCAAGTTATTGTTTATGCCGGTGCAATAATGGTTCTATTTCTATTTGTACTTATGCTGCTCAACACCGAGAGTGAACATTCATTGCTTAAGGAAAAGAAAACTCTCAAGGTGATGGCTATAGCAATAGCGGTTTTGGTTTTTGTCCAACTCGGTTATATCATTTTTTATTCCGCTCCTTCGCAAGGATTACCTCAAGAAGTTTCAGAAAGTATTGCAGCAGGAAAGATTGAAACAATTGGAAGAGAACTATATACAATTTATGTTCTTCCGTTTTTAGCTTCGGGATTTTTATTGTTAGCCGCTACAATCGGTGCTTTAGTTCTCGCAAAGAAAAAATTTGAGTAAGGTGTTATGAGTTCTATACCAATGGAATATTTTTTACTGATCAGTGCTTTCATGTTTTCTGTGGGAGTTACGGGGGTATTGATCAGAAGAAACGCGATAGTTGTATTTATGAGTATCGAGTTAATGTTGAATTCCGCAAACCTAGCACTCGTTACTTTCTCATCTTATTTGGGTGATCCAGCCGGACAAGTTTTCGTATTTTTTGTGATGACTGTTGCAGCAGCCGAAGCAGCAGTCGGTTTAGCAATTATCATAGCAATTTTCAGAAACAAATTAACTGTCAATATTGATGAAATAAATATCTTCAAGTGGTAGAATGATAGACCTAATTTATTTGACAATAGTACTGCCTTTAATCGGATTTCTTATCAACGGATTATTCGGTAAGAAAATCGGTAATGAAAAAGTTATTGGAATAATTGGAAGTGCTACGGTTGGAATATCATTTGTCATATCATTGTTGGCTCTCATAGAAACAATAAATCTTCCCGTAGATCAACGCACTAATATTGTCACACTCTTTACATGGATGACTGTCGGTTCGCTGAATATAAGTTTTTCTTATTTAGTTGATCAATTATCTTTAGTTATGGCACTGATTGTAACGGGTGTTGGATTTCTAATTCACGTTTACTCAATCGGTTACATGCATGGCGACAAAGGATTTTTTAGATTTTTTGCTTATATGAATTTGTTCATCTTCGCAATGATGAATCTGATACTCGGTGATAATTTTGTAGTTCTCTTTTTAGGTTGGGAAGGAGTGGGACTCTGTTCGTATTTATTAATCGGTTATTACTACGATCAAAAATTTGAAAAGGGAACAGTACCCGAAGCAGCAAAGAAAGCATTTGTTGTGAATAGAATTGGTGATTTTGGATTTTTACTCGGTATGTTTCTTATTTACCAAACTTTTGACAGTCTCAATTTTCTTGAAGTATTTGCCAACGCAAAAATTATATCGGGTGCGGAAACGACATTTAGTTTTATTGCACTGTTTTTGTTTATTGGAGCTGCGGGAAAATCCGCGCAGATTCCATTATTTGTTTGGTTACCCGATGCAATGGCGGGTCCAACTCCCGTATCTGCTTTAATTCATGCCGCAACTATGGTTACCGCGGGTGTTTACATGGTTGCTCGTGCTTCAATAATTTTTGCTTCAGCTCCGGCAATACTTACGGTTGTCGCGGTGATCGGATTATTAACCGCAGTTTTTGCGGCAACAATCGGTTTGGTTCAGACAGATATTAAAAAGGTTCTTGCTTACTCTACAGTAAGTCAATTAGGTTATATGTTTTTAGCTGCCGGTGTCGGTGCTTTCGGTGCAGCAATCTTTCACGTTATGACACATGCATTCTTTAAAGCTCTTCTCTTTCTTGGTGCCGGTTCGGTTATTCATGCGATGCATCATCAACAAGATATTAATAGTTACGGTGGCTTAAAAAAATATATGCCGGTTACTTTTTTAACATTTATTATTGCCGCGTTTGCGATTTCAGGTTTCCCGGGACTATCAGGTTTCTTCAGTAAAGATGAAATACTTTGGTATTCCTATGCAAACGGAAATTTTGTGTTTTGGTTATTGGGTGCGCTAACTGCTGTGTTAACTGCATTTTATATGTTTAGATTGGTTTCACTTACATTTTTCGGAAAAGAAAAATTTAGTCACGATAAATATCATCCGCATGAATCACCGAAAGTAATGACAATCCCTCTAATTGTTCTGGCGATTCTTTCTGTAATAGGTGGATGGATAGGAATTCCCGAAGTGTTCTCCGGTGAACACGGAAATATTTTTCATGGTTGGCTAGCTCCGATATTCAAAGATGCGGAAGCTAAATTAGCATTATATAGTTTGCACAGTCATTCCGAAGAATTATTATTAATGGCGATCTCGGTGACCGCAGCTTTACTAAGTATGTTTGCTGCATATAAAATATATACTCAACGAGCTGAAATTGCAGATAAAGTTGCTGCATCATTTAAGGGTATTTACACATTATTATACAAAAAATATTATGTTGACGAAGTTTATGAAGCAACAGTAATTCAACCGATTCAAAAGACATCGGAAAAGTTTTTGTGGAAAATTACCGATAACAAAATTATTGATGGTCTAGTCAATGGTGTTGCACAGCTTGTTGATTCAATTTCGGATGTTATTAAAAAAATGCAAACCGGTGTTGCACAATTTTATGCATTTATAATGATGGGTGGAATTGCCGTTGCCTTATTCTGGATAATTATAAGTTTATAGATTATGGAAAATTCTCAGATACTTACATATTTATTATTCACACCAATCATAGGTGCTCTCATAATTTTATTTATGAAAGAATCTCATGCCAGGTTCATTAGAATATTCGGTCTGGTAATCACGGTTTTTGCTTTCGCTATTTCACTTTTCCCGTATTACTATTTTGATTACACAAATCCCGATTTCCAGTTTCTTCATAAAATAACGTGGGTTGAGAGTCTCGATATTAGTTATTATGTAGGTGCCGATGGTATCTCAATCTTACTAATTTTGTTAACCACATTTATAACACCAATCACATTGTTGTCAAGTTGGAAATCAATTAAAAAGAATATAAAACTTTTCACAATGATGATGCTTCTTTTGGAAGCGGGTATGTTGGGAGTTTTTGTTTCTTTGGACGTGTTTTTATTCTACGTCTTTTGGGAAGCAATGTTAATACCGATGTATTTTATAATTGGTATCTGGGGTGGAGAAGAAAGAATTTATGCATCGGTTAAATTTTTCATTTATACAATGTTCGGTAGTTTACTGATGCTCGTTGCAATTATTTGGCTTACAGTTGAAGCTTCCGAATCACTTGGAGTTTTTACTACCAATTTAATTACACTTTATCAAGAAGCACCAAACTTTTCATTTGAAATTCAGAAATGGATGTTTCTTGCTTTCTTTTTCAGTTTTGCAATCAAAGTTCCGATATTTCCGTTACATACATGGTTACCCGACGCACACGTTCAAGCTCCAACCGCTGGTTCGGTTATACTTGCCGGTGTTTTACTTAAGATGGGTACTTACGGTTTAGTTAGATTTAATCTACCTCTGTTTCCGCAATCGACAGTTGAATTTGCTCCGTATATTTCAGTGTTAGCTGTGATTGGAATTATATACGGTGCACTTGTTGCCATGGTTCAAACAGATATGAAAAAACTTGTTGCCTATTCATCCGTATCGCACTTAGGCTTCGTTGTACTTGGAATTTTTGCTTTAACTATTGAATCAGTTCAAGGTGCTGTTATTCAAATGGTAAATCACGGACTTTCTACGGGAGCTTTATTCCTTTTGGTTGGAATCATATATGAGCGAACTCACAATCGTGAGATTGCATATTATGGAGGCATAGCTAAAATTGTTCCTCTTTTTGCTGTTACTCTTATGTTTGCATCTCTTTCTTCTGTCGGATTGCCTGGTTTGAACGGATTTATAGGTGAGTTTTTAATTTTACTAGGTTCATTTCAATCACAAGTTTTAGATAGTTGGTGGTTTACAATTTTTGCTGCGACCGGAGTAATTTTTGCAGCAGTATATTTATTATGGATGTATCAAAGGGTAGTATTCGGTCCTATAAAAAATGAGAAACTTAAAAATGAATTAACGGATCTTACTCCGAGAGAAGTTATTGTACTTTTGCCAATTTTCATTTTTATTGTTTGGATAGGAATTTATCCCAACACATTTTTAAGTTTATCTGAAGCACCTGTTGAAGCAATACTTACTCATGTAAAGAACTATACTTTTAATTTTCTGAATTAATTTTTTATTCATGCTAAAGAAAAGTTTTTATCTGCTCTTATTTATTTTATTTGGAACACCAATTTTTGCATCCGAAGGATCTGGCGCCCAATTATTACAATACTGGTACATCGTTCTTCCTTTTGTAATATTATTATTGATGATAGCAACCGGTCCTTTGTTTTATCATCATTTTTGGGAGAGAAATTATCCAAGGATTGCTGTTTCATTAGGATCGGTAACTGTTCTATTCTATTTAATTGTGTTAGAAGACACTCACAGTTTAGTTCATACACTTGCTGAGTACTTGTCTTTCATAGCATTGCTGGCGTCGCTTTTTGTTGCTTCCGGTGGAATTCTAATTAAAGTAGATAGAAAAGCAACACCAATGCTTAATGTTCTCATCTTAGTGTTTGGTAGCGTTATCTCCAATGTAATTGGAACTACAGGAGCTTCAATGTTATTGATTCGTCCTTTTATTAAAATTAACAAGGATAGAATCAAACCTTATCATATTGTTTTCTTTATATTCTCGGTAAGTAATATTGGCGGAGCTTTAACACCAATTGGTGATCCGCCTTTGTTTCTTGGTTTTTTACGAGGTGTTGAGTTCTTTTGGGTAATTCAACATGTATGGTATATATGGTTGCCAACTTTAATTGTTATTTTGGGAATATTTTTTGTAATTGATTCACAAAATAAACTTGGGGCTGACAAGGAAATAAATCACACTGGCAAAATTGAGTTTAAGGGATTAAAGAATCTATGGTTTCTTCTCATTATTATCTTGTCAGTATTTTTGGACCCGGGTGTAATAAGCTGGGTGCCAAGCTTAGCGCCGCTTCCTTTCGGTCTAAGAGAAATAATAATGTTTTCGGTAGTATATTTCTCCTATAAAAAAGCTGATCAGGAAGCTCTAAGAGGAAATGAATTTGATTTTGAACCGATTAGAGAAGTTGCTTATTTATTTGCGGGTTTGTTTGCTACAATGATTCCGGCGCTTCAATTAATTGCTTACGAAGCAAATATTTTTGGCGATAAATTAGATGCTGGTTTGTTTTATTGGGCAACCGGTTCACTTTCTGCATTCTTGGATAACGCTCCGACTTACTTGAATTTTTTGAGTGCCGAAATGGGTAAGTTTGCCATGAACGTTAATGATAAGTCTGAAGTATTACGTTTTGAATTCGAACATCCGATTTATCTTCAGGCAATTTCGGTAGCTGCGGTATTTTTTGGTGCAATGACTTATATTGGTAACGCTCCAAACTTTATGGTGAAATCTATTAGTGAAAAAGCTGGAATTAATATGCCAAGCTTTTTCGGATATCTGGTTAAATATTCTGTTCCAATTTTACTTCCGGTATTTGCGATTATTTGGTACAT
Organism: Ignavibacteriales bacterium; assembly: GCA_003599395.1. GTDB lineage: Bacteria > Bacteroidota > Ignavibacteria > Ignavibacteriales > Melioribacteraceae > SURF-28. The sequence goes on along the minus strand of QZJX01000016.1, from coordinate 1,220 downwards.
ATTTTTTTACGGTAATGGGTAAAAAATGAAAACAATTAAAGATGCAATTCATGCTAATAGAAATGCTCTTCACTATGGCAATAGACTTATTTTACCTTTCCCGGTTGATATACTAAAAATTGCTATAGAGAAAGATATTATCACCGACTTTAGTTCAAGTAATAAAGGAGCGGAATACATAGTACATGAAGATTTCACAGAATTATATTTTCATGATTATGATTCGCTTGAAAAAATTATCTCAAAATATGAACTTATAAAAATGGTTGTGGTTGAAAGAGGAAAGGATATCTTTATTAAAGATAACAGGAGAAAAATAAGCATAGATATTCTTGAAAATCATCAAACAGAAATTAAAGAACTAGGGGAAGATCAAATTTTTATTGACTAATTATGACAGCTAATACAGAAATATTTCAACTTTTACCACACATTGTTCTAGGCATTGGAATTATCATATCGATAGTTATCGAAATCTCAACCAAGAAAAGTGAAGTTATCCTCCCTTGGTTATCAATAACTCTCTTTCTATTTGCGGGAGCTCATTCCATTATAACTGTTCATGATAATCAAGTTTTATTTAATGGTATGTTTGCAATTGGAGGTATAGCATCGATATTTAATTTTATTTTTAATATCGGCGCGGCAATAATGGTTCTGAATGCCGTTGATTATATTAAAAAATACGGAAGTTATTTTGGTGAGTTTTATATTCTTCTCCAATCATCTGTTTTAGGTATGATGTTGATGGCTGGTGCAAGAGATTTGTTTATGATTTTTATTGGATTAGAATTAATGTCTATCGGCTTTTATGTTCTTGCCGGTATTAATAGAAAAAAAGTTGAAAACAACGAAGCTGCATTAAAGTATTTCTTGCTCGGGTCATTTGCAACCGGATTTATAGTTTTTGGTATTGCATTGATCTACGGTTCAACTAAAACAACAAGTATTGATCAAATTGTTTTTGCATTCGAGTATTTCAGCGGAAATGTATTGTTTATTACCGGGTTTGTTCTTTTCATTGTTGGGTTTCTATTTAAGATTGCAGCGTTTCCTTTTCATATGTGGGTCCCCGATGTTTACCAAGGTGCAGCAACACCTGTTACAGGATTAATGTCCACAGCCGGTAAAGCAGCTGCGTTTAGCGTATTAATAATTATTCTTTCGGCAATTTTCACACAAAATCTTCCGAATAATTTTGAAACTATTTTTGCGGTCGT
>QZJX01000002.1 GCA_003599395.1 Ignavibacteriales bacterium | reverse complement strand
AGAATTATAATTCTGTCCTCTAGTTTTGCAACCGATGTAATGAAGTCGCTATCAACTTGGGCAACCAACTCAGGTGGATTTTCGAGTATATCTTTCGAGATTCTTAGTACTTCATTTACTTCATCAACAATGAACCCAACTATATTTCCGGCAATATCAACAACCACAATTCTAGTTTTTGCATCGTGAATTTTGTTTTCAATTGATAGTCTTTTCCTTAGATCAATCACCGGAATAATTCTGCCTCTAAGATTGACGACACCCTCCACAAAATCCGGTGAGTTCGGGACTTTTGTTATTTTAAGCATCCGGTTAATTTCTTGAACTTTAAGAATATCAACACCAAATTCTTCTTTCCCAACTTTAAAGCTGACTAGTTGTATTAGTTCTAAATTCTCCTTTTGGGTTGAAGTGACTTCCATTTATTCCTCCTAACTATAAATTTTCCTCTCGTAGTTCATCATCGTGTTTTAAAAGTGCCGTATTAGGGATTTTGTATTAAACGGGCAATTTTTGATATTAGGCGGGCAAACAGCTGTTTGACAAATGAAAATCTTTAAAAAGAGTAAATCAAAATAATTCGAAAAGAAGAATTTGGGGGATCTTAATTTAACGGCAGCAATATTTCACAGATTGTATATTTATTTAACTCACTTTTAATCTTAAACTCGCCTCGAAGAATTTTGATTGTTTTACTTACGATAGCAAGTCCAAGTCCTAATCCTGATTCATAAAAATTCTTTGCTTCAAATCTACCAAAGGCATCAATCGCTTTAATTTGTTCGGCAGTCATACCATGACCATTATCTTTAATTCTTATTAGGTAATTTTTTGTGTCTTTGATTCCTTTAATAGTTACTTCTTTTTCAATATTCGAATACTTCAGCGCATTCTCAACTAATTCTTTAATAACGGTGTTGATAAAAAATTCATCGATGTCGAACGAGACGGATTCAATATCTGCTTTAATTCTTTCAGTTGCTTTAAGGTTACTCTCTAAACCTAATAAACTATAACGCACCGATTCATCTGATAAGGTTGAAGGATTGTTGGCTTTCATTTTATCACGATTACCATCTTTAATAAAGATTAGATCTTTATACAATAAAAACTTCTCAACTTTCTGATGTAAGATTTTTCCGTTCTTGTGAATTAATTGAGCCATCTCTTTAACTTGATCAAGATTTTCTTCACCAAGCAATAGTTCAGAAAAGCCAAGTATCGGAACGAGTGGCGTTCTTAATTCATGCGGTACTTTTGAAGATATTTCATCTTTCAATGCTTTTGTTTTCTGTTTGACGTTTTCAACTTTCTTTAATCGTGCTGCAACCGCAGCTAACAAATCATCTATCTGAAATGGTTTGGTTAAATAATCATCTGCTCCTAAACTCATTCCTCGTCTAATATTCTTTTGTTCGGCTTTTGCGGTTAGTAAAATTATTGGTGTGGAACTCAATTCATCATGTTTCATAATTTCTTCGATGAATTCAAATCCATTCATCTTCGGCATCATTATATCACTCAGGATTAAATCGGGGAAGTATTTTACAGCTTTCTCAATTCCTTCCGAACCATTTTCGGCAGTAATAACTTTGTAGTTTTCGGTCTCTAATATATCAGCAATGTTACTTCGTAGAAAAGGATCATCTTCAACAACGAGGATTTTATATTCCATAAAAATCTACTCCCCTAATATTTGGTTATTACAACTCATTATCGATTTATTCTGCAGAATGTTAAATGCAAATGAATTAACCGGATAACATTCTGTTTTCTAGTAATAGTTTATGTATACCTTTCCCTAATTTTACTACTGTAACGCTTACTTACTACTAGTGGCTCAGGTTCATCTTTCAATTTGATTATGTATGAAGTACCACTAATTTTTTCAATTTTGCTGATGAACTCATTATTTATAATTGTAGATCGGTGAATTCTCGTAAAGTATAATTCCGGTAATTTCTGTTCCCATTCATTTACAGATGACCTATGTAAAACACTCTTCCCGTTTTCGAAGTTCATTTTAACATACGGTGTTTCAGCTTTGATATATTTTAAGTCTCTTATAAAACAAAATTGCGATTTTCCACCGATTGAAACTAAAATCTTATCATTTATGTCGTACTTCTTATTTTCATTGGATTTTGACTGATCTTCAATTTTTGAAAGGCTTGAAAATTTATTCAGGCGTACTTTTATAGAATTGAGCAAATCCCAAATATCGAACGGTTTGAAGATATAATCATCCGCACCTAGCTGCATACCCTTTCTCAAATCTTCTCTTTCTACTTTTGCGGTTAAAAAGATAAATGGAATATTTTTTGTCTTATCGCTTTGAGAAATTTCTTTTAAAACTTCATATCCGTCTTTATTAGGAATTGAAATATCACAAATAATTAAATTCGGTTGTGCTTCTTTTGCTAAATTGATACCATCTTCACCGTCAACGGCAATATGAACTTCATACCCTTCTTCTTCTAAAATATCTTTAAGATTCCGAATTAATATCGGATCATCTTCAATTACCAAAATTCTTTTTTTGTCTTTCATTAGTTTATTGGTATTGTAACCGTAAAAGTTGTTCCTTTATCAATCACACTATTTACTGAAATTGTACCGTTCATAGTTTCAACGGCTCTTTTAACAATATTTAATCCAAGTCCTGAACCTGGCACTCCGATAGAGTTTTTTGTTCTATAAAAGGCATCAAAAATATATTTGATTTCATCTTCCGGAATTCCAATTCCATTATCGCTGACAGTTAATAACAATTTATTATTATGATAAGTTGCGTTTAGATTAACTTCACTTTCCTGTGGGCTATATTTTATTCCGTTAGTTATTAGATTTATTACTACATGTCTAAGCAGTTTTTTATCCACTTTCATTTCGGAATCATTTATATCACAGAAAATATTCACTCTGCGTTCCACATCGATATGTGATCTAACTTCGTCCATAAACGAATTAAGCAAGTTGCATATATTTACTAATTCAGGTTCATTTTTTAGTATTTCTCTATCTGCCCTACTGATTGTCAATACATCATCAAGCAGTTGAGTGAGGTATTTTACTGTTGATTCAATTCTTGTATGGTGCTGATTCAATTTTTCTTCACTCCATTTTGAAGAATAACGTTGAATCATTTGCGTTGACGAAAGCAAAGCGGAAAGTGGTGTTCGGAATTCATGAGAAACCGTAGCTATAAATCTGGTTTTTAACTCGTTGATTTCTTTCTCCTTCGAGAGCGATTCTTCAAGCTGTTTTTCCAGAAGTTTACCTTTATCAAGCTGTTGCCTCAACTCAAAGTTGACCTTATCTAATTCTCGTGTTCTTTGTGCAACAAGCTCTTCCAAGTTTTCCCGATACTTTTGTAGCTCCATTTCGCGTTTAACATCATCTGTAATGTCTTCTTTTACAGCAACAAAATGAGTGATTTGGTTTTTATCGTTTTTTATTGGTGAAATTATCGCTGATTCCCAAAAAAGCTTACCGTTTTTCTTTTTATTATGAAGAACCCCTGACCAAGTATTCCCGGAGGTGATAGTATTCCACATATCTTTATAAAATTCATCTGATTGATCACCGGATTTTAGCATCCTAGGATTTTTATTTACTACTTCATCAAAAGAATAACCTGTAATTTTTAAAAAGGTTGGATTGACGTATTCAATATCACCTTTTAGATTTGTTATTACTATGCTTGCTGGATTTTGTTCAACTGCTAGAGATAACTTATACAATTGTAGTTCGGTTTTTTTCTTATCTGTCACATCATGAAGAACAGAGTGCAAATGATCTTCCCCATCGATCTTCATAACAGTACTATAAACTTCAACATCCGCAATTGATCCATCTGCTTTACGGTGCTTAAATTCGAAAAAAACTTTTTCTTGTTTTTTTGCGTCTTCCATAATTTTATATACTTCGTCTTCAGGAAGCAGATTGATCTCGGATATTTTCATTTTCTCAAGAGTTTCAACTGACCAACCATAGAACTTCGCAGCCGCTTTATTGGCATTAACAATTGCTCCGGTTTTAACATTGATAATAAATTTAATCGCAGAATGATTTTCGAATAAATTCCTAAATTTTTCTTCACTTTTGCGTAGCTGATCCTCAGTTAATTTTTGCCCAAGGATATGAGTCTCCAACTGCTTAGTATATTTCTTTAAGTTATCATACAGCTTAGCGTTTGTTATTGCCAGAACCGCTTGGTTTGCTAATCCGTTTGCTAATTCAATTTCTTCCTGAGAAAATTTTACCGGAGCATCATCCTTCCCGGCAATCAGAACTCCCTGAGCTTCACCTTCTAGAATAAGAGGAATGTAAAGAAGTGATCTTAAGTTACGGGTTTCGACTATAACTCTCTCTTCTTCGGTCAGCCTTGTTTTCGAGGTGTCGTGTATAATTACAAGATGCTTTGACCGCAAAGCTTTTTCAATATGCGGGTGATCTGTTAAATCGGCTTTCCGAAATTCATCAGGGAAATCGGGAGGAATGGGTGGGGATGTTGCTCCTAAGACAATATCGTTCTTTTCGACTAAATAAATCGCGGTGGTTGGAAGTCCTAACAAATTAGCGGCACTGTCAGTGACCGATTGTAGTAAACTCTTTAGTTCAAGATTCTTAGCTAAAATACTGCTTATCTTAAGAAGAATTGCTTGCTGTTTATTTCTTTGCTTTAATTGTTTATCTCTTTCCTGTAGATCAGAATTACTAACTTTAACTTTGTTATAAGATTTTCTAATTAAGAAAAAAATTAATAATGCAGTACCGACTACAAAAAATAATCCTTTAAGTAACTGGAAATGCTCAATGTTTTGAACATCTTGAAATGTACTGAAGAGAATTTTATCCGAATAAATTATCCACAATACAGAGACAACTAAATAGATGATCGCTATTTTAAAATGCGGTTTATGTAGTAAGGATTTTAGATGAGAAATTGGCTTTGCATTATCTCGCATAAATTGGATTCACTTCCGTAATGTATTTAAAAGTATTTTAGCAAATAAAATAATGCATGTAATCTATATTGGCACGAAGGTAATAAAATAAATTTTTGCTCAATTAAGATAATCCGACTTGTGTGTCAAGTTAAGAAATTTGTTCCAATTTGTAAATTGATTCAAAACATAAATCTGAAGTAAACCGAACGCTTTGATTGATAAGAAAGTTTCCAGATTTTCTAAAGTTCTAACATAAATTTTCGATAATATTAAATGTATGTTACAGTTTACCTATGAATTATGAAATTCTTAATAGCACATTTAGTCATATTATTGTTAATGATTGCGTGCGAACAACCAATCGAGAATTCAAGTTTATCTCTTGCAGAACAAAATTCATCAATAATTGCCGAAGTAGTTCAACAGTCATTTATTGATCATAATGTACCTGGAATATTACTTCTTTTAAAATTTGAGGATGGATCAATTTTCAAAGATGCTTTCGGTTATTCAGACTTAAGAGATTCCGCAATAATTAAAACTTCACAACAATTCAGAATCGGAAGCGTTACTAAAACTATGATTGGAACCGCAGTATTAATTTTAGTGGATAGAAATATTATCAAATTCGAAAATACTCTTGAGGAATTATTACCCGGCGTGATTACCCGAGGAAATGAAATAACATTAATGATGTTATTAAATCATAGTTCCGCAATTCCAAACTACACAAATTATGATGCGTTCCTTGATATTTATTCAACAAACCCGACTTACGAATGGACACCAAAAGTGATATGTGATCTTTTTAGAAACGAAGAATTGCTTGATACACCCGGAGAAAAAAGTTATTACAGTAATTCTAATTACTATTTGCTTGGATTGATAATTGAAAAGTTTTCGAATAAACCTTTGACTGACTTTCTGCGTGACGAAATTTTTCATCCGCTAAAAATGTATAGTACTTATCTACCTGAAACATGCGATCTTAATGGAAATGTTGTCAGAGGTTATTTAGATATAAACAATGACGGGATAATTTCTGACAATGAAGATTTCACTTCACAAGCTCCTTATTCAATTTGGGCTGCAGGCGGAGTCGTTTCAACAATTGATGATCTGCTTATTTGGACTGAGGAATTGATGGCGGGAACTTTGCTAAGCTCTGCTTTGCAGGCAACAAGAAATGTAATTGATGTTCCTGTTGCCGAGGCACCAATCGGAGTTAATTACGGATTAGGAATTTCAGATATATTCGGAGCAATAGGACATACCGGAGCTGTTGCCGGCTATTCAACTATTATATTTAATTATAAGAAAACAACTTTTATTGCATTCGGGAATAGCTATGAAACAGCAAATGAGAGTGGATTAATAGCAGAAGATCTATTTGAGAAACTTAAAAATGTTCTGTTCAATTAAGAGTGATTGTTTTATTGAATCTCTTTTAATGCTTCAAACTCAACTTTAAAAGTACTTCCAACATTTATTTCTGATTGAACATCAATCTTAGCTTTGTTTATATCACAAAATTTGTGAACCAAAGCTAATCCCAAACCATTTCCCTCAAACTTTCTGGTGTATCCTTGATGTTCTTGTCTAAACGCTTCAAATAAATAAGGGATAAATTCTTTGCTGATTCCTATACCTGTATCTGTTACTTCCACTATAATTTTATTTCTTTCTTTCCGCATATAAACAGAAATTTTTCCTTCCTTTGTGTATTTTATCGCATTATCAATCAGATTAGCAAAAATTTGTACTAAACTATACCTATCGCCGTAAACAAATGCTTGAGATATCTGAGATGATAATTCCAAAGTTAGGTTTTTTGATTTGGCAATAAAGTTATATTCACCGACTAATTCCTTCAGCACATCCTTAATTAAATCAACTTTAGTAAACTCTGGTTCGTATGATCCGGTTTGAAGTTCCGACATGTTAAGGATTGAATCCACAGTTCTTGTAATCCTTTTACCGGATGAGTTCAGAATTGTAAATATTTCACTTAACTCAGCAAGCTGTTCTTGCTCTAATTCATCTTTAATAAATTGAGTGGAATTTAGGATTATATTCAATGGTGTTCTAATTTCGTGTGACATTTGAGCTAGGAATTCCGACTTCAACCTATTTGCACTTTCCGCACTTTCAATTGCTTTAATTAAGTTATCTTCAAAAAGTTTTCGTGTTGTAATATCTCTGATACTGCCGGCTATTCTTTCCTTTGGTGTATTTTGATCAACTAATCTTGCAGTAACTGCGCAGTAAATAATACTTCCATCTTTATTACGTAATCTTACTTCAAAATCCTCAACTTTGCCTTGCTCCATTATTTTTTCCAAAAAACGATTTCTATCATCAATGTTTGCATAAAACATTGTAATTGGCTTGCCGATAATTTCTTCTCTGCTGAATTGACCTTTGGATAATATTTGAATTGATGGGCTCATTTCTATTATTGTTCCGTCTAATTCGGCTTCATAATATATATCCACAATATTTTCAAAAATCCGTTTATATCTTTCACGACTTTCAACTAAAGCATTTTCTTTTTCAACAAGATCTGTAATATCATTTGCTAAAACTATTCTACATTTTTTATTATCTAAAATAATATTGTGTGAGTGTATTCTTACATAAATGATTTTTCCGGATTTTAATTGGTGACGCCAAATTATATTCGGATCATGTATTCCCTTGTTTTCTTTAATATCCAGAAAGTATTCCTCAAGAATGTGTTGGTCTTCTTCAGGTCTTATATCTTTAATGCGCATGGAAAGAAATTCTTGCTTTGTATAGCCGTATTTGTTAGTTGCCGCTTGGTTTATATCTATAAATTTCAGTGTCTCTTGTTCATAAACCCAAATTGGCTCCGGGTTGTCTTCAAATAATAATCGATATTTTCTTTCGCTTGACTTAAGTGCTTCTTCCATTTTAAATCTATCTGAAATATCTCGCTGAACACTTATTAAAACTTTCTCTCCAAAATATTTCCCGGAAGTGATATTCACTTCTAACGGAAACTGAATCCCATCTTTTGTCTTTCCCCAAATTATGATTTGTTGAGATTCACCGTTAAGCACATTTTTAATTTTACTTTCGAGAATTATATAATCATTCAGTATGGAATCGGTAAATATTTTATAAGACTTACCAATCACTTCCAATTTCGAATAGCCAAAAAGTTCCTCTGTATGTTTGTTAACGTCCAGTATTTTTCCTTTAGTATTTTGAACTATTATAGCAACATTTACACTGTCAATTATTCCCCTAAAAGTTACGCGAGATTCAAGCAACCTAGTTTCGTAATTAATTTTTTCTGTGATGTCCTGCATTACAGCCACAACATTAGTCAGCCTTTTAGTTTTCAAATCAAATAGAGGGGAAGCATTAATTGAAATAAAAATTTTCCTTCCGTTGGTAAGTTCTATCGCATGACGAACATCAAATACGGGTTGATTTGTTTTAAGCACTTGTGAAAATGGTAATCGCTCATTTGGAAACTCGTTTCCGTCAAGGTCACTAATTTTCCATTCCGGTGAGTTATATTTTCTCGTTTTTAAATTACTCTCTGAAAGCATAAGTAACTGTTTAGCATAGTTATTCGCATATTCTATTGAACCATCCAGGTTAAGGATTGTTATTGCAATTGGCATTATACCGGCAACTTGATCACGCAAAGCTTTTTCTTTGTTTAATTGTTCTTCTGTGAGTGTTCTTACTTGCTCTTCTGATTTGATTTTTTTTAAGTAGAATGATGTGCTTATGTAAAGGACAAGCGTAGTTAGAACAACAAAGATTAATCCTTTTGATAAATTTATTCCAAAAACAAAATCTTCGGCAGGATAAAACAAGTTTAGGGTAAAGTCAGATAGAAGTATCCAAGCACTTCCGGCAAGAAAATAGATTAATGATATTTTTATGTTTGGGGGAAAATTTATTTGTTTCATTCTCTCCTTTCCCCAACAAATTAGAATTCTAAATTAAAACTTATTTAATGAGATGCAATAAAAAAGATAGCGTGTATGATTTTCAACACGATTGAAATATTTGTCAATCGTACTAATGAAAAAGGAAAAATCAGTGGACTCAATTAAATGAGTCCACTAAATTACTTTAGAGAAGAACTACAATTAAGGCAAGTGTAAAAAAGAATAAGCTCAGACTGATAACAAGGTCCCTCTTAATTTGCCCCTTGTTATCAATCTCTTTTTGAAATAACATTTAAGCCTCCCAGCTACGCCCGATAAAAAGATAAAATGTAATATTATGCTTATATCTTGTATGTTTAAGTTTTAAATTCGTACAACAAGGTAATGCTTCACTCAAATATTGTCAATCCGTATAAATACTTACGAAACGGACACCCTCTCTTATTTACATATTAAAGTTAAAGTGCGGAAAATTCTAAAAAAATGACACTTATCACAGATTTTTTCTAAAATCTTATTATTGTTCGCGGGAGTTATTGATTTAGAGTCATAGAGATTTGAACCATCATATAAAATAAAACTACAGTGGCAACAAAAAATATCGAAGCTAGTTTTAGTTCTTTTCGTTTCTCGGTTTTGTAAATATTTTGGCTGCTCATTGTTCCCTCAAATTAAATTTTTGTTGAGCAATTATATGGAACCAGTATTAATATACTGTTAATCTGTAGTTAAAAAATTGTTAACAAGTTCCTACAATTTATGAACCAAACAAAGATTGAATGCGTCATAAGTAAAAACGGAGTTAAACATGTTAACCTTCTTGCTCTGGATTCTATTATTAATTATTTGTTGGCCGCTAGCATTGATTGCATTATTTCTTTATCCGATCTTTTGGTTGTTGTCAATTCCCTTTAGAATCTTTGGATTTGTAGTTGAAGGATTGCTGAAGTTCATCAAATCATTATTTCTGTTTCCGTCAAGAATTCTTGGCGGCAAATAATTAATCATCTCTACGATTTTTCTCTTTGCGTGTACCTTTTAATTGAGAATATTATTATCTATGTACTGAAATTAATTCTCAATTAATATGAGCGACATTACCACATTACAATATTTAGTTGATCTTGTAGATGACGAGACTGAAGAGGTACGTAAACAAATAATAAAGGAACTTATTAATTACGGTACTAACTTAGAGCAAGATCTACATGAATTTTCAGACGAGTTAACTGAAGCTAAGTTATCAATTCTAGAACCTGTTCTTCAAGAAAATAGAAGGCAATGGTTATACGAAAATTGGAATTTATGGCAGCGAATTGATGATGAGTATGAATCTCTCGAAAAAGGAATGGAGCTTCTTTCCGCTTTCCAAGACGGGCTAACCGAAGAAAGCGAATTAACAACACTTCTTGATTCTCTTTCCGAAGAATTTATGAATAAATTCCCCTATGGTGATGAATTTGATCTAGCTAATTTTTTGTTCAGAGAAAAGAATATTACCGGAGCTAAGCAAGATTACTATAATCCCCGTAATAGTAATTTAATTTACACAATAAAGCACAAGCAAGGACTTCCAATCACCTTAACTGTTCTGTACATGCTTATCGGCGCAAGAGCAGGTTTATTTATTGAAGGATGTAATTTCCCGGGTCATTTTTTAGCTAAGATTAAAATGGATGAAGAGGTAATCTTGGTTGATTGTTTTAATCAAGGACGATTAATTTATGAGAATGAACTACAGAAAATGGTTAAAGAATCTTATGAAGCTGTAATGAAGATTATAACTGCTCACACAAATCCTCCCTCAATTATTAGAAGAATGTTGAATAATCTTGCTAATGCCTATAAACAAAAAGGTGATCAGGTGAATAGTGATTTCTTTTCCGGACTGATAAAAGTTACTACTTGGTAATCTAAAAATGGGAAAAAGTTCCATAAGCATAATCGGTTGTGGGTGGCTCGGTCTTCCACTAGCCGAAAAACTTATCGAAGAAGGATATGATGTAAAAGGATCGACTACAACTCCGCAGAAGTTAGAAATCCTTCACGAAAAGAAAATTGAAGCACATCAAATTTTATTAAATCCACATTTACATTGCAGCACTACAGAAATTTTTTTTGATTCAAATATTCTCATAATCAATATTCCACCAAGTAGAAACAGCAATGTACTCGAATTCTTCCCGCAACAGATTAAATCTGTTATGGCAGAAATTAATAAATCAAAGATCGACTATATGTTGTTCATTAGTTCCACTTCGGTTTACGCAGAAAATAATAAATTAGTTACTGAAGATTCAGAATTAGATCCCGTAACTGATTCCGGGAAAGCATTAGTGATTGCTGAAGGTTTAATACGGGCAGATATAAATTTCCAAACAACAATTTTAAGATTTGGCGGATTAGTTGGACCGGGAAGAAATCCAGCCAGATTTTTTGCAGGAAGAAAAGATATACCAGGCGGTAATACTAAAATCAACTTGATTCATTTAGATGATTGCATCGATATAATTCTTACAATTATAAAAAGTAGGTTGTGGGGTGAAGTATTTAATGCTGTTTCAGATTTTCATCCGACAAAAAAAGATTTTTATTTAAAAGCTGTCGAACACTATAATTTAGAAAAACCGGAATTTTCTGAAGTTGATCAAGATTATAAAATAGTATCTTCAGCCAAGATAAAATCTATTATGGGAAATGAGTTTGTGTTCAGAAAATTCTATTAGAAATGCTCCATCATCTTATTAATAATAAATTTATTTTTACAAATCATTTTTTTATACAACGGATAATTTTTGATTTCATTAATTCTTACAATTGCCTGTTCAACAAGTATTGCACTAATATTAAAATACAGTAGTGTTAATAAAGGCAATCCAATACTTCTAATCTCGAGCAATTATTTTACTGCAAGCATTCTAGGTTTCATTCTATTTATTATTGAATCCAACGCGGAGTATTCGCTTTTTACATTTTTGTTTGGGGCTGTAATTGGTAGTGTTTTTGTCACTAGTTTTTTCTCTTTTGCCAAATCTATCGAAGTTGCCGGAACCGCATTAGCTACTTTAAGTTCAAGAATTTCTTTATTTATTCCGGTTGTTCTTTCAATAATATTTTATAACGAATCCCCAAATACAATTCACATTACAGGATTTGCACTTACTGGTTTAACAATACTCTTGTTTTCACAATCTCTTCGAAGAGACAAAACAAAAACTCTTTTGCCAAAAGATTATTTCTACTTAACTATATTAATGGTTGGAATTGGATTTTGTGATTTTTCAATGAAAGTATTTCAATACACTCAACCAATTGAAGAAAAACAGTTTTTTATTTTTTCAATTTTCTTTTTTGCGTTTCTCTACAGCTTTACAATAATTCTTATCAAAAAAATTCCTTTCAATAGAAAGACTATAATTAACGGTACAATCCTTGGAGTCCCAAATATTTTTAGCAGCATATTTTTAATCGGTGCTTTGGAAAGCATAGCCGCGATTTTAGTTTACCCTCTTGTTAATGTAGGTATCATTTTACTCACTTCAATCTTAGCATACCTTATTTGGAAAGAAAGTGTTAACCGGATTGGTATTATTTCTTTGATTACAGGGGTAATTTCAATAATTCTACTTACGCTCTAACCAATTTCGTTTTTACTTATCAACCAGATTCAATATATTTAACATTGATTATAAAGTGGGAGGAGTTATGACATTTTTCGGTTTCTTGCTTTTGTTGGTTATCGCAGGTATCTGCGGTGCAATTGGACAAAGTCTAGCGGGTTATAACCTCGGGGGTTGCATAATTTCAATGGTAGTTGGCTTTATTGGTGCTTGGCTTGGTTTATGGATAGCCGGTGAATTCAGACTTCCGGAATTCTGGACAATATACATCGGTGGGAAATCGTTTCCAATAGTTTGGTCAATTATCGGAGCGACTCTTTTCTCACTTATAATCGGATTTGTTGGAAGAGCAATGAAAGATGAATAATTTTTGAGAAATTTTTTAAAATTTTTATACCCCGTTACGGGGTATTTTTTTATAAGGAATTTTTATGAGTGAGCAAATAGCAAATAGACTAATAAACGAAAAAAGTCCTTACCTACTTCAACATGCATATAATCCTGTTGATTGGTATCCGTGGAGCGAAGAAGCTTTTGTTAAAGCAGAAAAAGAAAACAAACCCATATTTTTATCAATCGGATATTCTACTTGTCATTGGTGTCATGTAATGGAACATGAATCCTTTGAAGATGAAGCCGTAGCAAAATTAATGAACGAAGTTTTTGTTTCAATAAAAGTCGATAGAGAAGAACGCCCAGACATAGATAATATTTACATGACCGTATGCCAAATGATGACGGGGCATGGCGGTTGGCCATTATCAA
>QZJX01000014.1 GCA_003599395.1 Ignavibacteriales bacterium | reverse complement strand
CATCCGTGCAAATATAACCTCTTTTTCTGAAAGTTTTTCATTTCCCCAAACCCTATAGATATCCGGTGCATCAGGTTCCGGTACAATAACCTGCGAAAAAAGCATAGTTGATACGAATGTCAGTAATAGTATTGTTTGAATTATAGTTTTCATTTTGAGACCCCCTTGATTAATAAAATTTTATAAAGATGATTCACCTAAATCCTGTTTCATTTTTTCAATTTCTTTGTTTAGTAAATAATATGACTGCTCCCACTTATCGTGTGTTGCTTGAATTAATCTATACTCTTCCCACTCTTCATACGAAAGAGTTTCAATCGATTCATCAACGTCATGTAATTGTTTTGTTATAACTTCACCGTGCCAGCTCAAAATATCGTCACTTATGCTTTTTACTGCGTTCGGTTTTTCGGTGGTTAATAATATTACCAAAGCTACGACGGTAACTAACGCTACAAAAGCTGCTTTAGCTGTGCTTAAATTATTTGAGAAAAGAACTTCGAGTATGTTAGAAATAGAATCGGTGATTCTTTCGAAAAAGTTATTTGAACTAAACACTGTTGATATAATTTCATTAAACTCATCGTTTTCTATTTGATGCTTGTTGCTTTCTTTATAATAACCTATTGTTTCGATGATATTTTTATAAAATTCATTCAACTCAGAATGCTGTGATAATTTTTGATTCCAATAAAGCATGTCTTCGTTGCTTAAACTTCCGTCGATGTAAAGCCAAACTTCTGCTTCAAATCTTTCATGCAATTTTTTAATATCATCTTTCATTTTATGTTTCCAATCTCTTTTCGCAATTTTTTTACGGCATAGTGCATGTGACTTAATACTGTGTTCATCGGTTCTTTCATAATTTCGGCAATTTCTTTAAAAGATAATTCAGCATGCATTCTTAAGAGAAAAACTTCTTTTTGTTTGTGGGGAAGAGAATCAACTATTTTGTTAATTATTTCTTTAGTCTCTTCGTGAATAATTATATCATGTGCGGTTTCACTGTTTCCGTTCATATCAATTTCCGAAAAACTCGTTTCGTTTACTGTTCTTTTTAATTTTCTCAAACCGTCAATTGCAGTATTATGAGCAATCGAAAACAACCATGATGCAAATTTTTGTTGGTCATTATATTTCTTAATTCCTTTCCATGTCTTAATTAAAACATCCTGCATCCAATCTTTTGCTAAATCGCGATCGCCGGTAAATTTAAATAGGTATCCGAAGAGTTTATCCTTGTATAAACCAATGAGCAAAGCGAAAGCCGATTGATCCCCCCTTTTGCTTCTTTCAATAAGCGCTATTTCACGGTCGATGCTCATATTTTCGTTTTCTAAGATTGTAAACGATTCTAACTAAAATTTATTGTATTGATCACACTAATTTTTTGCGTGGTCATTATTACGAATATTCCATATTTTGACGAACTATTTTTTGTCAAATACCCAATACTATAACGGAGAATAAATGAAAAAATCAGTTTTAGCGCTATTGGTAATCTTTGTATCCATGCTTAGCGCACAGATGGTTCCTCATCCAAATTTATTAGAAAAAATTAAAAACGGAGAAATTAATATTCCCTATGCTCTTAAAAATTATAAAGAATTGAAAGAAAGAGGAGTATCTACCGGCTGGACTTCGGAAGAATTAACTAAGCAAAATTCTATTATGAAAAAAGAAGATATTCATAGAACATACGGACCGGCAAAAGCTGCATCCGGTGAGTTTAATGCAATATTTCTTTTTGTAGAATTTTCGGATCAAGAATCACAAGTATCTGTTAGTTTTTTTGATGATCTTTTATTCGCGAACACCGCAAGCAGCATGTGGGGTTATTTTGATGAAGTCACTTACGGAAATTTGGATTTGATAACAGCAGATATGCCATCTACAATCGGCTGGGTTACTATGCCCAATACTTATGATTATTATGTGGGGGGAGAAAATGGTTTCGGAAATTTTCCGGCTAACGCACAAGGATTAACAAGAGATGTGGTTCAACTTGTAGATCCTTATATTGATTTTTCTTTATACGATAACGATGGTGACGGAGAAATCGAAGCTTTATTTATTGTGCATACAGGTCCCGGAGCGGAATATACCGGAAGCGATGATGATATTTGGTCTCACGCTTGGGCAATCCCCGGTGGTTATATGACCGATGATGGAGTTGAAGCTTACAGATATTCAATGGAGCCCGAGTATTGGTCAACTCCTGGCGATATGACAATTGGAGTTTATGCTCATGAAATGGGACACTCTGTTTTTGGTTTGCCCGATGTTTACGATACCGATTATACATCAAATGGTGTTGGTCGGTGGAGCCTAATGGCAGGCGGAAGCTGGAATGGTAATAACGGCGCAACTCCCGCTTGGCCGGATGCATGGAATCATATTCAAATGGGTTACTTTACCCCGACAAATGTTACAACAGATTTAATTGGTGAAACAATTACTGCAATGACGACAGAGGCAGATATTTATAAAATTTGGAAAGACGGTAATCCGGGCAGTCAATATTTTTTGGTTCAGAATAGACAGCGGACAAAGTACGATGCGGGAATTCCGGGAAGCGGATTATTAATTTGGCATATCGATGAAACAAAAAACGGAAATTCGCAGGAATGGTATCCTGGTAACACAAATAGCGGAAATTATCTTGTTGCACTTGAACAAGCAGATAATAATTACGATTTAGAAAAAGGCGTCAATAGTGGTGATACACGCGATCCATTCCCTGGGCAAACAAACAACATCCAATTTAATTTTCTAAGCAGTCCATCATCAAACGCATATAATGGAACTAGCACTTATGTATCGGTGGAGAATATTAGCGCATCCGGTAATGAGATGACCGCGGATTTAAAAATTTCTCAACCAGCTGAATATTTGCAAGTCGCTTCACCGAACGGAGGAGAATCTTGGCAGGGAAGTTCGAGTAAAACTATCCAATGGTCAAGCAACGGTGTTAATGAAGTTGATATTGAATTAAGCATCGACAACGGTTCAACATGGACAGTTATTGAAGAAGATTTAGATGCGTCAACCGGAGAATATGAATGGGTTGTTCCTAATACCCCATCAGCAGAATGTTTAATTAAAGTCACCGATTCGGGAGATAACTCAAATATTGACGAAAGTAACTCAACATTTACTATTACGGCAGCTCCCGTTGTTGAAGTAATGAGTCCAAACGGCGGTGAAGAATTTAAAGTCGGTGAACAAGTTGAAATCACATGGACCAGCGCAAGTGTAACAAGTGTGAAAATTCAATATTCAACTGATAACGGAAATACTTGGCAGAATGTAATTGTTATAACTCCTTCGGATGGATCATATAACTGGACGGTTCCGGACAAACCTTCGGAAGAATGTCTAGTGAAGATTATAGATATATCAAACGGAAATGTTGTAGATGAAAGTGATGATGTATTTACAATAATGGGAAGTGCCGCACTACAATTAATGAGTCCGAATGGCGGTGAAGTTTATTTAGGTGGTGAAACAGTTGAAATTACTTGGAGCAGTTCTAATGTTGAAAACGTAAAAATAGAATACTCTATGGATAACGGAAGTTCTTGGAATGTTATTGTATCCGAAACAGAATCTAATGGTTCATATGATTGGGTGCTTCCTGACGAATACTCAAATGAGGTATTGGTTAGAATTACCGATGCATCAAACGGCACATTGGTTGATCAAAGTGATGATGTATTTACAATCAATTCAACAACTTCTGTTGAAGAAGAAAGTATTCCATTAGCATATTCACTTGAACAAAATTATCCAAACCCATTTAATCCGAGTACACAAATTAAATTTGGTTTACCTTTTGAAAGTAATGTTAAATTAAGAATCTTTAACATACTTGGACAGACAATTGCCGAGTTAGTAAACCAATCATTACAAAGCGGTTATCATACTTTTGAATGGAATGCGGGTAATCTAACATCTGGAATTTATTTCTATTCGATTGAAGCCAACTCAATTAACGGAGATAAATCTTTTAATTCTGTTAAGAAAATGTTACTCGTAAAATAGCAGCACGATATAAAATTCAAGAAAGTAGCCGCAGACTTCACGTCTGCGGTTTTTTTATATTATCTTAGTTTAAATTACCTGTATTGCGGAATTCACCAACTTACTTTTAATCCTTACACTTTAGTTTTATCATAAAAACAAGCTAAAATGTCCTAAGAACAATCTTTTTTGCTTGCTTTAATCAAAAAAAAAAAAACTATTTTACACTATAGATTTGAATAGTTTTTATAATACAACAAGAAAAACTTAATGAAGTTGACCCCGGCAGGAAATAACCAAAAGAATTCTACTTACCAAAGTATAATAACAACCAACAAAACTTAAAGAGATGTTAAATGCAAAGACTTAAAAAAAATTCATCACTACTATTAATACTAACTGCAATTGTAACAATAATAATTATAAACATATCATGTAACGATAACCCTGTAGGACCGGGTAATGAACCACCGCCGGGGAGGAGGGATTATGAATGGACTGTCGACACACTTAAACCAGATGGCGATTATATAACGTATATGTTCAATATGTGGGGCTCTTCACCAACAGATATTTGGCTTGTCGGCAGCGCCGATACAAGACTGCATGCAGTATGGCATTATGATGGAATTAACTGGTATCCTGTTGTATTAGATGAACCGGTAAACTGTGCGGGTCTATGGGGATTTGCACCTAATGATATCTGGATGGGTACGACAAACAGTCAGATATGGCATTATGACGGTAGCAGCTGGAAAAAATTCGGGACATATCCATATAAAGATTTTGATAGAGTACTAATACAAAGAATACACGGACAAAAACCTGATGATATTTATGCGGTTGGTTGGGCTGATAGGTATAATCATTTCGGTTATCACGGAGTTATATTGCATTATGATGGAACTGATTGGAAATATAAAGAGTTTGGTACTGTCGAAGAAAATTTTGGTAGTGTATTTGTTGATAAAGATGTTAAAGTACCCATTATCCTCTCAAGAGACTTTAATTCAACAACAGCAGGGAATGTTATTTATAAATATGAAGACAGCTCATTAGTTGAGTTATATAGAGGAGGAGATCATGTGTCGTTGGGTCAGGTTGATGGTAAAGTTATTATGTCAATTGATAAGTTAGGAACACTTACAGACAAAGTGCTTTATGGTTTTAATGGAACGTCTTTAGTTAAATATAAAGACTTTCCATTCATCAACTTTGGAGGACATGTAACCGGTAGAAATTCTAATGATATTTTTTGTTCAACAAGCGATTGGCATTTGGGGCATTATGATGGAACTAACTTAGCTGATTTAATAAAAACAAATATTAATATTGCAGAAATATTGTTATTTGATAAATATATTTTTGTTTGGGGAATAGATGTGGATAGCAATTACGATACAATATATAAAGGAAGATTAAAATAAATCTACGGAGGTTTGAGTAAACAAAACATTAAAAAAGGAACGGTGCGGCAACACCGTTCCAAATTACAAAAAAGGATAAATGGACTGCTCATCCACCGGGTTTAATAAACCCGTCTACCTTTTTGTGTTTTAAAATAACTAAATAATTAATTAATCTCATCAAGGAGTTTAAAATGAAAAAACTCGCCATATTTCTATGTATGTTTTTACTTTCATTTTCTCTTTATGCTTCTTCCTTCAGCTATGTTTATGAAGGCACATCAACCAGGACAATTTCTTTCGGAAGCAGCACAACATCTTATTTAATTTATTTCAATTACAACATAACTGAATCCTTGGTTCGACCTAAAATGGTTATCTCAGTTAACGGAGATTTGGTTACCAATGATCTTTGTACAGGTAATGAATCATATTTGCCAAGTACTTTTAATTTAGTGCTCTCCGAAGGAGTACATGATGTTCAATTTGCACTATTAAGTGTAAATCCAAACACATTAAGTTGTTACGATCCAGTAATTCACCAGGTAGAGAATGAAATCTTTACAATTAAATTCCAGGTTAGAATCCAAAATAATTTTGACGGAGGTGAAATTTATGTTGATGATATGGTTACTCCTAAAAATGCTCCATATAACAAGACAGCTTCAAATGGAGTGAGTATCCCCGTTAAAGCAAAGCCGCAATTTGCCGATAATTACCAGAGAATATGGAATCAAAATGGAACGAATAACAGTGACTGGCAATACAAACAATCCATTGGTAGTTTCCAATTTTTTGATGATAATATTCAAACAAGCTATAATGTTCAAAGCAACGATAAAAACACAATAGTTCAAGCAAACCTTCGCAAAGTCTGCAACGTAGATTTTCAGAATCAATTCAGCGGAACATCTGCAGGTGGTGAGATGTACATTAATGGAAGCTGGAAAAACGCTCCATCTACTGAGGTAGTAGTTGAACAGAACCAAATTAGTGTAACAGCCAAGCAGAGCTATATAATAAACGGTATTGTTTACGATTTTGAAAAATGGACGGATAACATTTCAGCAAGAAGCAGAAATATTTATCCATCGGGTCATGGTACATATACAGCAAAATATAAAGGTACACCAACATTTGATGGTTTGATGAGGAATTTAATTATCAGCGGAACAGGCGGAATTAATAACTATGTAAAACTAACCTGGAGTGATCACCCCAATGATTACGTAACACAATATCATATCTACCGTTATTATAAAAGACCGGACGGTACTGTATCAACCCCGGTTCATATAGCAACAAGGAATCGTGGCACGCTTACTTATACGGACATTGAATACAAGTATAACCCCAGTGGTGGTGATTATATTTTGTATTATGACGTAAAAGCTTATTATTCACTGGAGGGAACCATATCGCCTGCAGCATATGTTTCAACAAAAGGAGATCAATCAGGTACAGCATCAAAAATTGGTTTGGGTGAGGGTATAACATATTATGATATCGCAAACTATCCAAATCCATACAATCCACAAACAACTATAAGATTCCAATTACCTCAAGAAGGCTTTGTAACAATAAAAGTATATAACGCCCTGGGAGAAGAAATAAAGACATTACTAAACGAAGAAAAAGAATATGGCATGTATGAATTAAAATTTGACGGCAGTGATTTACCAAGCGGAATGTATATCTACACAATAAAAGTAAATGAATATTATGCTTCAAAGAAGATGTTACTAGTGAAATAAATTTTAGTGCCGAAAGTAATCCCGACTTGTCGGGGTTACTTGTAAAGTAGTATCATGACACAAAATATAAGAAAGTAGCCGCAGACTTTATGTCTGCGGCAAAATCTTTAAATAATTTCAGAATTCTATAAAACAAGCCTGCATTCCTACCAGTAAAAACAAGCAACTTTTCGCTATTTTAAGCATCTTTAAAACATCACTAAGAATCCAATCAATACAATGAAATATATAGTCACGTTCCTTTTCTTTGCGATGATTTTATTTTCGCAATCTAAGCTTGATGAAGCAAACAAATTAATACTCAAGAGTAAATTCAACGAAGCTGCCGATTTACTTGAAACGTTTGTCAAAGATAATAACAATGCAGATGCATACTTGAAATTGGGACTTTGTTATAAGAATCTTATGCTAAACAACCATGCTTTGGAAGCTATTAAAAGGGCAAATGAATTAGATCCAAACAACGTTGATATACTTTCAAATCTTGCATCGCTTTATTCAACAATGGGGTTTGATAATAAATCAATAACAACATTTCAGAAAGTAATAGAATTAGATTCAACGAATATCTTTGCCAAAATAAACTTAGCAAAGTTTTACATCGATTCCGGAAGATGGAGTGATGCAAAATTTATTTATAATAATTTAGTAATGGATGATTCGGATAATAGTTTTTATCATCGTCAGCTTGGATATATTTACCAAAAAGAAGAAGATTGGCATGAAGCACATAATCATTACAAATTTTCTTATGGGTTGAATCCAACCGACCTTTTTACCATAAGTAATCTTGCAAAAGTTTTTTATCAAAGAGAACAGCCCGATTCCGCAATCGCCATTATTGATAAGGGGTTGGAGATTTACGTAAATAACTCACAGTTATTAAAATTAAAAAGTGATATTTATTTTTCACTAAAAAATTATTCCGGTGCGGTTAATGCAATTGTTAGACTTATTGCAAACGGCGATGAATCCGCTCAGTTGTACCAAAGATTGGGAATTTGTTACTACCAAGTTGCTGTGGAAAATTTTGTCGGTGATGCACAAATCCCAAAACTCGAATCGGCTATTGAAGCGCTTAATAAATCCTCGATAATGGACTCAACACAAAGTTTAACCGAACTTTATTTGGGGATGACATATAAAGAACTTAATAAAAACGAAGAGGCAATAGCACATCTAGAAAATGCGCACAATCTAATTTATCCGGCATTCACACCAGCAATTTTTACAAATCTTGCAATAGCAAATAACAGAATTGGTAATCATGCAAATGCAATTAAGAATTTTAAAAATGCTATGCGGTTTGACTCAACCAATCCAAATTATTATTATTATTTAGCAACTACATATGATCAGTATTACTATGATAAGCAAGTTCCGTATATATATTATAATAAGTTTTTAGCAAGCGGAGTAAATATTGAACCATCATTAAAAAAGTATACTATCCAAAGAATTGAAATGCTAAAAGAATCGCTGCACTTTAAACGTGGAGTGAACGCAAAAAAATAATTTTTTTTGTGAAATTCCTTATTTACCAGCGCTAATCGAATAATCCCAAAGACTTAAGTCCCCGTAACTTCTTGCAATTAAATGACTTACGAGAACACACCGTTTGCAATTACTTTTGTTTATTCATATCTTTAAAGCTTATTTTTTTTGAAGAATTTAATTAAGACAAATTGACTGAAATTATATCAAATACAGAAGACACAATCGTCGCGCTGGCAACACCGAGCGGAGTTGGAGCTATTTCTGTAATTCGCGTAAGCGGACCAGATAGTATAAACTCAGTTAATAAAATATTTAATGGAAAAGTTGACCTAATCGATTGTAAATCACATACAATTCATTATGGTAAGATTGTTTATGCGGAAAATATAATCGACGATGTACTTATATCGGTTTTTAAAGCTCCCAACTCTTATACAGGAGAAGATTCAATAGAGATCAGCACACATGGTAGTCAACTTATAGTTCAGAAAATAATTAAAGCAATAATTGCACAAGATGTTAGATTAGCAGAACCCGGTGAATTTACAAAACGTGCTTTTTTAAATGGTCGAATTGATCTTGCACAAGCTGAAGCAGTTATCGATGTTATCAATTCTAGAACGGAGGCGTCTTTGCGCGGAGCTCGAAATCAACTTGACGGAATACTTTCCGCAAAGGTTGATGAATTACGGGAAATGTTAATTAATACTTCTTCCATCTTAGAGCTTGAATTAGATTTTGCCGAAGAAGATCTTGAGTTTCTTCCTAAAGAGAAAATAATTTCAAGAATTGATGAAATATTAATCGAAATTGAAAAGCTGCTCAAATCATATGCGTTCGGAAAAGTAATTAGAGATGGCGTAAACGTTGCGTTAGTTGGTAAACCCAATGTCGGGAAATCATCACTGCTTAATTACATGCTTAAAGAATCAAGAGCAATTGTTAGCGAAATTCCCGGGACAACCAGAGATATAATTCGTGAAGAATTTTCGGTTGATGGAATTTTGTACAGACTTTATGACACTGCTGGAATCAGATTATCCGATGATGCAATTGAAAAAGAGGGTGTTGTTAGAAGTCGAGACGCTGTGAGAAGTGCAGATTTAGTTTTATTTATTAATGATATTATCCAGGGCTTTGCCGAAGATCTAAATTCCGAACTTCTCGAATTAACAAATAAGGAAAAGATCATTTCTGTCATAAACAAAATTGATTTAGATGCACATTCAAATCTAAACGCGGATGTAAAACTCTCGGCTAAAACCGGAGAAGGAATCGAATCGCTGTTTAGAGTAATGAAAGAAAAAGCAATTGGATCAGAAAGTTATAGTGAGAAAGGGGCATTGGTTTCAAACTTGAGACATTATGAAGCTCTAAAGAAAGCGAATGACCATTTGCGAAGAGCAAAAGATTCAGTTTTAGTCGGTATGTCCGGAGAATTTATAGCTGTTGATCTTAGAAATGCCGAAAGTTCACTCGGCGAAATTATCGGTAAAGTAACAAGCGAAGATATTTTGAATAATATTTTTGCAAAATTTTGTATTGGGAAGTAAAAACACATTATTTCGCATGTTCCACGTGAAACAAATGTGCTTGACCGGGCATTAAAAATTTAAAAAGGTTCGGGCTGTTTCACGTGAAACACAAAAAAGGTAAAAATGAAAGGAAATTCGAATAAATGTATTATGATTTAATTGTGGTCGGTGCCGGACACGCTGGTATTGAAGCGGCGGTTGCTGCCGCAAAGATGGGTGTTTCTGTCGCTTTAGTAACAATGGATAAGAATGCGGTCGGAAGAATGTCATGTAATCCGGCTATTGGTGGAAGCGCAAAAGGTCATTTGGTTCATGAGATTGACGCGCTCGGCGGTGTGATGGGTCAGATTGCAGATAATTCGGGAATACAGTTTAGAATTTTGAATCGATCAAAAGGTCCTGCTGTTTGGGCAGGTAGATGTCAATCAGATAGAAAACTTTATTCGGTTGAAGCAGCCAAGATAGTAAACACCACACCAAATTTGGAAATTGTTGAAGATTCTGTAATAGAAGCAATTGAAGAAGATAAAAGGATTGTTGGTGTAAAAACTCTTTATGGAAATGAAATTAAATGCAAAGCATTGATCGTTTGTTCAGGGACATTTCTCAATGGACTGATGCATACTGGTCTAAATTCTACAAAGGGTGGGAGATTCGGAGAACAACCTGCAACCGGCCTAACTGAATCTATTGCAAAAATGGGGTTTGAATCCGGGAGACTAAAAACCGGAACTCCTCCCAGACTAAAACTTGACACTATCAATTATGATATTTTAGAAGAACAACCCGGTGATGAAAATCCACAACCATTTTCTAGAAGAACTGATCGATCACGGTTTCCGTTTCTTCCTCAAGTAAGCTGCTGGTTAACCAAAACTGACGATTCAGTTCACAAAATTCTAGAAAAAGGTTTTGACCGTTCACCAATGTTTATGGGAATTATAAACGGAGTGGGTCCCCGGTATTGTCCTTCAATCGAAGATAAAATTGTAAGATTCTCCGATAAACCAAGTCATCAAATCTTTCTAGAACCGGAAGGCTTGGATTCGGATTTGATTTATGTAAACGGATTTTCAACCTCACTTCCTGAAGAAATTCAACGAGAAGCAATTGCAAAAATACCCGGCTTGGAAAATGCTGAAATGGTTCGTCCTGGATACGCAATTGAATATGACTATTTTCCGTCCTACCAAATTGATCTTACACTGGAAACTAAATTAATTAGGGGACTTTACTTTGCCGGACAAATTAATGGAACATCCGGGTACGAGGAAGCTGCCGGACAAGGTTTGGTTGCCGGGATAAATGCAGCTCTAAATATTCTTGGCAGAAAAGAAGAGTTTGTTTTAAAAAGAAACGAGGCTTATATAGGCGTTCTGATTGATGATCTAGTTGGTAAATCAATAAACGAACCTTATAGAATGTTTACTTCGCTTGCCGAACATAGATTGCTGCTTAGACAAGACAATGCCGATAGAAGATTATATGAATTCGGTAATAGATTCGGTTTGATAAGTGATGATGAATTTAAAGAAATGAAAACAAGAGAAATCCTTATTACAAAAAGTGTTGAATTTTTTGAAGAAGTTAAATTCAAACCCGATGAAATCAATCATCTACTTGAACAAAAGGAAACCAATGTTATTGATAATGCTGAATCAATAAGCAAATTAACAAAGCGACCTGAGATGCAGCTTAGAGATCTTCTGTATGAACTTGATCATGAAAAATATCCTTTAGCAAAATCTCTTCTTGAAGATGAAAAAGCACTTGAACAAGTAGAAATAGAATTGAAATATGAAGGATATATTCAGCGTCAATATGATCTAATTGCGAAGATGAAAAAACTAGAGGAAGTTAGAATACCAGAAAATTTTAATTTTTTGAACTTAAAAACTATTTCTAACGAATCTAAAGAGAAATTACATAAAATTAGACCTCGGTCAATAGGACAGGCATCTCGAATTTCGGGTGTCTCACCTTCTGATATTTCTATTTTATTAGTATATTTGAAGAATTAATTTTTGAGGGTAACCATTTGGATCTACAAGAACAATATTTAAGAGAGCTTAGACAATTCTTTTGGGAAAACGGAATTACTCCTGATGAATATCAACTTGAACGTATGGCACACTTTGCCGATTTAGTTATTAAGAAAAATCAGCAAGTTAATTTAATCTCACGACGAGATGAAAAAAACATAATTGAAAACCATGTTTTTATTTCAGCATTCATTTCAGAATTCATACCACAAAAATTAAAGTACTTTTTAGATATTGGAACAGGCGGCGGTTTTCCCGGAATTCCACTTGCGATAACTCGTCCAATGCTTAGAGGTGTTTTAGCTGATTCAACCGCAAAAAAAATTGAAGCTGTTGATGAGTTTATTGATAAGCTGAAATTAAGCAACATTGTTGCCGAAAATAACAGAGTCGAATCGCCGGAATTCAAAGAAAAGTATGCAAATAAATTTGATTTAATTGTCAGCAGGGGAACTGTACCTCTAATTATTCTATTTCGATATTCAATTCCTTTGATTCAAGAGAAAGCATATATTATTGCAGTTAAAGGCGGCAATTTAGAAGAAGAATATAAAACAGCAGAAATGAAATATAAATCCTACATTAAAAAATCTACAATTTTTGAATTAGGTTATAAACCGACCAACATCAAAAATAAAAAAGGGAAGAAACTCGTCTTCCTCGAATTGAGTAAATAACTTTTAGTAAAAAAACCGCATCAACTAGATGCGGTTTTTTTTGTAACATTTTTAATCATTGCTTCGTCTTTATAAAATATCATTTATAAGAAGGATGAATGAGTGAAAAATTTCTTAACAGTACTACTCCTAACATCAACAATTTTATTCTCTCAAGAACAAATACCAATTACAATAAATGATTACGGATTAATTTTCATAAAAGTAAAAGTCAATGATGAATCCGGAACTTTTTTATTAGATACCGGCGGCGGCGCTCATGTTTTATCAAATAATTTTTTTAAGAAGATCAAAGGTGAAACCGACGAAACGGGATTTTATACCGGTTTTAGGCATAACGGTGAAAGAATAGATACTAAAGTTTACACGGCAAACTCAATTAGTGTCGGAAGCCTAAATCAAATAGAACCAAAAATTGGAATGTATCCACCATTAGATCAGTACGGTATTGATGGAATTCTTTCATTGATGATTTTTAAGAACACA
>QZJX01000079.1 GCA_003599395.1 Ignavibacteriales bacterium | reverse complement strand
GTTATCAGATTTTTTTACACGCAGTAAATTATCACGGTTGTAAATCAATCGTAATCTGTTTTGAATATTTTTGATTCCAATTCCTTCACCTTTACGTGGTGCAGCTTTGGAATCAAAATTATTGGATACAGAAATTCTTAAGTATTCACCTTCTTTATTACAACTGATTTTTATTTGCACACTGTCAAGACTTTCATAAACGCCATGTTTAATTGCGTTTTCAAAAAGCGGTTGTAAAATCATGTTCGGGACTTCTACTTTTAGACAATCTTCACTAAGTTCTTCGATCAATTCAAACTTTCCTTCAAAACGAACTTTCTCAATTTCCAGATATAATTTTACTGTTTCTAATTCTTCGGAAAGTTTATTCTTTTGCTTTTCATTTTTAGAAAGTGTACCACGCAAAAAAGTTGATAAGTTTATTGTCATTTCACGCGCTTTGTCAGGGTTAGTTAAGGTGAGTGAGCTGATCGAATTCAAACTGTTGAAAATAAAATGCGGATTGATTTGATATTTCAGTGATCTAAGTTCGGCTTCTTTTACTAAAGTATTTAATTCTGTTTCTTGCTGAAGTTTTTCTCTGAAGTTATTGTAATAAATGAGCAGATAATAAATTGATATTATAATTGAATAAATTAACAACCCAATTAATAACCGCCATATAATCGATGCATCAAGAAACTCTAGATAGGTTGTAGTGTGTATTAATCGTGACAAAATAAAATAACTTAAACCAATCCAAACTGAGTTTGTTACAGAAGCACCAATCGCGTGGTTGATCAAAATGTTTCTAACTGAAGTAGATTCAAATCCGATAAATTTAGATGGATACCATAACGCAATTCCAAGTAAAAATAAAATGCCGGTGAAAACAAATGAATCCGCAATTGCCAACCACATTTCCAAATTAATAAAATAGATTAGTGTAAGACTCTGAACCGCGAAAATCGAAATCCAAACAGAGCTATAAACTATAATGCTTGTTTTATTATTTAAGAACGGGTGCATCATGATTTAATTTCAATTCCTCCGAATAGAGTGAAGCCATTAATTGTAATTACATTCTCTTCATTATCGTTGACAGGAGCTGATTTTCTTCTTTCATCCGCTGAACCCCCAAAAATAGCCGAACCTTTATTAATTACTTTCCAAGTAGATGGAATGGTTAATTCGGTACCGCCAAAAATTGTATCACAATAAAGCGTTGCATTTTGTTCAAGCTTTGCATCTCTAAAATCCAATTCGGTACTACCAAACAAAGTTGAAGTTTTCCCGGTTCGGAAATTTTGAGATGTTATTCGATATTTATTTTCATTAAAGACTGTACTTAAATCCAAGGTGTTGTCCGCATAATCAACCCAACCTTCTGTTTTTTCACCTTCGATGTATTTTTTCTTTTTATGTTGAAACAAAATTGAGAGTCCTAATAAAATAATGAACACAGGCCATATATCGCTAAATATTTCTCCGGCCGGATAATCATAATAACGAGCCGTTATAAATATTGCGCCAACAATCATAGCAGAGAAACCCCAGAAACTTCCGCGGGAGGAAATTGTTGTAACCAGTCCTATCAAAAAAACTAATGACGGCCATGAAAGGAAAACGTATTCAAACTCCCAAGAAAAAACATTTAGATTGCGAAGTACAAATGCAAGTCCCACAACTATAAGTGAAAATCCTATTAATAATCTTCCGTTACATTGTTTCATTTTATCCTCCAGTAAAATTAACTTTTTAAATTTCCGCCGCCAAAGAGAACTAAACCTTTAATTATCAATTTCTTTTCCGGATCAGGAACTTGGTTTGGATCTTTTCTTCGTTTGTCGGAAAAACCTCCGAATATCGGAACAACATCAATTCTTACATTCCAATCTGCCGGCATAGTAATATCACTACCGCCGAACATTGCAAATACATCAAGGTAGTTAGTTCCTTTTGCAAGTTTACATTCATACAAATCAATTTCCGATCCACCGAAGATTGCTGTTATTTTACCGCCTTTAAAATTTTGAGAATTGATAACTTTTTTACCTCCACCAAAAACTGAAACATCATTTAAGTATTCGTCGGTTTCTTCGTTGAATGGGGAATCTTTATCCTCATCTGAAAATTGTTTTGGTGTATCTCTTCTCTTATAAAGTATGTAAAATCCCAAACCGATTAAAACAAGAGGCCACAACCCGGGGAACCAAGCAAATAAACCTATTGCAATTAGAATATATCCGGCTGTTTTGTTTTCGGAATTTGCAAGAATTAACAAACCGATTATAATTAGTATAGACTGCCATTTGAATATCCACCAAGGGACATCAAAATAAATTACATCAAAATTATCCAATAAAAATAATCCACCGAGAACCACCAGGGCTATTCCGATAATTAAGCTGATGTTTATTCTTCCTTTCATTCTTTCCTCCTTAATTAAAATTTCTATCGAAAAATATACTATGCAACGGAGGTATTAAATAAAGAATCGGTAAATCGACGAGAAAAATCGGTGAATGGAAGTTAGAATATGATTAAATTAGTCCAAAGATAAAATGATCAGCAATCAAATGTAAATTTTGGGGTTATGATGGAAATAGTTTATTTAATTATTGGAATTATTGTCGGATTTTTAATCGGATTTTTGATTTCAAAATTGAACAACAAAAAGAGTTCAAGCTTAACAATTGAAGAACTCGATGAAATAAAATCTGCAAAAACTAGAGCCGAAGAAAAAGTTTCTCTTTACCAAAATGAATTGAATGAATTGAAAAGTAATCTTGAAAAAGAAAGAACTAAATTATTGGAAATCAGTTCCGAGTATTCAAAGATTAATACCCAAAACGTAAATCTCGAAGAAAAATTATCCAATCAAAAAAAAGAGATTGAAGAACTTCAGGAAAGATTCAGAATAGAGTTCAAAAATTTGGCAAACGAAATTCTAGAAGATAAAAGCAAAAAATTCACCGAGCAGAATCAAGAAAATCTAAGAAATATATTGGACCCGTTGCGTGAAAGAATTACAGATTTCAGAAAAAGAGTTGATGAAATTCACGCATCGGATACAAAAAGTTATTCCGAATTAACAACTCATTTGAAAACTTTGCAAGAACTAAACAGACGAATGTCAGATGAAGCCGAGAATCTTACCAAAGCTTTAAAAGGTGATACAAAAGTAATGGGTTCTTGGGGCGAATTTGTTCTTGAAACCATACTTGAAAAATCCGGATTGGTAAAAAATGAACATTATACAATTCAAGAAAGTTTTACAGATGAAACCGGCAAAAGGTTAAGACCGGATGTTGTTATAAAACTGCCCGAAAAGAAAAGTATAATTATTGACTCGAAAGTTTCACTTGTTGCTTATGAAAAATATTCGTCCGCGGATGATGAAAAAGAAATTGAAAGAGCTGTTAAGGATCACATTTTTTCTATTCGATCTCATATCAAAGGTTTGAGTGCAAAAGAATATCAAAATATTGAGGACTTAAATCCGCCGGATTTTGTGTTGATGTTCATTCCAATTGAACCTGCATTTAGTTTGGCAGTTCAAAAAGATCCGAGTGTTTTTAATGACGCTTTCGAGAATAATATAGTAATTGTTAGTCCATCTACCTTATTGGCAACGTTAAGAACCATAGAAAATATTTGGCGAAGAGAAAGTCAAAATAAAAATGCGATGGAAATTGCCAGACGAAGCGGAATGTTGTATGATAAATTTGTCGGCTTTGTTGATGATCTTGAAAAAATAGGTAAAAAGATTTCCGAAGCAGATGCATCTTACCATGATGCAAAGAATAAATTATCTGATGGAAGAGGAAACATTTTAAGAAGTATTGAAACAATAAAAGAACTCGGTGCAAAAGCTTCCAAGTCATTACCGGACAATATGATTAAAGGGATAGAAGATTAATTCGGAATTCTGAAATGAAAAAGTTAACTAAAGTTTTTGTCGGAACAATTTTATCAATAGTTTTAGTGTTGATTGGATTTGTAATAATCTCCTACTTCTTTCTAAAAAGTTATTCCCCAAATTTTAATGGTTCTACAGAATCATCAGTAATTAAAGACAATATTACAATTTACCGTGATTCGGTGGGAATTCCTTTTATTGTTGCCGAAGATCAAAGTGATGCAGTATTTGCACTTGGTTATCTGCATGCACAAGAAAGGTTATTCCAAATGGATATTGCTCGCAGAGCCGGTGAAGGCAGATTAAGCGAAATTCTAGGAAATAAAACCGTTCCTTTTGATAAAATGTTCAAAACAATGAAGATTGAGAAAACAGTCGAAAAACATTACTCGCAAATTGATCCTAAGTCCAAAGAAATATTAGAAGCATATTCCAACGGTGTGAATTTCTTCATTAATGAAAATTCGGGTAAGCATTCACTTGAGTTCGACATTCTGAACTATGAACCATATCCTTGGGAACCAGAACATTCGTTGCTGCTTGCAAAGTTAATGGCGTTCGAACTAAATATAAGTTGGTGGGCAGATATTGCAATTTCACATTTAATACAAAAGTTTGATGAAGATAAAGTAAAGGAAATAATTCCGGATTACCCGGAAAATGCGCCGACGATTATACCAAACAATTTGAAAACTAGTCCGCTAATTTCTCTTGATTTGATAAGGCTTAATAAGGAATTCAGAAAATTCACTGGATTTGTCGGTACACACATAGGATCAAACAGTTGGGTGGTTAACGGAGAAAAATCAATTACTGGTAAACCAATAATTGCGAATGATCCACACTTAGCATTTCAAGCACCGGGTAAATGGTATTTCGCTTCAATAAGAAGTAATCAATGGAATGTCGAGGGTTTTACGATTCCGGGTTTACCGGCAATTGTCATCGGTAAAAATGAAAACATTGCTTGGGCATTAACTAATGTGATGGCTGATGATGCTGATTTTTACTTTGAGCAATTTGATTCGTCGAAAACCAAATACTTATTGGATGGAAAATGGAACGATTTGGAAATTGAAGAAGATACAATTTTTGTAAAAGATTCTTCGAGTGTAATTTTTAAAATTAGATCAACACATCGTGGACCAATAGTTTCGGGTGCACATGCTTATAATGATCTCTTCCCGAACGAACAACAAAACAAAGCAAACATTAGCATGCGATGGACTGCATATGAATTCAGTGATGAACTGATGGGTATTTTATTAATTAACAAGGCAGAGAACTGGGATGAATTTCTTGCAGGAGTTAAGGAGTTTACTTCGCCCGGACAAAATTTTGTTTATGCTGATGATCAAGGGAATATCGGTTATGCTTGTGCAGCCAGATTACCAATCAGAAATAATGTAAGTCCGACCTTGGTTTATGACGGAACTACTTCTGTAGATGATTGGAAAGGATTCGTGTCATTTGAAGAAATGCCTAAACTTTTTAATCCACCTCAGAATTATATTGCTTCGGCTAATAACAAAACCGTCAGCAATTTTAAATATCATATTTCAAATCTGTGGGAGCCATCATCTAGAATCGAACGAATAGATGAATTCTTAAATTCAAAAGAGAAATTTTCCATTGAAGATTTTAAGCAATTGCAGAATGATTTCTTTTCTTACTATGCAAAGCGAATCACGCCACATATCACAAGTGCATTCGGTCAAGCAAAAATTGAAGATGATAATTTAAGTTTGGCATTGGAACTACTGAATAAATGGAATTATCATATGGATGCCAAAAGTCAAACGCCAACAATATTTAATGTATTCTTAATAAAGTTGTTAGAAAATATTTTTATGGATGAAATGGGCGAAGAACTTTTTCATGAATATGTTTTTATTGCAAACATTCCGTATCGAGTAATAATTGAATTATTTGAAAAAGGGAATTCCACTTGGTTCGATAATATTGGAACAGAAGAAATTGAAAATCGAGATGCAATTATTCGTGAAAGTTTAGTTGATGCATTAACATTCCTTGAAGAAAAATTTGGAACTAATTTGGCAACTTGGCAATGGGGAGAATTACATCAGATTGAATTTAAGCATTTCTTTGATGGAGTTAATCCTGTAATTGATAACTTTGTTAATATTGGTCCGTTTCCAATCGGTGGTGACGGTACAACTGTCTTTAACACAGAATACTCTTTTACTGAACCGTACTTAAATAAACTCGGTCCTTCGATGAGATATATTTACGACTTTAGCGAAAAAAATAAATTCAATTACATACTACCGACTGGTCAATCAGGTCATATATTCAGTGATCATTACAGTGACATGACCTCTGACTGGCTTGAAGGAAATTATAGGGAGTTAGAACTTGATATGATTTTTATAAAAAGTTTACCTTATAAATTTACTATAATCAAAAAGTGAAAATAATTTCTTAGTTTAACATAATAGATCAACAATATTAATATAATTCAGGAAGCATATTCTTAAATGAAAGTCATAGAACATTTAGCTAAAGCAAAACATACATTAATAAGTTTTGAAATTATACCTCCCAAGCGGGGTGGTGACATAAAAGCCCTTATGGAAGTGTTGGATGCAATAATTAAATTTAATCCGCCGTTTATTGATATAACCAGTCATGCCGCAGAAGTTATATACGAAGAAACTCCCTCGGGTGGATATAAAATGAAGATAAAAAGAAAACGTCCCGGTACACTTGGCATCTGTGCATTGATTCAAAATAAATATAATGTTGATGCTGTACCTCATGTAATTTGTCATGGTTTTACCAGAGAAGAGACAGAAGACTTTCTTATTGAACTCCACTATTTGGGTATTGATAATGTACTTGCCATCCGAGGTGATGATAGCGGTTATCATAAGCCAGTTAAATTTGGAAGAAGTATAAATCAATACGCAATTGATTTAGTAAAGCAAATAAAAGATATCAATAGCGGAAAGTATATAGAAGATAGTCTTCTAGATGCTGAGCCAATGAATTTTTGTATTGGAGTTGGTGGTTATCCTGAAAAACATTTTGAAGCTCCAAATCTCGCGATTGATATAAAATATACAAAACAAAAAGTTGATGCTGGCGCAGATTATGTTGTTACTCAAATGTTTTACGATAATAAAAATTATTTTCAATACTTAGAAAAATGCAAAGAAGCCGGCATAACTGTGCCGATCATACCAGGACTAAAAATTGTAACTTCCAAGCAGCAATTACAAAGTTTACCAAAACATTTTTACATTGATTTACCTAATGAATTAACAGAAGAAATTGATAAAGCAAAACCGGAACACGTTTTAGAAATTGGTGTCAATTGGACTGCAAAACAAGTTGAAGAATTATTGAATGAAAATGTACCAGCAATTCATTTTTATATTATGCAAAATCCCAAGCCAATAAACATGTTGATGAAAAAATTAAAATTATGAAATGGTAAAACCAAGATTGAAAATACCACGCGGTAAAAAATTAACTTGGGGAATCGCAGGTTGCGGTTACTTTACTGAACACACATTTTTACCAACATTTCAACTTCTAAAAAAAAGTAAACCGATAGCGTTATTTAGTGCTTCCAAAGAAAGAGCAAAAAGTGTTGGCGTCAAATTTGGAATTTCCAAAACGTACGATGACTTCGATGAGTTTTTGAAAGAAGATTTTAAAGCAGTTTATATAAATGGTGCAAATTCCAACCACTATGAGAGAGTGATTAAATCTGCACAAGCCGGTAAACATATTCTTTGCGAAAAACCTCTAGCGTTAAATAGTCAACAAGCTGAAGAAATGGTGAAGGTTTGTAAAGAGAATAAGGTTCAGCTATCTGTAAACTACGTTCATCGATTTCATCCTCTGGTAGTTAAAGCCAAAGAATTGATTGATAATCAACTAATTGGAAAGATTGTATCTATTTCAGCTTCCTTTAATGCAGATATTCCACCAAGTGAAAATTTCAGATTTAAACGCGAGCTTAGCGGTGGTGGAGCTCTTCGTGATGTTGGTACGCACATGATTGATTTACTCAGATTTTTCGGCGGAGAAATTATTGAGATTAAAGGTTACATGGATAACATAATTTATAAAAGTGATGTTGAAGATTTTTCATCTGCTGTATTAAAATTTCAGAAAAGTGGTTACGGTCATTTTAATGTTTCCTTCAACACGAAAAGATTTTTTAATCGTATAGAAATACTCGGCTATAAAGGTGCCATCAGTATTGAAAACGTAATTGGAAAGAAACCATCTCAAAGTAGACTTACTATTGATCTTCATGGTGAAACCAAAAAAGCATTTAGAAGAAGAGCAAATAAGTTACTATTCCGATTACGTGATTTTCAATCGGCAATATTGAATAATGAAATTCCTTTGGTCAGCGGCGAAGATGGACTTATAAATCTAAAGTTAATGGAAGAATTGGAAAGGCAATGTCAATAAGAAGTGAACTTGTCAAGTACTGTCATAAAGTTTATGAAAAAGGATTCGTTGCAGCATATGACGGAAACTTATCCATTCGACTAGATTCGTCAAAAATTCTTATTACTCCATCCGGAAAATGCAAAGGTGAAATTCGAGAAGAAGACTTAATAGAAATTGATTACGACGGAAATGTAGTAAGCGGCAGTGGCAAAGCTTCAACTGAAAGCAAAATCCATCTGCTCGCTTACAAAAGACGTAGTGATATTGATGCCGTTGTTCATTGTCACCCCGTTCATGCAACAGCATTTGCAGCAATAGGAGAGGGTTTTACAACTCCTATTTTCCCAGAAGTAATCTTGTCATTGGGTAAAGTGCCGCTTTGTAAATATTCAACTCCGTCTACAGATGAACTTCCCAAATCAATGGAACCATATATTGATTTTGCTTATGCACTGCTGTTTGAAAATCATGGAGCAGTAACTTTTGCAAAAACAATTAAAGGCGCCTATTTCAGAATGGAAAAACTTGAACACGCAGCACAAATTTTATCTGTAGCCAGATCAATGGGAAGAGAAAAAACAATTCCAAATCTCAAACTGAAAGAATTATATAACATCGCAGAATCGACTTATGGTATAAAGATTAATAAAAATTCTCGCATGGATTATTAAAAATGTCTAATAAAAAATTAAAAATCGCCTTATTAGTTGGTGGGGCTTCACCTGAAAGAGAAGTCTCGAAAGAATCAAGTAAATCTATTGCTCATGCTATTCGTGAACTTGGACATGAACTGATTCTTATCGATCCGGCTTATGGAAAAAATCAACCGACAGACGAAAGATTGTACTTTGTAAAAGATGATTTTAGCGAAGTAAAGAAAGAAAATTATGTTGAAGCCATTAATTCATTGCTGCCACATGACACTGATCTGGTATTTTTAGGTTTACACGGTAAATACGGTGAGGATGGAACCGTGCAATCCTTACTTGAACTAAGAGGTATAAAATACACAGGGTCCAAAGTTTTATCTAGCGCGATGGCAATGGACAAAATAATGTCAAAAATTTTATTCCAACATTATGATGTAGCAACTCCTAAATGGTTCGTTGTCGGATTTAACGAAATAAATTATGAAGTAATAAAAGATAAGATTAAGAAATTTTTTGGATACCCTTGTATTATCAAACCAAATGATCAAGGTTCAACTGTTGGTTTAACTGTATGCAGAGGAGATGCCGAAGTTGAAGAATCAATCGTTCTGGCAAAAAGATTTTCAACTAAAGTATTAATTGAAGAATATATTCCCGGTAGGGAAGTAACAGTAGGAATTTTGGGTCAACAGACTTTGCCTGTTCTTGAAATTAAACCAAAACATGGCTTATATGATTATGAAAGTAAATACACTGACGGTATGAGTGAATATATCGTTCCGGCTGATATTCCCGAAAATGTAGCAAGTCACTTGCAGCATCAAGCTCTTCTTGCATTTAATTCCGTTGAGTGTTCAAACTATGCACGAGTTGACTTCAGGCTTACAAACGACTACAAAAATTACTGTCTGGAAGTTAATACTTTACCGGGGATGACGAGTCACAGCTTAATCCCCAAAATGGCAAAAGCGGTTGGAGTTTCGTTTTACGAATTGATAGATAGAATTATTAAGCATGAATTAAATGGCTAAGTTAAAGTCGCTATCAAAAGCAAAGATAATAGGGGGAGTTTACTTTTTAGTTGTTCTACTCATCTTAGCTTTTCTGTTTTTCAATAACAAAGGTATTCTTAAGTATCTTGAAGTTAAAAATCGAGTTGAATCACTCGAAAGAGAAATAAAATCTTCCGAAAAACGAATAGAAAAAATTGAAGCAGAAATGGATTCATTAAGAAACGACCGCTTTAAAAAAGAAAAAACCGCTCGCGAAAAATATAACATGAAACGTCCTTTAGAAAAAGGGCTTGATGTAAAAATTAAAACTAATGGCAACCAAGAGTAATATAACTTCTCATACACCACTTGCAGAAAGAATCCGACCTAAAAATCTTGATCAATTTTTTGGACAGAAACACCTAGTTGGCCAAGGAAAGCCTATCAGAGTAATGATTGAAAGTGATAATTTGTCGTCATTTATTTTATGGGGACCACCGGGAACTGGTAAAACTACATTAGCTAAAATTATTTCTGCTCAAACCAAATCAGATTTCTATCAACTTAATGCCGTTTCATCTGGTGTGAAGGATGTAAGAAAAGTAATTGAAACTGCAGTTACAAATCTTCAATACAATAAAAGAACAATTTTATTTATAGATGAAATTCATCGTTTCAATAAGGCTCAGCAAGATGCATTATTATCCTCAGTTGAATCGGGACAGATTATTTTAATTGGCGCAACAACTGAAAACCCCTCGTTTGAAGTTATTTCAGCTTTGAGATCAAGGACGAGGACTTACATTCTAAATGAATTAACAATAGATGATCTTAATAATATTATCGATTATGCACTGATGAATGATGAAACGTTGAGGGCTTACAAGATTAATGAATTTGATAGAGACTATCTTATTTATATAAGTGGAGGAGACGCGAGAACTTTGCTTAATATACTTGAGTTAGTTTTTGCTCAACACAATAATGATGAAAGTATAGACATTACGAAGAATGTAATCGAGAACATTATTCAACAAAAGAATATTATTTATGATAAAGCCGGCGAAGAACATTATAATGTGGTTTCAGCATTTATAAAAAGCTTAAGAGGCAGTGATCCTGATGCCGCAATTTATTGGATGGCCAGAATGATAGAGGGCGGGGAAGATCCTTTATTTATTGCCAGAAGAATGCTGATTTTTGCAGCCGAAGATATCGGGAATGCATCACCAAATGCACTTGTACTTGCAGAAGCAACTTTTGGTGCCGTCGATAAAATTGGAATGCCCGAAGGAAGAATTATTCTTGCACAATGCGCCACATACTTAGCATCTTCACCTAAAAGTAATTCTTCATATCTAGCAATCGATAAAGCACTTGCTGATGTTAGGAATGAGAAACTCTATGCAGTACCAAATCATTTAAGAAACGCTCCTACTAGTTTTATGAAATCTATCGGTTATGCAAAAGGTTATAAATACCCGCATGATTTTGACAATCATTTTGTGGATGAAAATTATCTTCCGAATGAATTAGTTAATAAACAGTATTACAAGCCGACTGAAATGGGCAAAGAAAAGTCATTAAAAGATTTTTTGAAATTTCTTTGGAAGAATAGAAAGAAGTATTAAAAATAAGTGTAGAATTGATTACATACTTATAAACTGCTTACCTGGAAGCTGTTTAACCAATCCTTTGAATTCGAGCGTTAGCAAGTTAACCAAACAGTCTGAAGTGGAACAACCCAATTTTTGTGAAAGTTGGTCGATGTGAATCGGATTGTTGTCTAAATGGTCTAAAATATTCTGTTCAAAAAGACTGATATCTAATTTTTCTTTTGGAATGTTTTTACCAAGTATCGGTTTTAATTTTAGATCTAATTCAACTAAAATATCTTCTGCACTTGTAATAAGCTTTGCTCTGCTCTCTTTTATTAATTCATTTGTGCCTTCACTTTGCGGACTTTCTAAATTTCCCGGGACAGCAAAAACTTCTCTGTTTTGATCGAGAGCTAATCTGGCAGTTTGCATTGCGCCACCGTTTATATTTGTTTCAACGATAACCGATCCAAGTGTTAATCCGGAAATTATTCTATTTCGCCTGGGAAAGTTTTGAGCATCGGGTTTAGTACCTAATGGAAATTCAGAAATTACAGCACCATTTTCAGAGATCTCTTTTGCCAAATCTTTATTTTCAGGTGGATAGATTTTATCAAGTCCTGAACCAATAATTGCAACAGTTCTACCACCATTCTTTAAAGCCGTTTTATGAGCAATAGAATCTATACCCCGCGCCAATCCACTTACTATTGTTATTCTATTTTCAACTAACTCCGCAGAAATTTTCTCGGCAATTTTCCTGCCATAGGCAGTCGGTCGTCTTGTACCAACCACAGCTAAAGAATATTTATCATCATCCATTAATTTTCCCCAAACGAATAAAAAGATTGGCGGGGAGTAAATATTTTTTAAGATTGCCGGATACTCAGAATCAAAATAAGTGATTAGTTTAAAACCCCTCTCATTTAATTGCTCAATTTCTTGTTGAAATATTTTCTCATGATCTAAAAGTTCATTCGAAGCAAGCTGAATTCTCCGGGCTAGAGTACTGCTAATTAAACTGACTTGAGAAAGTTCATTTTTACAAGCTGCAAATATCTCTGAAGGAGAATGAAATTTTGAAACTAGATTAAGGATTTTTGAAGGACCAAGACCATCAATTTTAAGTAGCAGACTTAATGCTGAGAGATTTTTGAGATCCAATTTAATAATGTGGTTTTATTAAAATTACTTTTCTGCTAGATCTACGTCGTCAACAATAGCAATAATCATTGTATTTACTGGTGCATTCCCGTGACCAAGAATTTGTTGAACAGCATCCCCTTCACGAGCAACGATTACAGTATCACCAATTCCCGCGTCAATTAAATCGAGTGCTATATATTCACTTGAACCAATAAAATTACCATCGAAATCAATTGCTTGAACGATTAGCAACTTATGACCTTTTAGGTATTCGTTCTTCTGTGTAGAAACTAAGTTTCCTTTAACTTTTGCTAGGAACATTTTCTGAAGTTCCGGCTTTTTTATTTTTCTTATATAAAATTGCTAATGGAAAGATAATAAGATATGCAATAAGTAAAATAATAGGTGAAATCGTTAATGAAACCGGATTATCCCACGGACCGAATGTCATTAAAAAGAAACCAAGAACAAGAACCAATATACCAGCACTTAACAATAAATAATTTTCCCGAGTCCAATAATTCTTAAAAGGTGACTCTGATCTAGTTTTTCTAATGCGTGATTGTTTTTTGATTTGTTTTGCCATAATAAATCCCTTGTTAAAATTAAAAGCCCAGTGTTGGGGGGAGACACTGGGCCGGAACACAAACTCAAAGATCAATGTCTTTGAAAGCTTGATGTCGTAAATATAAATCTACTACTATAGTTTGTCAAGAATATAATTACTTCTGAAGTTGATAAACTATTTTGCGGATTGTATCGAATTGAAGATAAGGATAATCTTCCCTTAACCTATCAATA
>QZJX01000061.1 GCA_003599395.1 Ignavibacteriales bacterium | reverse complement strand
CGATCTTACGTAGTGCAGAATGGAAGCGGTCCGCATTACGGAATGGTAAAATCGCTCGACTCCTTAGGTGAAAAAGACTGGGCATTCCCGCAATGGGCTTTTGCAAGTGATGAAAATTGGGATGCTTTCTATTCTAATATTTTTGCATATCCCGACGGAGTAAAAATTTCAAACTCCGCAGGGCGAGATAAAATAGGAATCAATGTAAGATGGAATGTTGAGGGATTCGGTTTCATTTATATGACAGCAGACAACGGCGGTGAGTTTTACGAACTTCCTTCAATGGGTAACGAGAAGCAGTATAATTTAAATTTCGAATTGGCAAAATCTCGTCTGGTTAAAAACCGTGAACGTTACAACCAATTTATGAAAGAAGGTTACTTCCCCGAAAAGGACGTAAAAGCATATCTCGATTTAAGCGAAGAATATTTTCATGATGCACAAAGAGTAAGTGCCGATGAGTGGAAACGAGCACAGCTATCACAGAAATCTCTCTACTATTCGATGTGGGGAGGCGAAATGCTCGAACTCGATAAAGCAAGAAAAGATATTGTACTTCGCGGACATCGTCCCGACTTTTTCATCGGATGTGATACAAAAGGTTATCCGCATATGGATAAAGATTACTTCCTCGATATGTTCAGTGATATTTTTAACTATGCAACAATAACACACTACTTACCACGATTTGAAAAAGAAGAAGGTAATTATACTTATCTCGATAGAGACGAACAGTTTCGAGAATTAAGAAAACGAGGAGTTACTGTTGAAGGAAGAC
This sequence comes from Ignavibacteriales bacterium, assembly GCA_003599395.1. Lineage (GTDB taxonomy): Bacteria > Bacteroidota > Ignavibacteria > Ignavibacteriales > Melioribacteraceae > SURF-28. The sequence goes on along the minus strand of QZJX01000061.1, from coordinate 13,129 downwards.
CAATATTTTGGTCCGCAGATTGTTGTATGCCCGATTGGATAATGAAGAAAAGCTATCCAGAACTATTAAAATATTTAGAAAGACACACTCGTGAAGTTGTAAGTCATTACGGTGATGAAATGTACGCTTGGGAAATTATAAACGAAGCACATGATCCGGGCAACCCATTAAAATTAACTCCCGATCAAATGGTAGAAATTGCAAAACTTATCGCGGATGTAGCAAAGGATACAAATCCCAAAGTTCATCGATTAATAAACAACTGTTGTATCCAAGCTGATTATGTTCAGTTGATGGATTGGAGCACTGTTCCTGAACGATATGATATAATTACTCCGCACAGATTTATAAAAATGTGTCACGAAGCCGGAGTTGATTTTGATATAACGGGACAGCAATTGTATTTTCAATATACTAATCGCGACTTAGCCGATAACATTAGAATGACCGAAAGATTGAAAAAGTACGGAAGACCTGTGCAGATTACTGAGATTGGTACAACTGCAGGACCGACAAAAGAATCAATCATGTCCGGTGAAGTTGGAATACCGGAGCTTCCTTATCCTTGGCATCGCCATTGGGATGATGAACTTCAAGCAGATTGGATGGAGCAGATTTATACAATTTTTTATGCAAAAGATTGGGTGGAAGCAATTAATTGGTATGATTTTGTTGATCCGTATTCATTTATAGATAACGGTGGATTTTTAAAATCCCCCGAAGGCCCTGCTAGACCAATTTATGATAGATTGAAAAATATGCAAAAGTATTGGAAGAGTTTATAGAAAAATTACCGTTCGCTTTAGCGAACGGAAAAGTAGAATAAAAAAAGAATTAATGGGCTTTAGCCCCATCGAGTTTTTGCAATACGGCTAAAGCCAAACATTAAAATGATTACTCAATCCGTCGGTTGAAACCGACGGCAATATTCACTAACAAAAGATTAATAACTATGCCACAATCAAAACTAACATTCAAACCACACTTTGTACAAAACGGACGTGGTCCGCACATCGAGGAATTTGTATTTGCTACTGATCAATATGGTGATGTTTTCAAATCAGATATAAAATTAGATAAAGAGGGAATTGTAATAACCGATTCAGCCGGAGTTGAAAAGTTTGGAATAAACTTACGCTGGAATGTGGAAGGATATGGATATTTATTTATCAATGCTGATAACGGTGGTGAGTTTTATTCTTTGGAAAAATCTAGATCAAAAGAGTTGAATCTGAATTATGAGTTAGCTAATACTAGAGTTAAAAGAAACGAAAAAAGACTGCAAAAATTTTTGAGTGAAGGATTCATTCCATCGAGAGAAGTGAAAACACTTAACGAACTTTCGCAAGAATATTTAAGTGATGCAGAGAAAACAAAAGAGTCAAACGGGAATATAACTGCTGTAAAATCACAAAGAGCACTAAAACATGCTTTATGGGTAAGTGATTTACTCGAATTAGAAAAAGCAAAATTTGATGTAGCAAATATTGGTTATAGAAAAGATTTCTACTTCGGCTGTGATACACGCGGATATTTTCAAATGGATAAGAATCTTTTCTTAGATAGATTCACCGAACTCTTTAATTACGCAACCATAACACATTACTTAAAAGGTGATGTGGTTGATTTCGAACCTCAAGAAGGAAAGAAACAATTTAAAGAACGTGATGAACTGCTCGATAAACTTTTAGATAAAGGAATAACTGTTGAAGGCAGACCGCTTTTCTGGGTTCACACCTGGGTTACACCTGATTGGCTAAAGAAAAAATCATACAAGGGTTTATTACAGTATGTTGAAGACCATGTTCACACTGTAGTTTCTCATTACGGTAATAAGATAAAAGTATGGGAAGTTGTAAATGAAATGCATGATTGGGCAAACGAACTGCAGCTTAATCATGAACAAACAATAGAACTTACTAAAATTGCTTTTGATGCTGCAAGAAAAACAAATCCAAACATTCAATTATTGTTAAATAACTGCTGTCCATTTGGTGATTATGTTCAGAAAGGTAAGTGGCATGATATAGAAGCAAAATATCCCCAACGAACACCGCATCAATTTACTAAACAGCTTATCGAAGCCAGTGTCGATTTCGATGTTGTTGGTGTTCAAGTTTATTTTACTCATCGTTCTGCAGCTGATCAAATTTTGCAGATTGAACGCTATAAAGAATTTGATAAAATAGTTCATCTCGCAGAAGTCGGCTCACCATCTATCGGAATTAAACATGAGTTTATTGATAAGGAAGAAGGAAGCTTTTCACAATATCCTTACGAATGGCATCGTCATTGGGATGAGGAATTACAAGGTGATTGGCTAGAATATACTTTCACTTATGCATATGGACAAAAATTTATTGAAGCAGCTAACTGGTATGATTTTGTTGATCCGTACGGATTCTTGAAAAGTGGCGGCATCCTTCGTTCACCAAAAGGTGAAAAGAAAGCAGCAGTTGACCGGTTGATAAAACTGCAAAAACAATTCAGATCTCTTAAATGAAAGGAAAATAAATGCGCGAATCGAGAAGAAATTTTGTTAAAAAAGGGTTGATGGCTTCGGCTGCATTTACAACTCTTCCGTTGATCGATAGATCATCAAACATATTTGCACAAACCAACAGAGAACTTTCGATTAAATCATATCCGCACGAATGGATGGGTGAAACAACTTGGGTATATCTAGCCGATGAAAATGTTGATCCGTTTAAATCAACTGTTCGTTTCAATCAAGGGTCGGTTGTTATTGATGAACTAGACTCGTTGAAAGGAAAACGATTTTCAATTAATGCTCTTTGGTTCGTGGAAGGATTCGGAAACGTTGTTCTAGATGCAACTAACGGCGGTAAGCTATACAGTATTGATGATTTTCCATCCGAGTCAAATCTAAATTATGAATTCGCTCTTTCGCGTGTCGTTAGAAATAGAGAAGTAAAAAAACGTTATGAGTTAATGGGTACTAAATTCTCAAGCGAAGTTGAACATTTAGTTAACTTAGGAGAAGACCTTTGCAACGATGCAAAACAAAAATTAAATAATGGACCGAAGAGTGGTGAAGTTGCTAACCGCGCATTGAATTATATCCTCTGGGCTGGAGAAAAAATTGAACTTGAGCACGCCCGTCAACAAATTGAGATTCAAAAGCGAACAGATAAAGTTTATTTCGGTTGTGAGTCGCGCCAATACATTTGGGCTAAGTCAGAAGACATGACAAAGAGATTTGTTGAATTGTTCAATTTTGCAACTGTGACACACTATATATGGGATACATGGTATCCGCTCTTCGAACCTAAAGAAGGCGATCATAAATTTGGAATTAAAGATGACATTGTTGGATGGCTTGAAGATCATAATATAACAATTGAAGGACGACCGCTTTTTTGGTTCCATCCTGTTGTAACACCAGATTGGCTTAAGAATAAAAACTTCTCTCAATTAAAAGATTATGTTAAAAGTCATACTGAAACCGTAGTTGGACATTACGGTAATAAGCTTGCCAGTTGGGAAGTTGTGAACGAATATCATGATTGGGCTAACATTCATCATCACACTCCGGCTCAAATTTCAGAGATAACAAAACTGGCTTGTGATACCGTTAAGGAAGTAAATCCAAATGTCAAACGATTAATCAATAACTGCTGTCCATGGGCCGAATATGCCGCACGAGGAAGATACGCAAGGTCTAGTGAAGCAGCAGATAGACCGTTACGTTCACCAAGAAAATTTATGGAAGATTTAATTAACGACGGTGTCGATTTCGACATACTCGGTATTCAAATTTATTTCCCACAACGCGATTTGTCCGACATAGTTCGTTTACTTGAAAGGTTAGATAAATTCAACAAACCGATTTATATCACTGAGATCGGCGCATCAGCTGGTTATTATGAACAAGCAATAAAGATGGATGAAATGGATATCGAAGACGCACCTTATCAATGGCACCGAAGATGGGATGACGAACTTCAAGCTGATTGGTTGGAAGAAGTATATACACTTTATTATGCACGCAAAAATGTTCAAGCAATAAATTGGTATGACTTCTCCGACTTCAGACCGTTTATTAGAAACGGTGGATTAGTTCGCGAAGACGCATCACCGAAACGATCATTTTATAGATTAAAAGAACTCCTTGATAAATGGGGAAGATTACCGAAATCATAAAGAAAGGAAGTATGATGAAGTTTTTATTTAACATTTTTATTCTGTTGGTTATATTCAGCTCAACTTATTCACAAGGTATTTCGCTTCATAAAAAAGATGCAATAGTTTGGGGACAAGATCAGGTTATTAATGGTGAAGTCAACGGTGAATTTTCATCAAGCGGCACATTGTATTTTAATGAAGAAGAAATTCCTTTTCAAATTATTGACGACGAGTTTTCAGTCAATATAAAATTATTTGAGAAAGAAAATACAATTTTTGTAGGTATAGATAGTTCAGGTAGTGTTGTTTACTCCGATACATTAAATCTAACACTCGGCTATGATTTACTACCTGAAGTTAGATTGACTCCTGGAGTATCCGGGAATCAAGTAACTATAAACGCAACTGTTGTTGAAAATCCCAAAGAACTTCCATTAACCTATAAGTGGTTCGCGGATGAATCGAATCCTTCCGAAGTATCGATAACCGGTAATGATTTATCTGCGAGTGTTATGATTTCCAACGATGCTGCGTTAGGTGAATACTATTTCAGATTGCTAGTTACTACTTCAGAAAATGATTCGGCTTTGTTCGGCACATTTGTAACTGTCGACTCAAATTCAATTACACCTTTCAACATCAAAACAGATTATGCCGCTTGGATTGACTCGGCGGTAATTTATGAAGTAACTCCATACATATTTACTCTATATAATCATTTTCGGAACATAAAGAATAAACTTCCTGAAATACGTGAAATGGGCATCAACACTTTATGGATTCAACCAATAATGAAAACGGAGTATGGTGGACAAGGATATGACATTACAAATTATTTTGAGATGCGTGATGACCTTGGCACAGAAGAAGAATTGATTGAGTTGATTCAAACAGCCAAAAGTCTTGGCATGCGTGTATTATTCGATATTGTTCAAAATCATTCTTCAATTCATCATCCTTATGCTCAGGATAAAGTTAGAAATGGAGAGAGTTCCCATTATTATAATTTCTACCAAAGCGAAAATGATAATGCTCCATACTCACAACACTATAACTCAAGATCAGGTGGATTCATTTATTACTTTTGGAATGATTTAGTTAACTATAACTATAATAATCCGGAAGTGCATAGATGGATGATAGAAGCAGCTAAGCATTGGATTAAAAAGTATGACATTGATGGTTATCGTTACGATGCAATTTGGGGCGTGAATGCAAGAGCTCCGGAGTTTGCAAGAGAAATGCGCCTCGCACTAAAAAGTATGAAACCGGAAATTCTAATGCTCGCTGAGGATAAAGCAACTTGGCCGGAAACTTTCGATGAAAGATTTGATGTAGGATTTGACTGGTTCCCCGACGAAAATTGGGTTTCTCAATGGTCTTTTCAAACATCTTACAGTGAAAATTCTAATCCGACTATTTTCAATAACAGTAATCAAAATAATAGATCAAATCTCTTAAGAAATGCTTTGACAAATAACGGAAACGGTTATGCTTCGAATGCAAAAATACTTCGGTTCATTGGCAATAACGATATCTTTCACTTTATAACTCATCATGGTATTGAAAGAACAAAGATGGCGGCGACATTAATTTTTGCATTGAACGGAATTCCAATGGTTTATAACGGACAAGAAATTGGTGCTGAAGGTCATCCTTACGGAACTGAAAGATTATTCTATCCGGGACAAACAATTAAAGAACAAGACGGTTATGGTTTGTATCATCTCTACCAGAGATTAGCCGAAATAAGAACTAATTCCCACGCACTGTACAGTGACAACTTTAAAGAGGTTAGTGTTAGTCCGAATGATTTTACCTATTCTTTTAGAAGATGGCACAGTGATGAAAATATAATTGGGTTAATAAATATGGGTGATAGAAATGTCGGTGCTTCACTTAGTTTACCTGTTGAAGAAATGAATTTAGATTCATCAAAAACTTACTACCTAACCGATTTAATTAACGGTGAATATTTTCAATCTGATTACATAGGATTGGAAAACATTACAATACCAATTGAAGAATTCACAACACGAATATTAAGTCTCGCCGATACTGTTGCATTAGTAGTCTCTGTTGAAGATGATCACGATGAAACAGTTCCAAATGAATTTTCAATTTCGCAGAACTATCCGAATCCATTTAATCCAAGTACAAAAATAACTTATAGTTTACCTGAAGCTGGAAATGTGAAATTAAGTGTATATGATGCACTTGGGAGAGAAGTAAAGTTATTAATAGATAAATTTGAAAATGCCGGAAGACATACAATTGAATTTAACGGAAGAAATTTATCATCAGGTGTTTACTTTTATAGAGTTGAATTTCAAAACAATTTTGTTACAAAGAAGATGATTCTTCTTAAGTAGGAATTACGATGAAAATATTAATGATCGGCGGAACAGGATTTATAAGCAGCAACGTTGTAAAGCTTTTAATCGATGAAGGTCACAATGTTACATTAGTGACCCGTGGAGAATCAAATATTGAATTGTTTGATAAAAGCAATGTTCAATTCGCTTACGGTGAAAGACATGATAGAGAATTCCTCGCAAAACTTGCAAACGAAAATAGTTATGATGTGCTTTACGATATGATTGCCTACACACCGGATGAATCACAAATGATCGTCGATGTATTTGCTGGCAAAATTCCGCGATTAATTCACACTAGTACGATTTCTGTATATATGGTCTCGGATGTAATTAGGAATCCAATCAATGAAGAAGATGATAAACATCGCTTGATGAAATTTTGGGATAGGAATCCTTTTGGAATGCAATACGGAATTGACAAACGAAAATGTGAAGATGTCTTATGGAAAGCACATAACGAAGGTAAGTTTGAAGTATCGATGATTAGAGCACCATATGTTTGTGGTCCACATGATCCCATGAAACGGGATTACTTTTGGATTCAAAGAATTTTAGATGGTAAACCATTGCTAATTCCCGGAAGCGGAGATTATGCTTCTCAACATGTTTTTGTGAAGGACTTAGCCAAAGCATTTGTAGATTTGTTAAAGACTGAGGATAGTAAAGGCAAAGCATATAATATTGCTTCAGAGGAAATATTTTCTTTAAATGATTACTTAGATGCACTTTGCAATTTGCTGAATACAAGACCGGAAAGAGTTAGTGTTGACTTAGATGTGTTCGAAAAATTACCGTTCAGTGTTAGTCCGGAAGGTCATGCATTCCCGTTCAATACTTATCGAACTGCAATTTTTAGTGTCGATAGAGCAAAACGAGATTTGAATTTTCAATCAACTCCATTCGAAAAATGGATGCCCGATACAATCGATTGGTATTTGAATGAATACAAAAAAGATTCGGTTGGTTACGGTAATCGTGATAAAGAAGTTGAGTTCGCTGAGAAGTGGAAGAGGTATAAAGGAGAATTGATTGCAAAAGTAACTTAGTTGGATAAGTATAGGATTGTCATTCCGAGCGAAACGAAGTGAAGCGAGGAATCTCACTTTAATTTTTGCTAAATGTTAAGGTGAGATTCCTAAGTCATCCAGAAACGATTCCTTCGGAATGACAACAACTTGGTAATTAACTAATATGGAATACAAGTGAAAAAAAGATTATTAATGATTTTAATTTTTGTTACAACAACATTGATTAACTCCCAATCAAAAATATCACTCGAAGGTCAATGGCAATTTACCGCCGATAGTTCTATATCCTTGGACATCAAAAATATCGATGAGTATAAAAATTGGCTGCAAGCAGATGTTCCCGGTTCGTGGCATTTATATTCAGATGTATTGTTAGATTATCAAGGCATCGGTTGGTTTAAGAAGAACTTCACTATAGATGAAAAGATTGATAGCAAGAGATTTTTACTGAATTTTGATGCAGTAGATTATTTATCTGAATTATACATCAACAAAAATTTAGTTGGAAAACATGAGGGTGGTTACACACCATTCAGTTTTGATGTAACAGAATTTATTAATCAAGGTAACAACGAAATATTATTACGTGTAAATGATCCGGCAACTGATGAAGAAGGAACTGAAGGAATTAGTTACTGGCATATCCCTCACGGGAAACAAAGTTGGTATGTTCAAACAAGCGGTATTTGGCAGTCGGTTGAATTGTTGATCAAAGAAAAAGTATTTATCGAAACTGTTCATGTAACTCCAAAGAATTCCGGTGAATTTGTTCTTAATCTTACTCTTAATCATAATCTTACTCTTACTCCCAAAGAAAATCTAACAATAAAAATAATTTCACCCGATGAGCAGACAGTTTATGAAAAAACACATACCATAAATTCAAAAGAACTATCTATCGAAAGCAAAATAGACAACCCTAAATTATGGGACATTGGTAAACCGAATCTTTATAAAGTAATTGCGCAAATCGGTAATTATCTTTATGAAGATAAATTCGGATTCCGTGAGTTCATTAAAAAGAACGGAAAGCTTTACTTGAACGGCAGACCATTTTATATGATCTCTGCATTGGACCAGAATTTTTATCCCGAGACTATCTATAAAAGTCCAAGCAAAGATTATATCCGAGACGAAATGCGGAAAGCAATTGAACTGGGTATCAACACAATGCGCTGTCACATTAAAATTCCAGAAAAAGAGTATTTGGAAATCGCCGATGAACTTGGCTTATTAGTTTGGTATGAAATCCCAAACTGGGATGTGTTTGATGAAATCGTTAAGGAAAGATCACGCTATACATTAGACCAAATGTTAAAACGCGACTGGAATCATCCTTCGCTTGTAGTTATTAGTATAATAAACGAAAGCTGGGGAATTGATCTTTCAAAAGAAGAACAAAGAGAATGGCTGCTGAATGAATTTGATTATACAAAAGAAAAAGCAGTCGGAAGATTAATAGTTGACAACAGTGCTTGCTGGGGTAACTTCCATCTCAAGACGGATATAAATGACTACCACATTTACTGGGCGATGCCGGAAAACCACAAGAAATTTTCCGAACAGGTAAAAGAAATTAATACTCGTCCCAAATGGCTTTTCAGTGAACACGGCGATTCAAAAGAAACCGGAGACGAAGTATTGATGATTTCTGAATTCGGCAATTGGGGATTACCCAATCTTCCGAATGAATTACCTTTCTGGTTTGATCGCGTGTTTTATGATGAGTGGATTACTCTCCCAGCCGGAGTTCAAAAACGTTTTGCTGATTATAAGTACGATAGAATATTTGATAATTATGATCAACTCGCAGAAGAAAGTCAAATTGCACAAACCAAAGCACTCAAATATGAAATTGAAGAAATTCGCTTAGCAGAAGCAATTCAAGGTTATTGTGTAACAGAGTTTACCGACATCAATTGGGAGGTAAACGGTTTGCTGGATATGTGGCGTAACTTTAAATTAAATAAAAATATGCTGCGGATGATTCAGCAGCAGGATGTTATTATTCCTCGAGCGGAAAAACACAATTATTATACCGGTGAAGAAGTAGCAATCAAAACCTTTCTTTCTTATTACAGCGGTAATGATTTATCAAACTTATCACTTAGATGGAATGCTGAAAACTTTTCTAATGGCGAAGTTCCTATCGATAAAAAATTAAACTTAGCAGATGTCCAAGAAATTGCTGAGATAAAATTTTCAGTAAATGAATTAAACGAGCCGCAAAAAGTAAGAGTTGATTTAGAATTGATGTCCGATGGAAAAGTAATTGCAGAAAATTATGTCGATGTTTTTGTTTATTCGATGATAGAAAAGAATGAAACGGAAGATTTACTTATTACAAACAAAGTCGATTCAGATATTTTGGAAAAAGTTAAATCCGGTAAAACGGTTTTATGTATCATCGACAGCACTGATGCTCTTCCCGAAACATTCCCTTATAAAATTATATCACGTGAAAGTGATTGGCTTGACGGCAATTGGGCATCCGCATTGAATTGGTATGATCCTAATCATCCGATATTTCAAACTATAAATTATGGTAAGTCATTTGGTTTTGAAGCTTATGAGGTTTTACCTAAATATGTCATAAGCGAAATTCCACAAGAGCAATTCGAATCGGTTCCTGCCGGAATTTTTATTGCTTGGATTTACCTAAACTCCGGCTACATTATTGAAATGAATTATGGTAAAGGGAAATTACTTTTGACGACTTTAGATTTGTCAAATCAAAATAATCCATATGTCGCAACGCTGAGAAATAATTTAATAGATTATATATCAAGTGAAGACTTCAAACCAAAGATTGATTTAATATTAAGTACAGGTAAATAAAATGAGCGATAAGAAAAAAACTATACTTGATGCTATCAAGCAAAACGATGGAATAATAAGATTAAAACCCGCTTGGGTTGCTAGAGATTTTCTACCACCAGGAAGAAGACTAGGTTTGCCTAATGATCAATATGAACTTGGCGAACGCGGCGGTATCTGCGAACGCTGGGTTGGCTCTACAACAAAAGCCGATAATAAAGTTTCGGTTCCGAACGAAGGATTAAGTATCCTGAATATCGATTGTGATGACAATATTACATTAAAAGAAGCTGTAGAATTACTTCCGAAGGAGATTCTTGGGGAAGAGTATTCAAACAAACATGACGGATTAAAACGACTTCCCAAAATCTTTGATTACAAATATCGCTTACCTTATCACATACATCAAATGGAGCATCACGCAAAACTTGTCGGCTGCAACTCAAAAGAAGAAGCATATTATTTCCCGGAAGACGTTCCATTAGGCGAAGAAGCCGAAACATATTTTGGCGTTCATCCTTACATAGCTCAGCAGAAAAAGTATGACTTGCTTCTGCCTCATATGATCGAATGGAAAGATGATACGATACTTCAGCATGCAAGAGCTTTTATGCAAATTCCCGGCGACGGTTACCATGTTCCTTCTGGTACACTTCACGCACCCGGTTCCGCACTAACAATTGAACTTCAGGAAGACTCCGATGTTTTCGCAATGCTGCAGCCTAAGACAGGCGGTAAGATAATCGACAAAGAATTGCTGTGGAAAGATGTTACCGAAACTGATAGAAAAGAAAAAGGTGAAAAGATAATTCTCGAAATGATCAACTGGGAAATAAGCGGCGATCCGTATTTTTATGAGAATCGTCATACACCGCCGATCTTAATCGAGGAAACAAAGCAAGCAGGCGGAGAAGAGTTTTGGATATTTTATAATACAAATAAATTCAGCGGGAAAAAGTTAATTGTCAAACCCGGCAGTAAATTTATAAGTAAAGATAAAGGCGTTTATAACATTTTGGTCTGGCGAGGTAATGGTACATTTGACGGATTAGATATAGAAGGCCAAAACTTCGAGCACGATGAACTTATTATTTGTCATGATAAAGCCGTTAAAGAAATTGAAGTGGTAAACAGAGGTGATAGAGATTTAATAATCTATAAGTTCTTCGGTCCGGATATTAATAACGTACCGATGCTTCCAAAATATGAAGGGTAATAAATATGCCCGTTTTTGACTATAAAAATAAATCTGCGTTAAAAGATAGCGAAGTTGAAGTAATAGATATTATTCATCTCGGGATTAATGAAGTTTATCATGTAAAAAATCATCATGAGAAAGAGACACTGCTAGTAGGTAAAGGTAAGGCACTTGTAAAAACTGAGAATCATATTAGAGATATTAACAAAAATGAAGTCGAAGAATATGTGCGGGATAGAAACGAACTCAAACAAATAATCGCGTTTGAAAATTCCGTGATTGTTCGAATCGGTGGCAAATGGAATAATAAAATTGGAACTCGCGGTGTTTTTCAATTAAGCGAAACTGATAAACCTAAGAACGTAGGAGATCCCGTTGATTATGAAAGAAATACAGAGTTCGATAATCACTTCCATGACTGCGATGAATTTTGGATTCTATTCAGCGGAAGCGGTGAAGTTGTTACCGAAGGAAATAGATATAATGTAAGAGCAGGAGACTGTGTTTTCACAAAAGCCGGTGATCATCACGATTTTCCGATTGTTCATAATACTATTGAAGGTGTCTGGTTTGAGTCTTCTTTGGTTGGACAAAAACGTGTAGGTCATCTTTGGAATCACACACATAATAAGAGTGCTTAATGAATTACAGAAGAATGGGCAATTCAAATCTAATGGTATCCGAAATTTGCTTCGGCGCAATGACTTTTACCGGATCAGATGGCTGGACTCATCTCGGTGAACTTCATCAGAAAGATGCTGATGAACTTGTAAAATCTGCGCTCGAAAACGGAGTTACTTTTTTTGATACTGCAGATTTTTATTCTTCTGGTACATCAGAAGAAATACTTGGTAAAGCATTGGGTAGAAAAAGAAAGGATGCGATAATCTGCACTAAGTTTGGTTTTAAAATGAGTGATGAACCTCATGGTAGGGGACTATCACGAAAAAGAACAATTGATGCATGCGAAGCAAGTTTAAAAAGACTGCAAACCGATTACATTGATTTGTACTTAATTCACGCCATGGATTTTGTTACACCTTTAGAAGAAACGTTTAGTGCACTTACTCAATTAGTTGTGGATGGAAAAGTTAGATACATCGGTTGTTCAAACTTCCCGGCGTGGACTCTTGCAAAATCATTTTACATTTCCGAAAAACATAACTATCAAAAATTAATTGCTCATCAAGCAAGTTATAATATTTTAAGAAGAGATCTCGAACTTGATATCATTCCGGCTTCACTTGAATATGGAATTGGAACAATGGTTTGGGGACCCCTTCAAGGTGGAATACTAACCGGAAAATATAGAGACAAAAACAATTGGCCTAAAGATACACGAATGAAAAATCCCGGTGATCACAATCCGTACAATGTTGAAAAAGGTGAGAAGATTTTAGATGAACTTGAAAACATCGCAAAGAAAAGAAATGTTACCGTAACTCAAGTTTCGTTGAATTACTTACTTCGAAAAGAAGGTGTATCAAGTGTAGTTGTCGGCATTAGGAATAATGATCAATTACTTGATAACGTAAAAGCAAGCGTTAATAAGGGGGAGATTC
>QZJX01000089.1 GCA_003599395.1 Ignavibacteriales bacterium | reverse complement strand
GAATTGCATCAATGGGAACATAAAATTGATGGATTAGATTATCCTAGATTTATTGGGCACGAAGCAGCAGGAATTGTAAAATCTGTCGGTAAAAAAATTAAAAAGTTTAAAGAAGGTGACCGAGTTGCTTTGTGGATTTTCGGTAAAGGATTTGCCGAAGAAGTTACGGTAAAAGAAAATCAAGTATTTCCTATTGAGGACTTTGTTTCATTTGAAGAAGCTTTGGCTGAACCAATTTCTTGTACGACAAATGCTCTTATCAAAACTAATATCCAAATTGCCGATACTGTTGCACTAGTTGGAACTGGATTCATGGGATTAATATTGTTACAACAATTGAAACATCAAGGCGTTTCAAAAATAGTAGCAATTGATGTACGCGATGAAATTTTGACAGTTGCTAAAGAACTTGGTGCTGATGTTGTCTTAAATCCTTTGAAGGAAGATGTGCCTGCTGAAATAAAAAAATTGACTAACGATCAAGGTGTAGATGTTTCCTTTGAAGTCGGTGGTGTTCAAGCTACTCTTGATATGGTTCCACAAATCACAAGAATGGAAGGCAAAGTTGTAATCTTCGGCTACCATCCCGGTAAAAGAATTATAAATGATCTTGGTTATTGGAATTGGATGGCTTGGGATATTATAAACGGGCACTTTAGAAATATGGATACGATACTTGATGGGTCTCGACGAGGGATGGATATGGTAAATACAAAAAAAATTAACATGAAACCTTTAGTTACACATGTATATAAATTGAACGAAATAGAAGATGCATTTATGGCGGCAAAAAATAAACCTGATGGTTTTATTAAAGCCGTCGTTGTAATGGATTGAGTTTGATGCTGTATTAAATAAAATATTATTTAGGGATGCTGCAATGAATAATAAAAATACTATGAAGAAAATGCTTTTGGTGACTCTGCTATTAATTATTTCTAATCTTTTGATTTTACCGGTTTATGGTGCTGCGGGAAAAATAGTCGGTAAAATTATTGATTCGGAATCCGGTACTCCGTTACCGGGTGTAAACGTTGTAATTGTAGATCATCAATTTGGTTCGGCAACAGACATGGAGGGTGAATATTTTATTCTAAATGTTCCACCCGGTGTTTATGACTTGCGCGCTACTATGGTTGGTTATAAGCCCGTTGTAATGCAGGGAATCCAAGTAAGCATTAATCACACAACTACTATTGATTTTGAACTTGAACCTACCGTCTTTGAAGTCGGGGATGATATTGTTGTTATTGCCGATCGTCCTTTGGTAGAAAAAGATCAAACATCAACGAGGCATTTTGTTAATGCAAGAGAAATTGCATCTAGACCGGCTGAACAACTATCACAAATCTTAAATACTCTTCCCGGTATTGATCAAGACGCTGCCGGCGAGCTTGTTGTTAGAAGAGGTAGCCTCGATCAAGTTGCATTTTTAATTGATGGTATTCGTGCACGCAATCCACTCGATTTTGAACCTTACACAAATATCAATCTTACTTCAATCCAAGAACTTGAAATTATTACCGGTGGATTTAATGCCGAATATGGTGAAGCTCGTTCGGGTGTTTTTAATATTGTTACTAAAGACGGTACCGAAAAAGTCCAAGTTTATGCGGAAGGTAGATGGACTCCTCCAGGTTTAAGGCATTGGGGTACAGCTTTTTATGATTATTCAACCGAACGTTATTGGGAAAATACACACGCTCGTCACTTGCAATGGTGGATTGATAACCCTGATCAATGGGTTGATCTCAAAGGAATACCGGGAAATGATCCTAATAGTGAATGGACACCGGAAGAAGCTTTTGCGAACTATATGGCAACACATCAACCATTAACAGATTATACAGAAAGAAGCAGCTATCAGACAGAAATTTCTATCGGTGGACCGATGCCGTTAGATAATTTTTATTTCTTTGTTTCAGGAAAGTTTAGACAACAACCGCCAATTACAGGCAATAGCTACAGAAAACTTGGTACTTGGTTGGATGCTACCGCAAAACTTACCTATCGATTCAGTAAAGATTTTAAATTTATGTTTTCTGGATTTTTTGGTCAGTCAAATACCAATCCCGGAATGGAATATATGAGAGGAGATTGGGTTTCCGGACATGGCTTGGAAAATAAGTACGCTTACTATGATTTTGATGGTTATCCTGAAAGCAATATTGATGGACAAACTTTTCAAGTTACACACGTTTTAAGTCCTAGTACATTCTATGAATTGAGATTAACAAGAGTAAACAGATACAGAAGTACAAGTACATTCCCGGGTGATGAACTAGGATGGGAACAAGGAATTCCTGAGTTTGATAGACTTAGAGCTTATGATGAAAATGGAAATCCTGTTCCGGGTGGATTTAGTAATCTAGTTGGATTACATACAACAGGTTATTACTATCGCGGAGAAGATAAAAATATTGACTGGACATTTTCCACCGATTACACTAGTCAAATAAATAAAAGCTGGCAATTAAAAGCTGGTGCGGATTTTACTTATTATACACTTGATCGCTTTCAAGAAGCAAAAGCATTTAATGCAATCGAAGAAAAAGTTTATAATCCGTACGAAGGAAATTTCTATGCCCAAAGTAAACTCGAGTTTGAAGGACTTATCATCAACCTTGGGTTTAGATATGACTTTTATAATCCTAATGACAGAAAATTTGTAGATATTTATGATCCACTGGATGTTTACGCTGCATCAAAAGAAGGAAGGGATCCAAACCCGGTTACAATTGAAACAGAAACTTTTGGACAGTTCTCACCACGTTTAGGGATCTCTCACCCTATATCTGAAAACACTGTACTTCATTTCTCATACGGACACTTTTTCCAACGTGCAGCTTTTGGTAATTACGGTGAAGGAACTGGTGGTGATGCAGCAAATTTACAAGTAAGCGGTATATTAAATACTTACATAGCGAATTCAGATCAACTATATCCCGCACCTTATAATCTTGGTAATAGAGATCTTAAACCAAGAAAGACTGTTGCATATGAATTGGGAATTGAGCATAACATCGGCGGAATTGTAGCAGATATTACAGCTTATTATAAAGACATTACAAACACAATCCGATCAGTAACGGTTATTACACGCTCTGGCGGGAGGTATATCACAACCGGTAACGGGAATTATGGTGATGCAAAAGGTATTGAAGTATCTCTCCGAAAACCTTTGTCGGGATGGTGGGGAGGATATCTTAACTATTCATGGAGTACAGGTATAGCCGGACGCTCGGGTGATCCCGATGTACTTGCGCCACCGGAATCAAATATTCAAGTTAGCAGAATAATGGATGTCGGTGATTTTATTCTCTACGATCCGGCTCGTTTAAAATTTGGATTTACAATAGCTACACCTTCTGATTTTCCGTTTTTAGGTGGAATTTTATCAAACGTTCAAATTGCGTTGGATTACCAAGTGTATTATCCGCATGACAGAATTGCAAGTCATGTCTTTTCGGAAGCTGGTACGCAATTTATAAGAACCGCTGATAAAAATGCAGATTTCCGATTACGTAAAGAATTCGATTTTGGTTTCTTTAAACCGGCACTTTTTATTGAAGTAAGAAATTTATTTAATGATACATGGACAAATGTTGATGCTGTAAAATCAGCATCACCTGAAGATCGTGTTGAATTTATTAATTCGCGGTTTGCTACATATCCGGAAACAAAAACAAACAATGCTCCATTCCCGGATGTAATCAAGTACAGAAATCTACCCAGAACTATAACATTTGGGTTCGCTATACAATTATAATTTGATAAAAAAGAAGTGATAAAAACATGAAAAAATTCAAAATATTTTTAATTGCACTTAGTATAGTTCTTTTAACGGGTTCTATATTTGCGCAAGAAATATCAAACACACACACACGCGGAAAATTATGGGAAACTATTTATAACTACGGATTTATTGGTGATCCTGGCGCGTGGGATTATCTTCAAGTAACCGGAATCGGGTTTTATCCCGGTTTCTCCGGATACACTTTTCCTAATGATGAATTTCAAGCAAATGGATTTATCACTGATGCAAACTTTCATAATTTTCGATCCGGTCCATGGATTATAGCAAAGGATGCTCAAACGTTAGTTGCTCCGGCATTTACACCTGAACGGAAGGATTTCTTAATTTATCATTCATCGCTTGCAACAGGAGCAATGAATGTTCAAACTAATATTCCTCCGTTTACTAGAACGGAAAATTTTGTCGAAGAAGTCGGTTACGATCCACTATTTCCGGAAGAAGTTAATTATACAAAATTTCATACCGGAACAGGTGTAACTGTTAAACAAAGATCTATGGCATGGAGCTTTCCCGGTTATGATGATTTTATTATCTATGATTATGTTTATAAGAACGAAGGTAAGATGGCGTTACCCGCTGTCAACCGAGTTGATGATTTAGTTCAAACCCTCAATGAAGTTTGGATTGTTTTCCACAGCGGCATTCAAGTTTCTACAAAGGGAAATTTAAATTTCTATTATGATTCTGATTTTCTTTCTTCAACCGCACCAGCCGGTGGATTTGGTTGGCATCCGGGCGGTGGATACACAGATTATTATGCTGTTGAAAATGATGATATTGACGGGAAAGGACTTCTTTATTATAGCCGAGACTACAATGGTGGTAAAGAACCCCCGCCTTGGGTTCAGCATGGTCAAAAAAGTAATTGGAGAGATTTATTGCGAGTAAGACCGGAATGGCAACCTGAACTTCAAGATCCTTCAGCATTTGGATTTGTTTTCTTGTATAGAACTCCTCCCACCGGTGCAAGTGCCGATCCTTTCGAAGCTGACCCTACTCACTTTAATATATATAGTGATGAAGGAGATAAATTTAACGGTAAGACAGTCGACTTTGAAGGCTTCGGATTGACCAGCTTTAGTGCTGAAGAAATTTATCAATTTGCGAGACATGACAAGCGACCAAATAATAGCGGCAGATTATATAACTGGTACACGAGTTCTTTTGGACCTTATACATTAGCCCCGGGCGATTCAGTTAGAATAATTGTAGCTGAAGTTGCTGGAGTTATGGATCTATGGGATGTAATTAAAGGCGATCCTGATGGTAAATATCCTGATAGCACTATTGCGGACATTAGAAGAAATGCTGAAGCTGCGCGAAATGCAATCAAATGGGGAATAGGTGCACGCGTTAATGGTATCGATCTTGCTGCCGATGTACCTGATTCACCTCCGGCCCCAACTTGTTTTGCAGCGAATGCTTCAAGAGGATCAGATACTGCAATAATTGCAATTAAGTGGGATAAACTTGCTGAAGAAGTCCAATTTACCGATGGCGCAGGAAATATTTTTTATGATGGTGTTACGGATCTGGATGGATACAGAGTTTATAGAGGAATAGATAAACGTGGAATTTGGGAACTGGTAGCTGATATTCCCAGAGCTGAATTTGCTGACTACTTTAATGAAGAATCTGGCTTTTATGAATACGAAGATAAAGGTTTACAATTTGGTTTTGAGTTCTATTATTATGTTCAAGCTTACAACCTAACACCGAGAACATGGACTTCCGCAAATGGTACCATTGTAAACAATTTACCAGAGTTAATAAGTTCCGATAAAAATAGAACACCACTAACAGCAGCAAAACCGGGACCTATAAATTTAGCTGAAGAAGGTTGGGATGTTTTTGTTGCTCCAAATCCATACATAGAAGGGGATCCTAACCATAGTTTTGGTGAACCAACACCTAGAAAAATTGAATTCAGAAACCTGCCGGAAAGAGCAACAATAAAAATATTTAGTGTTGCTGGTGATTTAGTTAAAACTATTGAACATCAGCCTGATGATCAAGGCAACTTAAGCGGAAGTGCTGTATGGGATCAACGTTCGGATTCCGGTCTGTTAGTTGCACCAGGTTTGTATATATATGTAGTACAATCAAGAACAGAGAATTCATCTGGTGATAAGACAAATGGTAAACTAATGATAATACGATGATCTTATTTAGATGGTTAACTTAAGAAAATTGTCTGGAGGAATAGAAAATTGAAAAAATTAATTATTAGCATAATCATTTTATTGTCGGCATCGCTCAGTATTAATGCTGAATTTAATAAAGCCGGCAGAACAGCTATGCAATTCTTAAAAATTGGTATCGGTGCTCGTCAAGCCGGAATGGGAGAGGCTAGCATTGCGAGTGTGCAAGATGTTAACTCCATCTTCTGGAACCCAGCAGCTGTAACTGGGATAAATGGTGTTCAAGCTTCTTTCACATATACAACATGGATTGCAGATCTTAACATTATGAGTGGCGCTGTGGGTATTACTCTTGGCGATATCGGAACACTTACGGCAAGTTATATTACCATGGATTACGGAGATATTCCAATGGCCTACACTACCAGTCAATCCGGTAATATCGATACAAGAACGGGAAACTTTTTTACCGGAAGTGATCTCCTCTTCGGAGTGGGTTTTGCCAGAAAATTTACCGACCGTCTCTCAATTGGTGTTAACTTAAAATATGTTCGTGAAGATCTCCATACCTATTATAGTGATCTCTGGGCTTTTGATGTAGGCAGTTTTTATGATACCGGTTGGAAAGGAATTAGGCTTGCAATGAGTGCTCAAAATTTTTCAAGCCAGGCTAGATGGTTGGAAACAAAAGAAGAAGAACAACAATCATATGAATTACCCATCGTCTATAGAATCGGTTTAGCAATTGATTTGATGGGTGGTGAAGATTTATTCCTTGGAGGAAATTTTGATGAACATAAAATTACACTCAACATGGATGCGATACACACAAATGATTATGCGGAAAGATTACATCTTGGGTTAGAGTATACTGCTTTTAATATGATTGCACTAAGAACTGGTTATAGACTTAATTATGAAGAAGGAAATTTAAGCTTAGGTGTAGGGTTTAATTATGATGCGGGATTTGCAAAACTAAACATTGATTACGCCTATGTGCAATATGATTATTTGGAATCACCACATAGAGTAACAGTATCAATGGAATTCTAAAATCAAAAAATTAATTATAAAACTTGAGAAAGAATTTATTCCAATATCTACTTATACTTTTTATAACTGCCCCTGGGTTTGTTAGTGAAGAAATTGACGTTCTAAAATATGTAGATACAACTATCGGGACAGAAGATGGTGGAGGCGCTACTTTTATTGGTGCCTGTACTCCGCATGGAATGGTTAAACTGGGTCCCGATACACCGTTACCTCAAAATACATCAGGTTATGTTCCTGATGCACCGATATTAGGATTTAGTCATACACACGTTAGTGGCACAGGCGGTGCTGGAAAATACGGAAACATTATGGTCATTCCCCAAACTGGTGATCCTGTTATAAAAAATTATTCTTCCAAAAAAGCTAAAGAATTTGGAACTGCTGGATATTATACAGTTGAATTGAATAGATGGAATATTAAATCGGAATTAACTGCTTTACATAAAGTTGGATTTCACAGATACACTTCGTTAGATGAAAATTCACTTACACTTCTATTTGACCTTTCTCGAGTAGTAAATGTTGTTGAATTCAGTCCGGGTGAAAACATTCACTCTTACATTAAAATAATCGACAAAAATAATATTGAAGGTTACGGAACATACAAAGGTGGAATAGGACCGACGGTGCCTTACACAGTTTATTTCGCAGCACAAACCTCAAAATCAATTAAACAGTTTGGTGTATGGCGTGACGAGACAATTTATGAAAACGTGAATGTAAGTTACGGTGACAGTATCGGTGCATTTATAAAATTTAGCATCAATGAGATAGAGTTAAAAGTTGCAATTTCATTTTTAAGTCTTGAACAAGCAAAGAAAAATTTGAATGAGGTAATTGATTTATCATTTGATGAAGCCAAAGCTAAAGCCCAATCAATTTGGCTTAAAGAATTAAATAAAATTCAAGTAACCGGGGGAACAGAGGAACAGAAAACTCTTTTTTATTCTTGTCTATATAACACAATGCTAATGCCGACCGATGTTACTGGAGAAAACCCCCGTTGGAATTCAGATCAACCAGCATTCTGGGATTTTATTGCTTTGTGGGATACTTACAGAAATGTTAATCCGCTTTACACAATTATTGATTCCGAAAAACAAATAAGAATATTAAATAGTTTGTTAGATATTTACTCACACACAGGTTGGATACCCGATAATTGGTCATCCGGCTCATTCGCATTTATGCAGGGCGGCACCAACAGTGACGTTCTCTTTGCTGATGCAATGGTAAAAGGATTAAAGGGCTTCGATTATGAACTCGCTTACGAATCGATGATCAAACACGCTGAAACTCCATCCGACTCACCTTACGAATACGGAAAAGATTCCGACGAATATTTGAGACTCGGCTATTCCTCATCAAACAAATGGTGCGGTTCTTCAAGAACTCTCGAATATGCATTTAATGATTTTTGTGTCTCCCAAGCTGCAGATATATTAAACAAAGAAACAGACAGAGAAAAATATCTCAAACGTTCACTTAATTCTTACAACATCTTCAGAGAAGATGAAAAATTCTTCTGGGTTAAAAATCCCGACGGCAGTTGGGTTGAAGGATTTGATCCCGAATTCAGAATTGAAGAATGGTGGGAAGGTCCATATTTCTACGAAGGTATTCCTTGGCATTATTCAACTTTTATCCCTCACGATATTGGGGGATTAATTGAACGTCACGGTGGCGAAGAAAGTTTTGTAATGTTTTTAGACAGAATGTTCGATGAAGGGCATTACATTCAACACAACCAACCCGATATACTTACACCTTACTTATATGTTTATGCCGGAAGACACGATAAAACTGTCGAACGAGTTAGAGAAATTTTGGACAGGGAATACAAAACCACAACAAGTGGTTTGCCCGGACAAGACGATGCAGGATGTATGTCTGCATGGTATGTTTTCAGCGCAATGGGATTTTATCCAAACGCGGGACAAAATTTATACTTAATGAGCTCTCCGATTTTTAATGAAATTAAAATCGATATAGGGAACGGTAAAACATTCAAAATCATAGCAGAAAATTTATCACAAGATAATATCTATATACAAGAAGCAACCTTGAACGGGAGTGAATTTAATAATGCTTGGTTCACTCACGATGATTTACTTAACAACAATGAATTAAAATTAATTATGACAAACAAATCTAGTGGATGGGGAAGTGCGTATGTTCCCACATCAGCTTCAGAGATATTGAATAAAATATAGAAGACAGGAGAAGTTATAATATGAACTTTGCTAAACTATTGGTTGAAGGTGAAAAATTAACGAAGGATAATTTTGCTAATCCACCGAAAGCTATGGGAGTTTTACCGTTCTGGTTTTGGAACGGTGAAATGAATGAAGAAGAAATGATCTGGCAGATGAAAGAATACCATGCGAAAGGTATCTCGGGATTATTTATTCATGGACGCTTCGGTGAATCAATCGGTTATTTATCTGATACATGGTTTGAAAGAACTAAACACGCAGTTAAAGTCGCCAAAGAAATCGGTATTGATGTTTGGGTTTACGATGAAATGAATTGGCCGAGTGGAACTGCTTATCGAAAAGTATCTCAAGAAAATCCAAAACTCAGACAAAAATATTTGGAGATGGTAGCGCTTCCTGTTCCCGGTCCTTTATTTACATTTTTAGAAGCAACAGATGATAGATATGTAAATACCGGTAACTCAAAACCAATAGTTGCTTATGCATGTTCGGAAGAAGAATTCCAGACTAATTTAAATCCTGACACCATTATTGATCTGACACCCAATTTATCCTTCAATGCAGTAATTCCATGGGAAGCACCAAAAGGAAATTGGAGATTACTTTATTTCTTGGAAAAAGAAATTGATTACTATATAGATGCTTTAAATCCCGAATCAACCAGAAAATTTCTTGACGAAACTCACGAAAAATATAAAGCCGCTGTCGGTGAAGAATTTGGAAAAGTAATGCCGGGATTTTATACAGACGAACCGGCTATGCATTATTTTCATGTTGGTATGCAGAATCAAGTTATTCCCTGGACTACACAGATGTTTAAGATTTTCCGTGAAAGAAGAGGTTACGATTTAAAGCCATATTTGGGCGCTCTCTTTTTGGATATGGGTGAAAGGACAGCTCAAATCCGTTATGATTTTTGGAAGACTTTAACCGAACAATATTCTGAATCCTACTATCAACAGATTCGAGAATGGTGCGAAGAAAACAATGTGTTATTCACCGGACATTTACTCGGTGAAGAATGGATTTGGATGCATGCAAGATGCGAAGGAAATATTTTCAAACACTTAAAACATATGCATATAACCGGCGTTGATCATCTTTACCCAATTGTCGGAACAAAAGAAGCTGCAAGTCAACATGTTGCGTTAAAGATTGCAAGTTCTGCAGCACATCATTATGGAAGTAATCAATTACTATGCGAATCAATGGGCGGAACTTATTGGGATTGCACACTCGAAAGAATGAAGTGGATTGCAAATTGGGAATATGTTTTAGGCGTAACAATTTTTAACAATCATGGTTATCATTACTCAATTGAAGGTGAACGTAAACGCGATTGGCCGCCATCACAATTCTATCATCATACTTGGTGGAAGTACTATGATAATTTCGTAAAGTATATGTCTCGTCTTGGACACATGCTTTCGGCAGGTAAGCACATCGCAAAAGTATTAATGTTGTATCCGATCAACAGTGCTTGGGCAAATTATAAACCAAGCGGCCCCGATCAATTATTCAACTTAATGCAGTCAGATTTTGATTACTTGACTGATTTGCTTCTTAGATTACATTATGATTTTGATTACACCGACGAAGATATTCTCGCCGAAGCAGAAGTTATTAATGGTAAAATTAAGATCAATCAAGAAGAATTTTCAGTAATATTTTTACCACCTATCACAGCGCTTCAACAAAATGCATTCGATAAACTTTACGAGTTTGTATCACAAGGCGGAACGGTAATAGCCGATACAGTTATTCCGAGCATTTTGCTTGATGCAAAAGATGATAACTCATTAATAAATATTAAAAAGTTATTTGGCAAAGATCCTGCTGAACTATTGAAACACTTAAACAACGGTTCATCATTCACGGTAAATAAAGTAAGCAGCATAGGAAAAGGTTCCGTCTATTTATTTGAAGGTAAAGGTTTATCCGTTGAAGATAAAGAAGCCGATATTAAGAAATTACTTAATGAAATAGTCACCCCTGATATTACCATAAGCGAAGAAGATGTATTTTATTTACACAGAGTAAAAGATGATTATGATTTGTTCTTCCTAACAAACACACAACAGAAAAACCTTGGCAATGTTGAAATTACATTTGAAAAAGTCGGCACTCCTGAATTGTGGAATCCTGAAACCGGTGAAATTAATAAGATGCATCAATATTCAGTAGACAATAATAGACTTAAAATATTTCTACCATTCGATTCAACTCAATCACACTTCGTAATTATTAAAGATGAACTTGAAAAACCATTTGTTGCATCAAGTAATCTTACAGTTACTGACTTAACAAACGAAAAACTCATTGGCTATTCAAAAGAAATGATTAACAAAGCGGAAGCAAAAGTAATTACTAAGGATGGCGAGAAGAAAATCACTAATGATGCGATTAAAAAACTTGACGACATAAAATTAGACAAAAGTTTTTCATTCGAAATTACCGAGGATAATGTTTTATGCATCGGCAAATACAAAATGATGATGGAAAATGATTTATCTAATATTGATGAAGTCATGAACGAAAATTACGATGACAGTAATTGGCTTGATGTTACAATGGGTGCATGGGAAATGCAGCTTCCACAAGAAAGAGACGATTCTACTTATCCCGTTACACTTTGGTACCGGACTTCCTTTGAAATGGAAAAAGTGCCGGCAAATCCAAGAATATTAATTGATGGATTCAGCGGAAAAGAATACACCATGTTCATCAATGGAAAAGAAGTAAAAGATAAAGGCAGAAGAAGCAGAATAGATGCGGAGATAAAGGAAGTCGATGTTAACGCTTTTGTCAAAGAAGGGAAGAATATTGTGGCAATAAAATTAGTAGTAGTAAGAAGAACAGATGGAATGCTTGATCTACTTAAAGTTGTTGGTGACTTTACACTCAATAAAAAAGAGAATACATACTCAATCGGTGAAAAAGTAAACACAATTGTATTAGGTGATTGGACTAAACAGGGTTATCCTCATTATTC
This sequence comes from Ignavibacteriales bacterium, assembly GCA_003599395.1. Lineage (GTDB taxonomy): Bacteria > Bacteroidota > Ignavibacteria > Ignavibacteriales > Melioribacteraceae > SURF-28. Next base: position 1,977 of record QZJX01000089.1, on the reverse strand, counting down.
TGGAACCGGTGTTTACACAACCGAATTCGATTTACCGAGAGAATACTTAAATGGAAATTTATTCCTAAACGTAAACTGCGGTGAAGATGTACTCGAAGTAAAAATCAATGATGGTGAATCAAAAATTGCTTTATGGAATCCGTATCAAATTGACATCACCGGCTTGGTGAAAGAAGGTAAAAACAAAATTGAATTAAGTGTAACAAATACTTTAATAAATATGCTCGAAGCCGTCGAACACAAATCCGGCATTTTCGAGCCCCCGGTTATTATTCATGCACCGGTATATGAAATAAAAATTTAGTATTGCGGAGTAATTAATGAAGAAGGAAGGTGTATTAGTTGTCGGCAGTGCAAATATGGATCTTGTCGTTACAAGTGAAAGATTTCCTAATCCGGGTGAAACAGTTTTTGGAAAGAATTTTGCAATGTTTCCGGGCGGGAAGGGTGCTAACCAAGCTGTAAGTTGTGCTAAACTAGGCGGTCTAACATATTTCTTAGGTAAGATGGGTAACGATGATTTTCAATCGTCTTTAATAAGATCATTAAATGAAAGCGGAGTGAATATATCCGATGTTTTAATTGAAAATGGTGCACAAACCGGAGTTGCACTTATCAGTGTAGATGGATCGGGTGAAAATGAAATAATTGTTATATCCGGAACGAATATGCGTTTCACGACAAATGATTTGCTTAAAAAACAAGAATACTTTTCTAAAGTAAAAGTAGTTCTTTCCCAGCTTGAAATTCCTATTCAGACTGTTACATTAGCGGCACAATTGGCTAAGCAAAACGGTGCAATTTTTATATTAAATCCCGCACCGGCTGCTCAATTGAGTGATGAATTGTTTTCATTTATTGATTACCTCACACCTAATGAATCCGAACTTGAAATCCTTTCAGGTATAAACATTGTCGATAAGAGTTCAGCTGAAAAGGCTTCAAAAGTTCTTTTGCAAAAGGGACTAAAAAATGTTTTAGTGACTCTTGGAGAGAAAGGTTCTTTATTAGTTAACAATAACTCTGTAAAACATTTTGAGACTTACAAAGTTAAGGCAGTGGATACAACTGCGGCAGGTGATAGTTTTAACGGAGCACTTGCTTACTCGTTATCAATAGGAAAATCAATCGAAGAGGCGATTCATTTTGCAAGTTATGCAGCTGCTATTTCGGTTACTAGAATGGGTGCTCAAACATCAATGCCGACTTTGAAAGAAGTAGAAAGTTTACTCTAACTTTAGAAAATAGTGGGAGAAAAAATGAAAAAATCCGGAATTCTTAATGCACCACTTTCAGAGATTGTAGCAAGACTTGGTCATACAGATAAACTTGTTATATGTGATAGTGGATTACCGATTCCACAAAATGCATTCGTTATTGATCTTGCTGTTACAAACAATGTACCTAGATTTATCGAAGTATTAAATGTTGTTATGCAAGAATTAGCGGTAGAAAAAATTATTATCGCTGATCAACTATTTACGAGTGGAAATGGTGTTTTAGAAGATATCAAAAAAATAACAGACGGTATTTTACTTGAGCATGTTGATCATGAAGAATTTAAAAACATAACACGCAGCGGAAATAATGTTTACTTTGTGAGAACCGGTGACATTACGCCTTATGCCAATATCATACTTGAATGTGGAGTAACTTTTTAAGTGAGTGCATTGAATTTATGAAATACAGAAAATTCGGAAATATGAATTGGGAAATTTCAGAAATCGGTTTCGGAGCTTGGGCTATCGGCGGCGGATGGGGACCGCAGAGTGATGACGAGTCAATCAAAGCTCTTCACCGTGCGCTTGATCTCGGTGTGAATTTTATCGATACGGCTCAAGGTTACGGTGAGGGTAAAAGCGAAGAGATAATCGGTAAAGTATTGAAGGAAAGAACGGAAGAAATATTTGTTGCCACAAAAGTTCCTCCCAAAGAATTCGATTGGCCGGCAAAAATTGATTACGATGCACGTAAAGC
>QZJX01000057.1 GCA_003599395.1 Ignavibacteriales bacterium | reverse complement strand
TTTTTACGAAACCCTTTGGTTCTATGCCGTTATGCTATTTCTTTTTATTGTTTTAATAATTTCAATCGCTGCAAGACGAATTAAATTTAATAGTAAAAAGAACAATGAACAAATTGAACTTAACGAAAGAATAAATCAACTTAAACATCAGGCTTTATCCTCGATGATGAATCCCCATTTTACATTTAACGCTCTTAACTCAGTTCAGTATCTCATAAATTCAAAACGAAATGAAGAAGCAAATAATTATATAGCGATGATGGCTAAACTTATCAGGAAACACCTAGATACAGCCGGAAGCGGGTTTATTCCTTTATCCGAAGAGATAACTCGACTTAAGCTTTATTTGAATCTCGAGAAATTGAGATTCCAGGATAGATTTTCTTATGAGATTATTAACGATACAAATATCGATGCCTCTTCGTTAATGATACCCAACATGATCATTCAGCCCTTTGTAGAAAACTCACTTTGGCATGGAATACTCGATTCCGGTGATGAAGGATTACTTTCGGTCTCTTTCTCGTTCGAGAATGTAGATATTGATTCAGTTTTGTGCAGAGCGTTAATTATAAAGGTCACTGATAATGGTATCGGGATCAAAACAGCAAAGAAGCAGAAAGAAGAAGAATCAAAAGGAAAAGAAGATCATATATCTAAAGGAATTCAAATAGTCGAAGAACGTTTGAGATTATTAAGTACAAAAATGCACATCCCTCAACCGATAATGTTTGAAGATCTCAGCAGCCGCGATAACAATTCACAAGGAACTGAAGTTATTATTTCACTTCCCCCAACCCTTTACAAGATTATTAGTTAGAGCAATTTTTATTGAACCCCTATAGGGTTCATTTGCTTTACCTGGTTTCATTTTCTTCGTGTTTCACACGAAGCTATTTATATTTGACTGCTTCGTAGTCATTAAGATGCATTATGTATTTCACAAAATTTAGGAAATAACTCCAAAGGAGTTAAATATGAATAGCTTTGGGCAACGCCCCAAGTTAAACGACCTATTTATTCAACAACAACCATGAAGTGGTTGAATAGAGGGAGATAGATTGGAATCTAATGCTACAAAAAAAAAGAAGAATATAAATCAAATCATATTAGTGAGGTAAATCCAATTTATTTTGAACAGCGATGAACTAGAGATAAATATCCGTCCAACACTTACCGATTAATTAGTAAAACATACCGTTAATTTAATAAAAGATACCGCATCCTTATTCACTATTGTAGTCGCACTCCTATTGATATAGATTTGATCAAAAATCGGATATCATATCGTGAGAATTATTAAAGAATTGTTCAGCTTGTTTTCAATAATATTTTCAAATCATTCTTCCAAGCACTATAAACCCGCTCCACTTTTAATAATTAAGAAAGAATCTTCGCCTAACAATTCTGATGTAAAAGAATACAATTCAATTGACGAAGCGATTGCCGATCTGGAAAATGATCCGAATGTACCAAAAGAAAAAATTGAAAAATTAAAGTCATCCTTAAGAAAGTTGAAGGACAAAACTTCAATCAAGATTAAGAATGGTGAATTAATTAAATAACAAAACCGAGGTTATAATGAATAAGCTATATAAAATGATTGTGATTCTCGCAGTGATGTTTACTGTCACAAATATATGTGCACAAAGTGCTTATGTAACTTGGCCGCTTTCAAGCACAACGACCATTAGTCCAAGTACCCCTGTTGGAAATATTCAGGCTACCAATCAAACAATTGGGACGAGCAATCCACAAATGACTGTTAATCTGCCGTACACAACTGATGGTCAAAGATTGTACTTCCCGAACACCGGTTGGCCCGCAAGTCCCGTTGATTATACTAGATATATTCAACATGAAGTTGCACCACTTTCAGGAAACAGTTTTAATGTTCAGTATGTGTCCTTCAATTATGGAGATAATCCTCTCCCAGCAAATTTCAACATTATAGAATCCGAAGTATGGTACTCGCTCGATAATTGGAATACCAAAGTTCAACTAAACACTACTCCTTTGAGTTATCTGAATTCTTCTATGCAGACATTCTCAAAAAGCTTAAGTGTAGTTGTGGCAAGTGGACAAACTTTTTCGCTTAGAATTTTTCCATATTCTCCAAACGGTGGTATTGCAATGACTCCTTCTTTTGCAATTCATAATACTGTTCTTATTGAAGGAACAACTTCTGAAAGTTCTTCTTCTATTTGTACGGATTTTGAAGATGGTAACGGTGGCTGGACAACCAATAATGCTCAAGGTACTATTATTGAGGAAGGCGATAATCATTATTTTCAAACAACCGATCAGTCAGGCGCATCTTCTTTCTATAATGAAAGCAAACCTTTAACCGGAGATTGGGCAGCATTCCTTGACGGTGGTTGCGGAACTTTATGCTGGGATGTTAATTATTTGTTTGCAGGAAACGGGAACGACGGTTCATCGCAACCGATAACTATTACGCCTGGTATTCGAATTGAGGGTAATGGTTTTTCAGCATATTTTGTAACTAACGATCTCATTACTGCCGGTGATGGCTGGCATTCTTATTGTGCTCCACTTTCAATACTTAATCCAGGAGAATCCTTACCGGCGAATTCCGAAGGTCATTGGGTGATGTCGGTTGGGACAGATAGTGATTGGAATTCAATGTTGAGTAATATAACCATGTTGAGATTATCAATCGACCCGACAAGTTATCAAGCTGAAAGATTTGGTTTTGATAACTTCTGCTTAACCAATACTGGTGATTGCGGCTCTATACCTGATCTTTGCGAATCATTAGATGCCGAGGCAATAAAAACCTCACCCGATGATTGTGACTGGAGCTTAAATCTTATTCAACCAAATGATCTTACCGGTATAACTTCAATACAAATTTTATGTTTGTTACCAAATCAATTTACAACCGGTACCGGACTTGGAACTAATTATCAAGATTGGTTTACCTCAGGATCAAACACATTTACACCTCCAAACGGAATCGTACCGGGTGGAAATCTTAATGATTTCTTTAATATGTCACTTAGCTTTGTAACTTCACCACAGATAGTCATTGTAAATTGGTTAGATGAATCAGGAGAAATAGTTTGTTCAGAAACTATTGAACTGGGCTGTGAAATTTCATGCACTTCAATTCTGAGTGACACCGTAACATGTAACGGAAGTGACTATACTTATTCCTATTCATTTACAAACAATGCAGATTATGGAATATCAAGCATCGAATACACATTACAGAGTCCAGGTAATGTTACAATTTCACCGCTAACTACGAATTTATCATGGGCTGTTTCACCGGGTTCAAATTCTATTCTCCAAAACATACAAATTCTAGGAGCTTTTCCGGGTGATACCGTTAGCATTCTAGCAAAGTTCAATAGCCCCGATGGATGCTGCTGGTGTTATGAAACAATTACCGCAATTATGCCGTCTTGTATTACTGTTTGTGATTCATTAAGTGTTGAAGCACAAGGTAATCCTGATGATTGCTGTTATTCTATTTCATTAACAAATATCAGCAGTATGGAATTTTCACATGTTGAATTCGAATTAGTTTCAGGTGGAATGTTCAGTACATTTTCAACTTCGGCAACTGGTTGGGGATTTACAAATGCTTGGCCGAACAATCTTATCAAGTTGAGAAAATTTCCACCCTTCACTGAAACGATTGGTCAAGGCACATTTCCTGATGTTCTTGATATGTGTATAAGAGATTACACTTCACCAAACCAAGTTGTTGCCGTAAGATGGATGAATAACGGAGAAGTTGTTTGCACTGATACATTAATGTTTGAATGTACCCCACTAGATTTACCAATCGACAGTTGTTCGCAGGCAAATAATGGTACGTTAACATGTTTACCGGATGGAACGTTCTTGTATAAGTTCCGTGTTCAAAACAATTCCACTATTATGTCAACAGGTTATGGAATTTATCCAACAACTCCGGGAGTTACTTTTTCTAAAACATTATTTGAAAATATAAACATTCTACCGGGTCAAGTTTCACCTCTTGATAGCATAATTATATCAGGTATTGGTGGTGGAGAAGAACTTTGTTTCCAAACTGCAATATTCAATACAGTCGTACCCGGAGAAAGTGTATATAATTTCTGCTGCCATAGCGATATATTCTGTATTACTACACCCGAATGCGGCGAACCTACCGGTTGTGTCGATCCTCCTTCAGGTATGGTTGCATGGTGGACTCTTGATGAAATCTCAGGTACATCATCTCTTGATTTAGCTAGTTTTGATAATATGGGTACTCATATGAATAACCCTTTTCCGGTAGCCGCAAAAGTACTAGGTGGTTTACAATTCAGCGGTAAAAACTTTGTGGATGTCCCGCATCAATCTGAACTTAACTTTGGTACCGGCGATTTTTCTTTTGATGCATGGATACAAACAAGTAACGATGTTGGAGTACAACATCTTGTTGATAAACGAGTTAAAAATTCCGGCGGTATTTTCGGATATCTATTCTATCTTGTTGATGGAAAACTAAGTCTAAGATTGGAAGATGGAACTGCTACAGATTATGTTTCACCGGTTTTTGTGGCTGACGGTATGTTTCATCATATCGCTATAACGGTTTCCAGAAATGATCAGAACGGTATAACATTCTATCTTGATGGAGAACCAACTTCTTTCGGCGATCCGACAACACACCAAGGCTCACTTGATAATAGAGGTATTCTAAGAATCGGTGCTCAATCATTTGTAGAGAATTATTCCTTCCGTGGAATTTTGGATGAGATAGAATTATTCAATCGAGCGATTACTAAAGATGAAGTTAATTCAATATATGAAGCAGGAAGTAATGGGAAATGTAAAACGACAACTGATATAAATGATGAGCAACAAATCCCTAAAAAAATTGAATTGATGCAGTCTTACCCAAATCCGTTTAATCCATCAACTACAATTAGGTACAATTTATCTAAAGCGGGTTTTGTAAAACTTACAGTGTATGATATACTTGGAAGAGAAGTAAAAGTATTGGTCAATGAAGATCAAAATCCCGGTCAACATAACATAACATTCAATGCCGATAACTTGGCTAGTGGAATTTACATTTATACTTTAAGAACGGGAGATTTTTACCAAAGCAAGAAAATGATATTGATGAAATAGTATAGTAATTAAACAGCAATTAATTTAGAGGGACTTCGGTCCCTCATTTTATTAAAATAATTTTTCATGATAACTTTAACCTAACTTTACACATGACGTATTATACTTTCCTCAGTATCTTTTCCATCGTTTTTCCCTTTGCTAATTCGTCGATCAGTTTGTCTAGATAGCGGATTTCACGCATCAAAGGTTCTTCAATATCTTCAACACGGATACCGCAGACCACACCTTTAATTAAATTTCGCGAAGGGTTCAGCTTGGGAGCTTCAGCAAAGAAAGTTTCAAAGTCAGTTTGTTTTTTCAGCTGGGCTTCAAACCTTTTTTGAGTATAGCCCGTCAGCCAGCGAATTATTTCATCAACTTCCTCTTTGGTACGTCCTTTTTTCTCTGCCTTAGTAACATAATGAGGGTAAACACTTGCAAAGCTCGTTGTATATATTCTGTGTTTTGTCATTTTGGATTATTCCTTGTGATAATAAAACGGATAATAAATTATTAAATTATTCTCTTTACGCTAAAGAATATCTTCAAAGATGGATATAGAAAAAATGTTTTTTAGGAGAAGATAAATTTTACTTATTAAAGAGGATAGGTTGATGATTTTACACTATCTAATTTTTCTATAATAACTTTATCTACTCTTTTTCCATCCATATCTACAACCTCAAATTTATATGAATTATAAAATATTATATCACCTACCGCCGGAATTTTCCCAAGTCGCTTCATTAAAAATCCGCCAAGTGTTGTGTAATATTGTGCTGAAAACTCAACATGTAGCCGTTCAGATAACTTTTTTATTTCAATTGAACCATCAACTAAATATGATTTATCCTTCCTTTCAAAAATTTCAGGCTCATGATTTTCAAATTTTTCCGGCATATCGCCGACAATATTCTCAATTAAATCGTGCAAAGTAATGAGCCCTATTGTTCCACCATATTCATCAACTGCAAGTGCTGTATGTGTTTTATTTATACGGAATTTTTCAAATAAATCAATTGAGTAAATAGATTCGGGTACAAATAAAATTTCATTTAGGATTGTTCGTACATCAAAGACGTGATTTAAATGATACTTAAGTAAAAACTCTTTTGCCTCCAAAATACCAAGAGTGTGGTCAATATTATTTTCACAAACTACATATCTTGAATAGTGATGAGAAGAAATAAAGTTTAGAATTTCTTGATTTGTCATTGATATATCTATCCATTCTATTTCAGTTCTTGGAACCATTATTTCTGTTACTCGTTTATCATTGAAACTAAAGATCTTTTTTATCATATCTGTTTCTTCTTTTTCAAAGGTACCGTACAATTTTCCGAATTCTAGTAAAGATTTTAACTCTTCTTCCGAAACAGGGGGTTCTTCACTCTTTTTTATGCGAAAAAGGAAAATTATAAATCTTGTCGATACACTTAGCAACCAAACAAACGGAGCAAATGCCTTTGAAAGAAAAAACATAAACGCTGCCATTAATAAAGTAATTCTTTCCGGATTGTTAAGTGCTATGCTTTTCGGAACAAGTTCACCTATAACTAAAGAAAAATAAGTGATTGCTGTGACTATTATTGCAAAGGAAATTTCCGTAGAATAGGGTTTTAAATATTCTATTTGATTAATGTATGGCACTAAGTCTTCAGCCATTGCATATCCACCAAACGCACCGGCAAGTATTCCCACCAATGTAATACCTATTTGAACAGCCGAAAGAAATTTTTCAGGTTCACTGAGCAGGTATAATGCCTTTTTAGCGGATTCACTTCCTTTTTCTGCTTTTTCTTGTAACTTAAACCGCTTTGCTGAAACAAATGCTATTTCGCTCATTGCCAAAAAGCCATTTAGCACTAACAGGAGAAATATTATGATTATTTCATACATATGGATGCGGTTGATTCTCCTATTTTTGAATAAAATTTATATACACATTACGACTAAATCAAAACTTATTAATCCACGTGAATATAGCGATTTTCGTAAGTGTCCGCCAGGCTACCCACATGCACTTTCATATATCTGTTCTTCAATTTCTCATTAGGATACCATTTATATTGCATTCGATTTGCTTCTTTCGAAAAATATTAGTTGCTTCAATGACATTTCCTATTATTGGGAATCTATCATTTTCTCACCTTATTCTTCGGTCATACTAATTAGAATTTAATGGTTTCCTTTTTCAGATTCAGTTTACTAGTCTATGTTTTTTAGATAGCTACAGCAAGCAGCAGCTTCATCTCTCCAAAATCTCCACTGCCCACTTCCGAAATCTATTAAGCCGCTTCCACATATCATTTGTTTGTTTACCCGTGTATAACTCACCGAGATAAGATACTTTGGTTTTTTCTTCGATAATTCTCTTGAAATGATTAATTGCTTTAGTCTTATCAATACTCTGCGCGACAATACTTTCCAAAAGAGTAATTACATCTTCGTGATTATCTGCTATACTTTTAACACCGCCAAGTTTTACACATAATGCATCGGAAAATGCTATTGCAGAATGGACTATCAACACTCCCGCTGCAGTCCAATACTCTAGTTCTATTTAATCTGCTGCAGCCTGATAAAAATGTTCTGCTACTTTTTGGTAATCATTATAGCGGTGACGCGAAACAGTTTTTCTTCCGCTCCGTTTAGCCATTAATTAATCCCTTTGGGTGTTTTCCAGCAATTAGTATTCCTTCTTCAACAATATCATTTATCAACTTTGTTTTCTTTTTTTTCATGAAATGCGCCTTAATAAAATATACCGGCGCTAATTTTACTCCGAACTTTTTATACAGTTCGCGTGATTTTTTCTCCAGTGTTTCTTGAACAAACAAAACATCCATCTGCGAGTTGACTACGCAACAAATATCCAGATCGGATAAAGCCTTTTCTTCTTTTCTCGCCACACTTCCGAATATCACGGCGCTGTAAACTCTCTTTTTCAAAATAGATTTTAAATATTTTATAATCTCATTACGGAATTCCATTTCCTTTTGAAAAAGTTGATTAAGGACTTCATTAACAACATAGTGCTCTCTGTTCAAAGTGAAGATATGATCTCGTCCACCTATTTGACGATTTACTATACCGAGTTCTTCCAACAAGGTTAATGCTCTAAACGCTGATCTCGGATTCATACCGGCTGTTCGTGCAACCTCGTTCCCCGAAAACCCGGTGTTTGTGTCCATCAATGCGCGGAGTACCGCTACATTGGACCACGTTCTAAAAACTTCGTCAAATACTCTGTTTATTATCACGACTCACCTTTATATACTTTTATATATAAATATATACTTTTGTATATAAAACTCAAACTCTTATCGATAGAATGTCTCCAAACCCAAGCAACCCGTCTTCAGAATTAATTCAGATTCTGAGGACAGAGTGTGTAAAGTTCCCAACCCCCAGTAACAAGCGGATACTCGAATATTGTGGTTACATAGTTTAAAAACTCAAACAACAGAAAAGTCTGTCAACCACACACATCACAATTCCCACAAGGTTTCTCACCGGGGAATCCGAAATAGTCTGAAATAAATATCCGCCGGCATGTAGTCGATTTGAAATAATTTACAACTGCTAGCAGCTTCTTATTATCGTTCAAAAGTTTTTCTTCCAATCGTGCATCATCTTGAAGTTCATCAGGAAGATCGTCGACAACAATTAAATCTTTATTCTCCGGACTTCCCTCAATCACCCCGTAACGGTCCAACATTGATAGAACAGTTTCAATCCTAAAATCATTTCTGTCTCTAAAACTCATCTGTTCACGCAGATAATCAACTCCCATGGAGTTGACGGTATTCAAATCGCTTTTCAAAATATCATAAACACGTGAATAGTATTCGGCATTTGGATTAGACCATTTTATAAATTGCATTTGAGTGTAAAGATCCTGCTGATTGTAAAGAAGTTTACATAGAGAGTCTTTCCCATCCCTTCCCGCTCTACCGATTTCTTGGTAATAAGATTCAATTGAACCGGGGACTTCGGCATGCAGCACAAATCGAATATCGGGTTTGTCTATTCCCATTCCAAAAGCATTTGTAGCCAAAATCAAATTTTCCTTACCTGCTAAAAAATCTCGCTGGGTTTGTTTTCTTTTCTTTGCCTCCAACTTACCGTGATATATTCCATGTTTGTAACCTTTGTCGCCAATCTTCTCTGAGAAATACTCAAGTGTTTTGATAAGAGAAAAATAAATTATACCGGGACCTTTATATTTATCGAGCACTTTATAAATTTCATCGAATGAATCTTTTTCATCAAAGATATCTGCTGTATCAAGTCTTAGGTTGGGGCGCTGAATTCCCTGATGAAACAATTTAATCTCATCTTTACTCAATCCAAGTTTATTAACTATGTCTTTCTGCACTGCACGGGTTGCGGTTGCTGTCAACGCAATTGTTAAAGGATTTCCCATCAACTCCCGGAATTCAGCTATGCGTGAGTAGTCGGGACGAAAATCATGTCCCCATTCCGAAATGCAATGTGCTTCATCAACAGCAAGCAGAGAAATTTTTGTTTTTTTTATCTCTTCTACAAATTCTGTTTTTCTAAATCGTTCGGGAGTTACGTAAAGGAGTTTAACTTTTCCATCGACAAATTTTTGCAATCTCTCTTTTCTTTGCGTCGGTTTAACCGTGGAGTTTATAAATTCAGCCGGAATGTTTTTCTTCTTTAAAGCGTCAACTTGATCCTGCATAAGAGCAATCAAAGGACTAATAACAATTGTCCCTCCTTCAAATATTAATGCGGGTACTTGGTAGCAAAGAGATTTACCTCCACCGGTCGGCATTAAAACAAGTGCGTGACCATTATCTAAAAGTAGTCTATTAATTATATTTTCCTGCTCACTCTTAAATGCAGAGTAACCGAAATATTTTTTAAGTATGTCTGAAGGATTTATCATATTGCTGCTCATTTGGAAAGATAAAAAATAGTCAAATTTGAGATAAGAGATTGGATAGAAGTCAATAGTATTTAATAGGCTGTTGAGTTCTACTCCTCAACGCAACCACATGTCATTCCGGTAATCTTTTAGTCGGAATTTCACTTTACGATGCTCGACTCTTAAATTTACCTGATGTTGAGGATCACTCCTTGACACTAACTATAAATAATATCTTAAACATGAATTCTCTTTAACTTTTTTAGTATCAAAAACTTATTATCTTTGTCAATTCTTTCCTCAGAGGGTGCGTTTGATTCAGATTAATAGAATTGTCGCATTTATTTTTGCCATTACTGCGGTTTTTACCGGCAACGTTATTGCTCAGCAATCTTTATTCATTGAAAAAGGTAAAGAGAATTACGCATTGGGTCGCTACTTATCTATACTTGAAGATAAAGAAGGAAAATTAAGTATAGAAAGCGCATCATCGGATTCGCTGAAAGACCAATATGTTTATTACAATAAAGAAACTCTAAATTTTAGATTTACTTCATCGGCATACTGGTGCAGGTTTGTAATTGTAGATACTTTATCTGCTCCTGCCTCCGGTATGTTAACATCAGGGAATAACCGAATCTGGTTACTCATTAAAAACGATCCAATTTTAGAAGACATCCGCGTTTACTATAAAAATTTCGGAAAGACCGGAAATCCATTTGTTGAAAAAAAAGCCGGAAGTATTATTCCCACCGGAAACAAAGCAATAAAAGCAAATGATTTCATTGCAGCTTTCCCAATCCATAAAGATATACCTGATACAATTTATTTAAGAGTTAAATCGGCTTCGCAATTCATCCTTTCTTTCAATATGCTAACCAACGGCGAGTATGTTATCCGCAGTTCACAACGAAATATGTTTCACGGGGTATTATTCGGGATTTTTATGTTGTTAATTGCCTATAACTCTATTCTTTATTTCTCAATTAAGAATAAAGTGTATCTCTATTATGTTCTCTACATTGCCAGTTTTGCTCTTTTTATTTTTTTCCTGCAAGGATATTTTTTTGAGGTTATCGGTCGAATTTTTGAACACGATTATTTTATACTGACGTTAATTACTGTAACTATTACTGCAACATTCTGGCTTTTACTTACAAGAGAATTTTTATCGACAAAATTATTTCTACCCGGTGCTTATAGATTATTAACTTTTCTAATTCCAATAGCCCCCATTATTTGTTTAATTTCTATTGTTTTTAAAATTGCCTGGCTTGCTGCATTACTGTCACTTACCTTTTTGGGATTTTATCTCATTGGAGCTGTCATCACAATTATGGCTCTGAGAAAAGGAATTTACTTAGCCAGGTATTATCTTCTTGCATTATCCGGTATAACTATAAGCATCCTTATATCTATTTCGGCGCGGAATAATTTTCTGCCGCTGCCGTGGAATTTTTTAACACAAAATATACTAAGCCTTGGAATTTTGTGGGAAGCGTTGATTTTAGCAGCTACAGTCGGTTACAGATTTAGTTATTTAAGAGCCGAGAAAGAAAAAGAAAAAGCGCTTATGAGAAACCAGATTGCCGCAGATCTTCATGATGAAGTCGGGAGTAATCTAAGTACAATTGCATTACAAAGCCGTTTAATGATGAGAGAAAGTAGACTTGACGGCAATTCAAAAGAACAGTTGCAAAATATTTCCGATATTGCAGGAATGACCACCGATACTATACGTGATATAGTTTGGTTTATAAATCCTTTTCACGATAACTCCGAAGATCTTTTCCTAAGAATGAAAGAACTTGCCTCCAAGATGTTAATAAATCAAAATTATACTTTTTCTGCAAACGAAGATAATGAACATATATTTAAGCGTCTGCCTAATCTGAATAAAAGAAGACACGTCTATTTAATATTCAAAGAAGCGCTGAATAATATTGTGAAACATTCTAATGCAGATGAAGTAACAATATCACTTAGTGATGAAGAAAAAAATTTTCTTATGATAATTCAAGATGACGGGAAAGGTTTTAATGAAGAACAAATCACTCATGGTGAAGGATTAAGAAATCTCAGAAACAGGGCGATACAAATAGATGCTCAAATTTTGATTGAAAGTAAGGAAGGGAACGGAACAAAAATAACTCTAAAAGTTCCGCTAACTGTTTAATTTATTTTATCGCAAAACTCTTTTTGTTTACAAGCCCTTCTTTTAATGCCTTCGAAACAAGTCCGCTTCTTGTATTGACATGCAATTTATGATAGATGTTTTTAATATGTGTTTGAACAGTTTGCGGACTAGTAAAGGTAATCTTTCCAATTTCATTTGCGGTCTTGCCGTCAACAAGAAAAGTAAGAATTTCATTTTCTCTTTTTGTAAGTCCGTAAGAATTATCTGATTTCTTTAAAGCGGTAAACATACCGAAAACTTTGCGGGCAAGTTCCGCATTAATTGAGGAGCCGCCGTCAACAACTATTTTAATTGCGTCAAGTATTTCTTCCGGAGATGAGTTTTTCAATAGATAACCGTTGGCACCGTTACATATCGCATCGAATATTTTTTCATTGTCGTCAAAAACAGTAAGCACAATAATTTCTACTTCATTGATTATTTTTTTTATTTCCCTGATACCCTCAATGCCGCTCATCCCGGGCAGATTGATATCAGTTAAAATAATATCGGGGTGATCTCCTTTTGAAAGGAAATTTAATGCATCTGCCACGTTAGTGAATTCATATTCACATTTGCACCAGTCACTTTGATTTATTGCGCTTCGGATAATTTTTGAATAAGAAACATTGTCTTCGATTATTACTATTTCTGTCATTGTTGCCTTCGGCGTATATTTAGTATAAGTAAAACTCTATTGGTTAATTTAACTAAAGTATAGATATAATATCCCGTCTTCTTTATGAATACCTAAAACTGGGTATTTTTATAGTCTCATGACCTAATACAATTACCTTCCTCTCACTCTTTAAAAATACCCTAAACTTGGTATTCCCTCGGTTATAATTTTATCGTTATTTCACTGCTACTATTTATTCATGTGAAAGTTTTATCACATCAACTTAGAGGGAACTAATATGACATACATCTTTACCAACCGTTTAAGCCATAAAGCAAATTGGCTTACAAAGTTGTTTAATAAATGCTCTTTAGTCGTAGTTTTATTTTTAACGAGCATTTCATTTAGCCAAACCGCAACCGCTCCATCCTTAGGTGATGGTTCAAGCGGAAATCCTTATCAAATTGCAACACTTGAAAATCTGTATTGGCTTTCTCAGCAGCAAGATAATAGCGATGGAACCGATTTTTACTGGTCCAGAAATTACATACAAACTGCTGATATTGATGCTTCAGAATCCTCCGGATGGGATGGAGGAAATGGATGGACACCAATTGGTAACATTACAAGAAACTTTACCGGTATCTATAATGGCAACGGCTATTTAATAGATGGTCTTTTTATTTCAAGAGGTTCAACAGAATGTATCGGTCTGTTTGGTTTTATTAACGGCGCTTCGGCAGAAATAAAAAACTTAGGTGTAATAAATATTAATATGACTGGCTATAATTATACTGGAGGAATAGTTGGTCACCCAAGAAATTCTTCAAAAATCAGCGATTGCTATTCGACCGGGATTGTCAGTAGTACTAACAGGTATGCCGGAGGAATAATTGGATGGTGCTATAATTCTGTTACAATAAGTAATTGCTATTCGACTGCTTCTGTTACTGGTAAAGGTCGAATCGGTGGGCTTGTTGGTTATAATTGGAGTGGCACTATCAGCAATTGCTTTGCAACAGGCTCAGTGAGTGGTACCATTATAGATAGCGACATGATTGGCGGTCTTGTTGGGGAGAATTATGATGGTGCTATCAATCGTAGTTTTTCAATAGGATCTGTAGACGGGATTGGAAGCAGTAGTATCCAAATTGGCGGATTGGTGGGCTTCAATAGCGGATCTGGTTCGATCAACAACTGTTATTCCACGGGATCTGTTGACGGATATAGATACGTAGGGGGGTTAGTGGGTCAGATGAACAGTGGTTCGATAACCAATACTTTTGCGACAGGTCCTGTAAGTGGGGAATCTAATTACTCTGGAGGGTTAATTGCGTATAAATTACTTGGAACAACTAGCAATAATTACTGGGATCAAGAGACAACCGGACAAAACGGCGGCTATGGTGGGTGGCCTATGACCACAGCCGAAATGAAAACACAATCTACATTTACAAATGCAGGTTGGGATTTCGTGGGTGAAGCAACAAACGGTACTAATGATTATTGGGAAATGAACTCCGGATTTAATAATGGGTATCCAATTTTAAGCTGGCAATCTGTTGAAGTAACAGGCATAACAACAACACCTGAGATAATTTCGACTTCTAATATTGGTTTTACTGCACAAAGTGGCAGCATATC
>QZJX01000030.1 GCA_003599395.1 Ignavibacteriales bacterium | reverse complement strand
TATTTTATCTTTTTAACCACAGAATCCATGGCTAAGCCATATGTTCCAGCGTTGCCTCTGATAGCTCCGCCAACTGTACCAGGTACACCAGCTGCAAACTCCATACCAGTCAAGCCATTCTCTAAAGATTTATTTAATAGGTAGGACAACATAACGCCCGGCTCTACTATAACTTTGTTGTCATTAAATTCTAGCTTATTAAAATTTAATTTTATTACTAACCCTTTCAATCCTTGATCAGAAACTAACATATTAGAACCACCACCCAGTATCCTAAAAGATTGTTTATTATCTTTAGCCCACTTTAAAGCTTCTTGTAAATCTTCTACGTTTTTTACATTAGCAAAATATTCAGCTGGACCACCGATTTTAAAAGTAGTAAATTCTTTTAAGCTTTTATTTTGTTCTATATTCATATTTTTTCTTCTAACCACTTAATCATTTTATCACACACTTCATCAATATGATTTAAAAATGCATGTCCTGCTGATTTGGTAAAATAAAGTTCCGCTTTATTACCAATAATCTCTACAGCGTTTTCAGATACAGACATTGGAACAAACTTATCATCATCTGAATGAAATAATAATACCGGACAATTAATATTTTCTAAAACTTTTTTCTGATTTAAATTTTCTCTCTCTTCAATATATTGTTTATCTATTACTATATAATCTCTTATTCCCTTAGAAGCATAGTTTATTTGCCCCTTCTCTTCAAACTTCTTTAATTCTTCCTGAGAAAAATGCTTATCTCTCCAATCTGACTCAGCTTTATCTGTAGATGGTGCTAATCCTACTATAGCTTTAATATTCTTATCATATGCTAGAAAAGAAACTAATCCTCCCAAAGAAGCTCCAAATAAGATTACATCTTTGTATCCTTTATCTTTGGCCCACTTAATTACTGATTTTAAATCATCGGTATAATTAGCAATTGTTAATGGACTATCATCACTTTCTCCACTACCGGAAAAATCAAAAGGTAAGGCATTATACCCAGCTTCACTTAAACGTTTAGCTATTTTTGAAAATTTTTCATTCTTCTCATGCCTATCGTAGTTAAAACCATGTGACATTACAACTAACTTATCAGAATCAACGGTATATAAATCGCCCACTAAATTTAAACCTCTTGAATTTTTAATATTTACTTTCTTCATATTAAATATTCTTTCTCCCTTTTCTTCGTGAGTAATTTTTCCAGTTTCTCTATTTATAATTTTATGATCTTTATATTTTCTACCATCATTACCTCTAAAAATTCTTAAAAAATACTGAACCCCCTTAGGAAAAATATTTTTGTCTTTACTATCACGGTTAAAAAAAATTTTAAATTTATCTTTTGTTCCTTGTTCGTCTTTTATCTTACCTTTTATAGCCTCTCCTAATTTTACTCCATCTACTATATTAATTTCTACTTTTTTACCCATACATTTAATCAATTACCTCCCTAGCCAAATTATCAATGTCCCCTGCTCCGATAAAAATAATAATGGAATTACTAGGGCTAATATCCTTTAATATTTCTTTGACTTTCTTAAAATCATTAGCGTAATATTTTTTATTATGATTCATTTTTTCAACTAAATCAACAGAAGATACTTTATCAACTTTTTTATCTTCACGACCAGGAACATGGTATATTTCTGATGCTATAACTTGATCAGCTAAATAAAATGCTTTGGCAAATTCATCTAGTAAGGTTTTTGTCCGATTATGATGGTGTGGTTGAAATACTGCTATTATTTTCTTGTCAGGATAAAAATCCTTAGCCGCTCTTAAAAGTAGTACAATAGAATCAGGATGATGAGCATAATCTGAGATAACAATATTAGACTTCATCTGTCCAACTATTTCAAATCTACGCCAAGTATTTTTAAATTCAGACAAAGCATTCCATATCTGATGTTTGTTAACTCCCAATTTACGAGCAACTGCGGCCGCCATCATAGCATTATACACATTATATAATCCTGGTACTGCTAGTTCCATTTCTAAATACTTGTTATCTTCTGAACATAAGTTAGTAAAAAATATTTGTTTACTATCCTCTACCTCTAAATCTTTAAAATGACAATCTGCCCTTTCATCTTTACCAACAGTAATAGTGTTTTTGAATTTAATTTCTTGACTATTTACATCATCAAAGTTTTTTACTAGCAAACCATCTTTTGGCAATTTGTTTACAAACTTTTGAAAATGAATTTTAATATCCTCTAAATTTTTGTAATAATCTAAATGATCTTCAGCTACATTAGTTAAAATGATAATGTTCGGATTAATTTCTAACATGTGTGCTTGCCATTCACAAGCTTCTAAAACTAATATATCTGACTGACCTAATCTAAAATTTGATCCCCACTGAGGCACCAAGGAACCAACAATAACTGTCGGATCTAGTCCAGCTTTTTCTAACATTAAACCTAATATTGCTGTGGTACTAGTTTTACCGTTAGTACCAGTTACAGCTATTGTTTTATACTGCTGAGATAATAATCCTAAAAATTGAAAATAGCTTAAAATAGTAATTTTTAATTCCTGTGCTTTGACTAATTCTGGATTATCAGAGTCTAAGGCAGATGAGTATATAAATATACTAATATCTGCTGTTATATTTTTAGTTTTCTGATCAAAATTAATATCAATACCATTAGCTTCTAACCTTTTGGTAACCTCTGACTCTATTAAATCAGATCCACTGACTTCTTTGCCTAAATTTTTAAAATAATAGGCTAGCGCTGACAACCCTATTCCGCCTATGCCAGCCAAATATACTTTATTAATTTTGTCTAGATTTAGTTTAGTCATTTAATATTTGATCTATTAATATAATATAATCATTTATAGCATTTTTAGGGAAGAGCTTGTAAATATTTTCTCCTAAACCAAGCCTTAACTCTTCTTTAGCTAATAGTTTATCTAAATACCTATCCATAATTTGATAGTTGCCTTGTCTAACCATTAAAGCGGCGTTATGTTTAGCTAAAAATGAAGCATTCCTCTCTTGATGACTGTCTGGCATAGGTACTATTATCAAAGCTTTTTTCAAAGATGCAGCCTCTGAAATTAAAGACATGCCAGCTCGAGAGATTATAATATCAGCTTGTGATAAAATATCAAGCATTGATTTGTTTATAAATTTATCACTATAATAACCTTCTATATCTAAAGCTTGATCAGCATTTTTAGAACCTAGAACATGATAAACTTTAAAACCAGACTTAATAATCTTTTCCACAAAAGGTCTTAAAAATTTATTCATAGAACGAGCTCCCAGACCTCCTCCAGTTATTACCACCAACTTGTCATCTTTAACAAAAACATTAGTTGTAGTTCTAACTGGATTGCCTGTCACTACTGTTTTTTTGCTATTAAAATCTTTAATCTGATCATTAAATACAACTGTTATTTTAGTAGCTAAGGGTGCCATTAATCTATTAGCCAATCCCACTAAAATATCTTGTTGATGAACAACAATTGGCTTTCTCATTAACCATCCAGCAAAAACCACTGGCACAGCTACAAAACTACCAGCTGTTAATATTATATCTGGTTTAAACTTTAATATTATTTTTATACTCTGAAAAAAAGCCACTATAATATTAAAAATATCCAAAAAATTCTGCCAGTCAAAATAGCGACGTAATTTTCCACTTCTAATACTTTGGAAATTATCAATGCCATGGGACATGACAAAATCTTTTTCTGGACCATTTTCAGTCCCTACAAAAAGATAATCCGCTTGATATTTAGATGAAATAGCAATAAGAGGCGAAACTGATCCTAGAGTTCCTCCGCCTGCCAATAATATTTTTTTATTACCACTCATCTATTATGACAAAATTTAGAAATATTAATTAATATACCCATAGCAATCAATGTCACTACTAAGTTACTGCCCCCCAAAGATACGAAAGGAAGTGGTACTCCAGTTAAAGGCATTAACTTAATCATCCCTCCGATGTTTATAAATACCTGAACAGCCATCCAACTAGAAATACCCACGGCTAGTAATTTAGCAAAATTATCGTCTGATTTTCTCACTATCTGAAAACCACGGTAGATTAAGATTATAAACAAAACTATAAAAGCTAAAGAAAATACAAAACCAATCTCTTCAGAAATAACTGCAAATATTGAATCATTAGCTGGCTGAGGTAAATATGATTTCTGACGAGAAGACCCCAGTCCTAATCCAAACCAACCACCAGATCCCACTGCTATTAAAGATTGTTTAATTTGCCAGCCTATCCCTTGTGGATCTACATCTGGATGAAGCCAGGAAACAATCCTATTCATACGATAGGGAGCTGCTTTAATCATAGCCAAAAAAGATAAACCAGCTACAGCTAAAATAGTTAAAAGGTGATTCCACTTGGCTCCAGCTACATAATACATAGACAATACGGTAAAACCAATAATACTCAGTGTTCCAATGTCTGGTTGCTTAATAATTAACAAACTAATCAATCCTATTATAATCACAAATGGAATAGTAGTTTTTTTCAAATCAATTACATCAGTTCCCCTCTTATCAAACCAAGCAGCTAAAAATACTATTAACAAAAGCTTCACTAACTCTGCTGGTTGAAAAGATATGCCTCCCAAAATAATCCATGATTGTGCACTAAAATCTCCACTGGAACTAGTAAAAAAAACTAATAGTAATAATATAAAAGAACCAATTAATCCTAATCCAGCTAATTTCTGATAGCTCTGATAATTAATACGAACAGCTATATAAAAAAATAATAAACCTGGCAAGAGACCATGAGTTATCTGCTGTTTTAAGAAACGATAAGTGTCGCCTTCGTATTTAAAAAAACCTAAGGCAGAAGAAGCAGAAGATAAAAATATTAAGCCAAAAAAAAGTAATAACCCAATAGTAATTAACAAAACGAAATCTGGTTGATGACCATAACCCCTTTTATCTATAAATGGTTGTAAGAACCATTCTATAAAATTATTTCTTTTTCTCTTTATCATAGACTAAGGTGTCAAAGTGACGAGCTCTGTCAAACTCATTATCAAACATGTTAAAACTAGCTGCCGCTGGGGAAAACAATAGAACCTCTGCTAGTTCCGATTTACTGATAGCCATATTAAAAGCTTCTTTTAAAGTTTTAATGTTTTTAGATATCTTAGAATATTGAAGCTTGTTTAATTCTTTAACTAATTTATCACTACCGCTACCTGATAATAAAATAGTATAAGCTACTTTGGATTTAATTTTTCTAGCTAGCTTACTATAATCTAAGTTTTTATCTTCTCCACCAGCAATTAATATTATCTTCTGATCAGCAAAAGATGATATGGCAGCTAAGCTAGCATCTGGTGTAGTAGAAGTTGAGTCATTATATATTTTTAAATTATCAATACTGGTCTTGTACTCTAGTCTATACGGAATCCCCTTAAAACTATTAATCGCTTTGGCTATATTATCATTTTTAATACCAACAATTTTAGCTACGCAGATAGCTGCTAAAATATTTGCTAAATTATGATCTCCTAACAATTTGATATGGTCTATATCCATAACATAAGAATCATTAAAATATATTTTATTATTTTTTAAATAGACTCCTTTTACTTTTTTGTTTAGTGAATAATAATAAACAGATCCATTGGATTTTTTAGCAAAAGATCTAGTAATACTATTATCATAATTTAAAACAACCTTATCACTCTTAACTTGATGTTTCAAAATAGCTCTTTTAGCCTCCTTGTAATGATTAAAAGATTTGTATCTATTTAAGTGATCATTTAAAACATTAGTTACTACAGCAATATGAGGAGATACTTGGTAGGTATCCATTAATTCTAAATGCCAAGAAGATAATTCCAAAACTGGTAAAGAATTTACCTTTAACTTAGTTAAAGCTTCCATCATTGGGTAAGTAGCAATATTACCAGCTACTACATTAGTCTTTATAGTTGTTTTAAGTATTTTGTGTATAAGAGTAGAAGTGGTTGATTTCCCCCTAGTACCAGTCACCCCAATAGCTGATCCTGGATAAAGACCAAAAAACATTACTGCTTCGTTTATAACAGGGATATTATTTTCTCTAGCATAACTTAAATACTTACTATCAGCTGGCACTCCTGGATTTTGAATAATTAAATCTTGATTAATAAAATCCTCAAGTTTATGACCACCCAAAGTGTATTTAATTTTTTTAGAGTTAGGCATCTTAGATACCTTATCTAAGCTATGTTTTAATTGTTGTGTAGTTTTAATATCAGTAATACTAATAATGGCTTTGTGTTTTAAAAGCCATTTAACTACTGCTAGAGCTCCCCCATGGAGCCCTAATCCCATTACTAATACTTTTTTACCTTTAAAGCTTACCATAAAGATAAGTCAATAATAGCAATTATTAATCCTAAAACTGCAAAGACACCTGCTATTACCCAAAATCTCATAACAATTTTTGTCTCCGGCCAACCCTTAGCTTCAAAATGATGATGAATGGGAGCAGATAAAAATACTTTTTTATGTCTAATTTTCTTAGAGAGTATTTGAATAATAACTGATATAGATTCTAACATTAACAAAAAACCAATAATAGGAAGCAGCAATGGATAGCCTGTCAACATAGCTACAATTCCCAAAGCTATTCCTAAAGACATAGCTCCGGTATCACCCATAAAAAATCTAGCTGGATTAATATTAAACCACAAGAATGATAGTAATGCTCCAGCTATTACTCCACAAAAAGCAGCCATATTATAATTACCTTGAACAAAAGCAATTGTTCCATAAGAAGCAAAAGCAGCCAAAACAATTCCTCCAGCTAATCCATCTAGACCATCTGCCTCATTAACAGAGAAAGCAGTAGCAACTAACACAAAGACAAAGAAAGGAATAAACCACCAACCCATTTCATATACACCTAGAAATGGCACTCTGATAACATCCCAATCCAGCTTGAAATAAAACCAAGCGGCACCAACTATAGCAATTAAAGTATAAATTAATAAACGATGCTTAACAGTGAGCCCTCCTCCTTTTCCTCCACCCTGTCTATTAATATTAAACCAATCATCAACTAAACCAACTAGAGCAGAAGCTACTAATGCTCCTAATGGTAAATAAGTTTCTTCTCTAGTTAAAAAATCAAATCCAGCTAAAGAAGAATGTGGCCATATAATATTTATTAACCAGAATATAATAGCTAATATTAAAACTGTAAACCAAATTAAAACTCCTCCCATAGTAGGTGTACCAGCTTTTTCTTTATGTAAATTAGAAAATACTGGAGTAGTACTATCATCACGAACACTTTTAACCAACTTATACTTATACAAAAAATGTGTCCACAATGGAGTGAGTAACATAGATAGAGAAAAAGCTATAGTAGTCAAAACTAGTATTTTAATTATTTCAAAAGATGACATTATAAATTATAGTTTAAAATATTATATATAAATAAAAAAATAAAAATATTAATTACCAAAATAGTTGTTAACAGAAAATAACTCATTACTCTAACTTTGGTCCACAACATTACCGCTAGAAAAAAATCTAACAAAGATACTACTAATGCTATGCCTGGAATTAAAAATAGCCAATACCAAGGACCCAAAGCATCAATACCAGCATAGATGTTATAATGTAAAACTGCCAAAGGATCATATTTTATTCTTTTAAATAAAAATACTATCCAAGTAGCTAATATTACCAGTACTGAGAAATTAGTTAACCAAAAAGCTAATTTATCCTTATATAATACCTTGCTGGTGCGAATTATTGACATATTGTAGCTTTATTTTACCATATTTTACTGTAAAAATCTACCTGCGTATTTCATCAATTTTTGTATAAAAAGTCAATCATATATATCACTACTGTATAATTGACAAAAATACTAAAATATGATATAATTATATATTACAATCAAGTACCCTTAACATTTAGACTAGGAAAGAGGTAACAAGTGAAAACCATCTACGCTGTATTACACGGTGACAAGGAATTCGGTCCCGATCCCGAAATGACGCCTAAAGGCAAGGCCCAAATCGCTGAACTGCTTCATCTTCTCCCCCAAAACCCTTCCAACGTTATCGTTGGAACCGGACGACGCCATCATGGCGTCTGTAAAGCCCTGGGACTGAAGATGACCCACAGTTCTCCGATCATCGGTGACCCCACTTCTTTAGACGTCATCAATGGCGAAAAGATGTTGGTGTTTGCCGACGGATACCGCTGTCCCCTCAGCATGGATAGATCTATCTCTGATCTCTCTCTGGCTGCCATGCCCTTCATTCTGATGCTGGAGGACAATACTGTCCTCTGCACCGGTCGTCCCTTCCTCAAGGCCCTGGGCTGGGAAGAAGCTCAGAGCGGGTCGGTGGTTCTAATCACTGTAGGAGAGCATGAAATCTCTTTCGAAGTTCTCGAATCTCTCGGTGTCACCGAACCCACAAAATAGTTCGCCAACAAAGCGAATACAAAAAAAGTCCTACATCAGTAGGACTTTTTCTTTTATTCAAAAATTATAATGTGGTAATAGGTCTAGACTGAACAATATAGAATTTGTCTTTTTCCATAGCCCATTCTATATCACAAGGAAATTTATAGTGCTTTTCAATATTAGCACATATCTTAGCTAACTCTATAATCTTAAGACCAGATAATTTTTGTTCTTCGCGTTTATTAGCTGCCACTTCTGTAAACTTATTTCCTTTAGGTGTTTTTATAATATACTTTTCTTGATCTGAAACATTAATATCCATTAGGGAAAAATCCTTTTTATCAATTACATAAGAATCTGGAGTGACCATACCTGAGACAATAGCTTCTCCTAAACCCCAACCAGCTTCTATCACCATCTGATCTTTATCTTCTGTAACTGGATGAACTGTAAAGGTAATTCCAGATACTTCAGATTGAATCATTTTCTGAACTACTACTGCTACAGATACTTTTGTTTTATGTAATCCTTTTTCAAAACGATAAAATATTGCTCGAGGAGTAAAAAGTGAAGACCAACATTTTTTTACTTTATCTAACAAATCCTTCTCTGTAGTATTTAAATATGATTCTAACTCTCCTGCCCAAGAAGCAATAGAAGAATCCTCAGCTGTAGCAGAAGATCTAACAGCTACATACTTAGCCTTTAAAGTAGAAAATTCTTTTTTAATTTTTTGAGCTATATCCTCTGGCATTTTAGCATCAGAAATTAAATCTCTAATTTTTAAAGATGCCTTTTCAACTGAATTAATATCTTCATGATTTACCTTCTCAATTACTGCATCTATCTCTACTCTTAAATCAGTTTCTTCTAAAAATCTTTCAAAAGCATTAGACAATACTACAAAACCAGGTGGCACAGGAATACCAGCTTTAGTCATTTCTCCTAGAGAAGCCCCTTTGCCTCCAGCCAAGTCAACATTACTTTTATCAAGTTTTTTAAAATCTCTTACTAATTCCATATTATTTAAAATTACTTAACTTAATTTTAATATGAGAGTTATAAAAAGTCCAATGATAGTTTTGTCTATCTAACAATACTTACTTTTCCATGAGTAGCATCAACATTTACTATATCACCATCCTTTAAGGCTTTGGTAGCTATTTTGGTTCCAATTACACAAGGAATACCTAATTC
This sequence comes from Ignavibacteriales bacterium, assembly GCA_003599395.1. Classification (GTDB taxonomy): domain Bacteria; phylum Bacteroidota; class Ignavibacteria; order Ignavibacteriales; family Melioribacteraceae; genus SURF-28. The sequence goes on along the minus strand of QZJX01000030.1, from coordinate 4,906 downwards.
ACGAGAAACAATAGCAGCATGACAAGTAATACCCCCTACGTCAGTTACAATAGCGCTCGCTTTTTTAATAGCTGGCACTAAATCTGGATTAGTAGCCACAGATATCAACACATCTCCTTCTTCCATTTTAGCCATATCTTGAGGAATATTTATAATTTTAGCATGTCCACTAGCTCTACCTGGAGAAGCACAATCTCCCTCCATTACTCTAACATCTGTTATTTCTTCTCTGATAATGTTTTGCTTAGACAAAAATTCCCTAGCTTCATCCCCTTCTAAAAATGTATCCTGATGATAATCTCCTGTAGAATAATATATACTAAACTTATATCTATCATTTAATTTAGCAGCACTAAATTTATCATTAAGTAACAAATCTTTAAATTCATGTGGATAAAAATATCTAACTTGATTAACAGATAAATAATAACGACGACCAATCTCTCTAAATAGATTTTCAATTACTGAATAACTATGAAACATAGCTTCTTTACGAGATCCTTTAGTAAATACTAGCCCTCTAGCAAATTTAAATAACTCTTGATGTTTTTTATCTATATTAAATAACTTAACAAATTCTTTTTGTTTATTTTCTATATTAGTTTTATCACTCATTAAATTATCTAAGAGTGTTTGTGGTTTGGTATTTTGCCTAGTTAATGATCCTAGTATATCTACAAAATAATCCTTGCCCCAACCTGGACCAACTGTACCATATCCTAAATAACCATATTTTTTAGTATGCGCTTCAATTTTATCATTGAGCTCTTTGTTAACATTTCCTAATTCTTTGACAATAATTCTAACCTCCGTACGCTTAAAATAATTTTTTAATTTATCATCAGATACTATAATATTTAAAATCTCTAAAAGATTTTTATACTCTTTGGTTGGTTCACTCTCTTCAATTGGAGTAGTTAAGGCTGAAAATACTTCTCCTAAAGAATGTTTAGTATCTTTAATTTTATCTTTTAAATAACCCATTAAATATTTAGAAAAAATATTGTCTCCAAAATCAGCTAAAGTTTGAACCCAATGGAAAATATGTAAGTGACTATAAATATCATAATATTTTTCATACACTTCATATAACTCACTATTATTTAACTGGCCAAGATTAACTTTTTCTAAATTATTAGTGGCTTTAATTAGTTTTTCTTGTTCTATGAATAAATCATCAACGTATTTATGACCCCAATTAGGATCTTGTCTGACTTTATCCAATACTTCCTGTGAAAGATTATCAAACTCTTTTTTAATAATTAAAAGATCGTTGATATTATCATCATAAGTGCTTAATAGTTTAGAAAATTTATTTTTAAAACCACGGCTTTTCAAAAAATCATTAGCCCACTTAACATTCCATGGTAGACCTACCAACATTGGGTAATAGTTAGGTACTGATTCCATAGAAAACCATTCATCTCCTGATAAAGAATGTTGATACTTAGAAAATACCTTGTTTAAACCATCATAAAAAATATTATCTTTATTCAAACAAAAATACTTACGATTAGTATCTTTTTTTTCTAATATAAACTTACCTTCTAGAAGGTTTTTTAATTCTTTATGTACGTTAGCAGCATCTAGTTTGGTGGAGTTTATAATTTCCCCAGGATAAAAATGTTTGTCTTGATTTCTAAAAAATAGAGACAAAATTTCTAAACGAGTTTTTGAGTTTATAATTTTTTCTAACATATATTTTTATCAATTTAGCAGTTTATCATAGTATAGTATTAATGTCAATGTTTATAGTATTTTTTACTATATATTATTATATACCTATGTTGACATTTTATTAAAAATATGATATAATTATATATTCTTGAATAACTCAAGAATCCCCTATATTTAGGGTGTGTACAATCACAACTTACACAAGGAGCTTGTAATGAAAAAGCTAACCCTGTATCGTCACTCCGAAAAAACCCAGGATGGCAATCACATTTCTTTCACAGACGGACTTCGTCTGGCCATGGCCACCGGTGCTACCATCACCGACAACATCAGTCACGTCTTCCACGGTCCTCTGCCGCGTACCGCTGAAACCGCCTGCTATCTGGTAGCCGGTAACCCCAACGCCTTCTCCGATGCCACCCAGCATGACCCGATCGTCGGTCTGGGAGACAATGATCTCTTCTCTGAAATGTTCCCGGACAATGTTCGGAATCTGGTCGGAAAATATTCCGTTCTCGGAGCTGTCTTCCAGGGTCACGGCGACACTGTCGCTTCCGAATTCGCTCAGCGCGGTATCGATGCCATCAACGAAATGTTCGACCTGATGGAAAACGACGAAATCGGCGTGGGAATGTTCCACGATCCCACCATTTCTCTGGCCGCCCACTTCATCGGCCTCCCGAACGCTCGCTCGCTCAAATCCATGGAAAGCATCACTTTCATCCAGGATGATGACGGCAACATCAAAGCCATCGGTATCAACCCGGCCGGAGTGGTCGAAGCCGCCCTCGTAGGATAAAATCCCATCAACGGATTTAATCAAAAAACAGCAGCCTAACAGACTGCTGTTTTCTTGTAATTAAAATTTATTTTATTTTTTAATACCTTTATTATCATTGACATTTTATTAAAAATATGACATAGTTATGTATTCTTGAATGACTCAAGAATACCCTTTGTTAAGGGATGTACCCTAAAACCAAACAAGGAGCAACAAAGTGAAGAAGATCATTCCTCTGCACAACCACCATATCTACAACTTTTCTGAAATCAAGGATTATCTGCTCAAATCAGGTCTTGAGCCTGATCAGTGCCTGGTCGTTTTCCAACGACACTGGCCACACGAAAACAACATCACTGCCGAGCCATACCTCGAAATGGGCCGACAGATAGGCCGCATCACTGAAAAGCTCTTCACTCTGGGCGCTGTAATCAGCAGTCCCGAGCCAAGAGCCATTGAAGCGGCCATCGCTTTTCAGAAAGGACGCGAAAAACGTCTGCCGATCAGAACTTTCGACGCCATTGGCTCCATGTCCAGCGAAGATCCTCAACTGCTCTCCAAGTTGACAGCTGATGCTAAAGCTGCCGACAAATCAATCGAAGCCGAATTTCTTGAAAATCCAGCATATCTGGAAATGCGCCAGCGGCGCGGCAACGATGGAGCAGCCTGTGTTCTGGCCAACCTGAGCTTTGGCCGAGCTCTGCTCGTCACCAGCCACGGTGGTTCCACTTTGGAACCGACCATCGAAGCTCTCACCGGCCGAGGACATTATCCGCACTACATGAGTACTGGAGACATCTGTCTCCTGCTCATCCAGCAAAATGGAGATGTCCTCTCCGAACGCTACTTGGTCTTCAACGGCCATAACAAAAAAGGCTAACAAGCCTCACAATAAAGCGGCAACATGTGTAAACCTGTTGCCGCTTTTTCTTTTATATAAACTTTTAACTAAATTCTTTTCACTAACCCCATATCAGCATCTACTTCTACCATGTCGCCATCTTTAAATACCTCTGTAGCTACCTTGGTTCCTATTACACAAGGAACATTCATTTCACGAGAAACAATGGCAGCGTGACATGCCAGTCCTCCTTCATTAGTTACAAAAGCTGCTGCATGTTTCATAATTGGTATAAAATCAACAGAAGTCATCTTAGCTACTAAAATATCTCCTTCCTTAAACTTATTAAAATCTTTGGGCTCATGTATTATTTTAACAATTCCTCTAACTTTACCTTTGTTAGCTATAGTTCCTTTAACACTATCTAGACCACTAGCATCAGGCATAAACTTTTTTCTAAACTCTTTAACCGTATCCCCTGTTACATAAGCAATACCATCTTTTCCTACCGCATACATTAACCAATCTTGTCTTCTATCTTTTATTAAATCTTTCTGATAATTATCTTTTCCTTTTAATAAGTCTAATATTTCATTAGAAGCTAAAAGATTTATTTCTTTCCACGTGCCTAAATTGTACTGCTTAGCAATATTATCTAACAACGGTCTGATATAATAATTAGCTCTACTAAATACTGACTTTCTATACTCATTTAAATAGGCAATTCTACCTAATAATTTTAAATAGTACATTAAATTATCTGGTATTTGAACTTTTGGCTTAATTACTTTATGCTCTTTATGAGGACTATGATTTTTAATTCTATCTTCAAAATATTTTATTTCCCAAGGATCTCCGATAAAACTAATAGGTATCCAACAATATTTATCGTGCAATGTTTTAGCTAATTTCTTTTTATCTATTTTTTTATTTATACCCTTCTCTAATTCACTTTCCATCTTTTGTATAGGACTCTTTTTAGGTATTTGAGAATAATATGAAATAATATCAGTGGCCTCTGGATAATCAGCTAATTCTTTTAACAAATAATCAGTAATTACTTTACTACCGGTGTTAGTACCATCTAAAGTAGCACACATTAAACCATACTCTTTAAAATAATTTTTAAATTCTTTATAACTTATTTTTAATTTCTTAGAATATTTAACTAATTTTTCTCCATTACTGATATAATAATTTTCCAAGAAATCAATATATTTTTTATTCTTAAAATTATCTTCTAATACTTTGTTAAACTTGTTTTTATTATATTTCCCTTTTTTTAAATAAAAAAAATCACCGTGACCTGTATTATTAATCCTAGCATAATGAAAAGAAGGTAATTTTAACCTTCGACAACCTTCGTAACTATGTTTAATAGATAATTCATCATGCCAAAATTGAATATTTCTGGAAATAGAGTATACCCAAACTTTTGACATTAAATCATTAACTTTACTCATATAGATCTAACTTCTTTTATATTAGGAAATTCTGCTCTTATTTCAGCTTCTATTAAATGTTTTAGAGTAACATCAGATATTGGACAATGGGCGCAAGCTCCTTGAAAACTAATATCTACAATACCTTCCTTCTCATCATAGCTA
>QZJX01000113.1 GCA_003599395.1 Ignavibacteriales bacterium | reverse complement strand
ATGGGTAATCGAGCAGAACTTGCCATTATCGGATCGATGTTTGCCATCACTCATGGACTGAAATATTTCATTTTTAGTTTGGACTATTCTTTTTTCTTAAGATCACCTCTTTACTTCTATATAGGAATCGCTTCACTACTTTTTATGCTCCCCTTGACAGCAACTTCTTTCATGTGGCTCAGAAAGAAGATGAAAGGAAAAACGTGGAAGAAACTACACAAGCTATCCTATCTCTTTTATGGACTTGTCTTCCTTCACCTTATTTTGATCAATAATGAACGTATGGTGTTCTATATTGTACTTGCATCTCTATACACCTTCTATCGATTACTTTCTTGGTTAATTCCAAAGAACAAAAAAGCTGTTCAACCCAAACCAGCTATAGCCAACAAATAAGGATCAGCATTCATCGTTTCGCATCTCGCAAATGAGATGAAATATGGTATAATAATAAATAGATAAAAAGATAGGAAGTGATTTTATGAATGTTTTGTCATTTACTAAGCCTGCCCATGAAGTGATTTTATTGTTCAGTGATGAATCGTTAAAAGATGCACTCGCACGCATGTCAGAACATCGTTTTACCTCGATTCCTATCATTGATCGTGAGTATAATTATGTAGGAACACTCACCGAAGGGGATATTTTACAATACATCCTTCATAATAGAGACTGTTTTGATGGCGATCAGATGCTTAAAATATCGGTTAAAGATATCAAACGTCATCGCGATTATGAACCGATCAGTGTGAATGCAACCATGCCTTTATTACTTTCAAAAGCAAAACAAGAAAACTTTGTGCCAGTTACCGATCAAAACGAGAAGTTTATTGGAATAGTCACGAGAAAATCTCTCATAGAATATTTCTTTACACATAACTTCATGGTTCTTTAGGCAGTAATTCAAAGGCACTTTGGTGCCTTTTTCTTTTTAACATGATTCTTTTTTTTGTGATTATATTGTGCTACAATAGTTTAGGGGTTGACCAAAATGAAGTTTTTATTGATGTATAATCCGGTGAGCGGAAGAACTAACTTCAAAGTTAACCTACCCCTCATCCAAAAGATATTTGAGAAATCAGATCATACGCTTTCTATTTATGAATCGAAAGCAGCCAAAGACTTAGAGCGAATCGCTTACGATGAAGCGAAGAACTTTGATGTCTATTTAGTCGCGGGTGGCGATGGTACGGCTAACGAAGTCTTAAATGGTGTCATACGCAGTAGTGTTAAGCCTGCAATGGCATTATTACCTGGTGGAACCGCCAACGATACCGCAGCGATTTTAGGGATCAACAAGAACATCAAACGATCTCTTAAGATCTTTTTTGAAGAAACTCCAGTCTTAATGGATGTCAATCAGATCAATAGTCAATATTTCTTTTATACAGCAGCCTCTGGTCTTTTGACTAAGGTCAGCTATGATGTCTCAAGACGCCATATTAAAAAATATGGATATATTGCTTATCTGATTGCTGCAGTGAAAGATTTAACCAATGAATATCGATACCCTATTAAAGTTAAGTATGATGGACAGTATGTATCGATGGAATGTGCGATGGTCTTAGGGTTAAGTTCAAATCGTGTTGGAGGGATGAGACTCCATAATTTCTCGGATTCGAGATTAAATGATGGACTCTTTGAATTGCGTTTTTTTAAACGTGTAAAATCATTTTGGCGCTTTAGACTCTTATCTTCCTTTATACGAGGAGGGAAGAAATTAAGAGAAGATTATCATTTATCAAGCAATCGTTTTGAGATTGAAACAAGCTCAAATGTCGATTGGAATTGTGATGGTGAATTTGCCTGCAAAGGTAGTATTGTCATTCAGACACACAAAGAAGCACTTTTGATGTATGCACATCCAAAAGTGAAGAAAAAGTATTTCTTGCCGAAATAGCTCAGGTGGTAGAGCAGCTGTCTCGTAATCAGCAGGTCGTAGGTTCGAGTCCTATTTTCGGCACCATTTTTTGAATAATTTACTTTTTGAGAAAGACTATTGATGTTCAATGGTCTTTTATTTTTACGGTCAATAAGAATGGTTATTTTTTGATACAACAGTAAAAAATGCAAATCTTGAACTTCTAAGGTGAAAAGGGATGATTTGAATTTTGTTTGGACCCATGGAATTCTAGAGTCTCCATCTCATAAAAAATGGAGTTACTGGTGTCAGTTACAGTTCTTTAATCTAATAAGTCTTCTCCAATGAAATATAATATGATAAAATTACTGTAACTAGTACGATTTTATAGAGATTATATTAGAGGTTTGGATGATTTTTAACGATTAGAACCATCTGTTTAAAAACACTTAGTCCAAAAATCAACAGATTCTTACTCAACATACTTGTAGAAGGAATCTCAAAGAAGATATTTAAGAATAAAATTGCATGAAACGACTGAAAATTCTTGTATTCATACTTAAATACAAATCAAAAAATGGAGTATATTATGAAAAAAATGCTGATTTTATTGCTACTTATATTATTGACGGGATGTTCACAAAGTAGTGATGAGGAACTATTATGGAATCATGAAATGATTGATGGTATTGAGTTTAATAGGGAATATACACCATCAAACTACGAACTAAATGTCATTTATTATGTTTTGTTGAACACACCGGAAATTAACACTCACAGAATGAAAGGTGAGTTTGAAAATACTGTATATATCAGTATTGATGATGAAGGAACAGGTTGCAGAGAAGCAGTTTATGATGTTAATGGGGATCTGGTCACGAACGCATACAACGAAGGCAGTTATAATTACTATTGCTATAATAAATATCCAATTAAGCATTTTTCTGTAGATATATTACCTTGGTTAATTTGGGGAAATTCAGAAGATGACTCTACAACATACGATGAAAGAATGTATCATTATATTTTGGATTTAGACTTAGGAATTCAATCGTATATATTCTCAGAAGATTTTGATAATGATAATGTCATTAATTTTGGAGAACTTTCAACAGCAGAAAAAATGACCTATAGGTTTTTTCACTTTATGATTTTTAATACGGATTACTTGATAAGACTTGAAGATTCAAACATAATTCAATTTAGAAATGATAGTGAGTTCTACTATGATTACTTTGAACAAATACAAAATATATTAGAACTATCATTTGTTAATGACTAGATGCAATTTCTGTATCAATTCCTTTGTGAGTATTAAAAGTGACACTTTTATCTTAAACTCTTTATCGTATCTTTTTCTCATATACACCTCAAATTGTTATCTTACCTAACTGTCTACTTTATTGACAGATGTCCAACTATCTAAAAAAGAAAGAATATATGAGCAACCAATCAATGTCTTCTTGGACTTATATATAAGGTACGGCGATGAATCTCATGGATTATTTAAACAATAAGAATTATGAGTATAAGATTGAAAAATATTTGGAAAAAATCAATAAAACAGGAGTTAAGAGCTCCATTTCATTAAAATATTTTATCAACAATATAGTTGAACCAGATAAATCATTAATAGGTTATTTTAATGAGATTAATCTTTTTGATGTTTATCAATATAATATGCTAGACATTTTTAAAATAGTAAGAGAGTTTGCGAAAGGTAATATTGTAGTGATTACTGAATGGACTGTTCCATGGGAGGGGGATTCTTCTTATTCTGAGTTTATTAAAAACGTTCATGGAGAGTCGATTCCGGCATATCCTTATCCAAAAGTCAGAGAAAATTGGATGCCAAAGGAACAACCTTACAAAGTTTATTATTATGATATCCACCTTGATATGTATAACAGTGATTCAGAATTAGCTGGTTTTCTTGAAGAATTTAGAGGATTTGATACATATTCTGGTTACATCATCGATGCACATAAAATGGATATATTTAAAAAGTTCTTATTACAAGGTGATATCGACATATCGATAGAAAAAGAATTTAGAGACTCTATCATTGGATTTTTTTCAGGAGTTCATGAATGTGATACACTGGTCATAATCTCAAAATAATAATTGGTTTAAAACCGATAGAATGGATAAAAATAAACATTGAATATTGTTTCAATCATTTAACATTTTAAATAGCGTTAAAGAGCAAAGTTTAAGGGATACTGGCTCCTTAGATCATAAATCATGCAGAGAAAAGATGGCTCTATTGAGAGCTAAATCATCTAAAGTATATGTATAAACTTCGGAGCCTCTTTTCGGCACCATTTTTTGAATAATTAATTTTTTGATAAAGGCTATTGATGTTCAATGGCCTTTTGTTTTTATGGTGGAGTAGCATGGTTACTTTCTGTTTCAATGATAGGATATGCAAAACATGAACTTCTAGGATGAAAGAGACTAATTTGAATTTCAGTCCCACCTATGAACTTCTAGGATTTTCATCTTCAATAATTTAGTAACTAATGTGCTCATGAATATAATAAATCAAGAGTGATAAAAAAATCTAACTTGTCATGTCCTCTTTAATGACAGATACCCAAGGGTACATCTTCATCACTCATCCCTTTTCATTTATTTTTGATGTTTTTGGTTTATTTGATAGTAGCACAAAACGTTAGTATAGAAGAAAAACATCCGAATTTAATAATTCTCTTAAGAAGTTACATGTTATAATGAAGTTAATCGTATCTCGGGGGTATTCATTCAATGAAAAAAGGATTATTCATAACACTTTCAATCATTTTGCTTTTTTCTGCATTCGGTTGTAAAGACAAAAATGACGATACATCACTTCCACAAAACCTATACAGTTTTGAAGATTTTTATCAAGACTTTTTGATGTATGAAGAACATCTCAATGCGATTGTCCTTCAAAAAGAATCTCCAGAAGAAACCGAAGAATCACACACTCAAACCACTGATGTATCATCACTTGATGAGTGGTTGATCACCATAAAACGTGAAGATATCCTAGCATCTCATTATGCAAGCACCTTTGATAGAGTCCATGATATCTATTATGAACATCTTTTAACGACTAGAGATCTTATCCAAACCATTAAAGCAGCGATTTCTGGGACTGAAGGTATTGAACTCAATCATGATTTTATTCCGGAAACACTATCTAATGCTACGTTTAAATTTGTAAAATCCTCAGAAGGTTACATTTTAATCGATGCGCTTATGGGTTCTGAGCACACCTATTTAAAATTAAGTCTTAGCGATGATCTTTTAGACTATCAACAGTTCAGCTATTATTATGATATCAATCAAGCATCTATAGGGACAGATGTTCATCTCAATTTTAATTATTTTAAATTCTTAGAAAACAAAGATGCCGTCTATATCAATCAAAATGAGTCTAATTCCCATTTGAGTTATGTCAACATTGAACTCGATGAAGAGTTTTCGATTAGTGTGGGATCCGAAATTGTTGAATCTGAAGATCCTGAAACCGAGGGATATACCATCTCACGATTTGATCGACAGACCAATACACAAACCTATTTAGATATCGTTAACGATGAAATCGTTGGAGAAACGTATGATATCTTCGATGAATATGGTAGTGTGTATCGCTATGATGATCATGACATCGATGATGGCAAGATTCGACTGCACATCAATTTCGTGACCGCTACGGGATGGGACTATGTCGTTGCCAGTGATGCAAGCGATGAAGAAATTGATGCTGCTACGGGTGTGTTCTTAAATGATGGGACAAAGATTTATGATGAATGGTTTAACTACACTTACACACCTACCTATGGCTTTTTAGGCCTTTGGATTGAATTAAGCAGCAAACAAGAACTCACGGATGAACTGTTTTCCCTTAATCAATTTCAGATGAATCTCGATCATCCAAAAGCAAACCTCGAATTTTTCAATCAAGTCGATTTGGATCATTTTTATGAGATTAAAGAGGAATTTCAAATCGAAAATTTGAATATGTTTGCAGAAGATTTAGATCAAGAACTCTATCAATACATTGACGAAGATATAAGACTTGCTTTAGAAGGGAAAAATAATCCCGATGTCCCCTTAGTTCCACTGGGTGATGTGGAACCCTACTTGGAAAAAATGGCGTTATTTCAACAACACTTTGAAGCTGCACCAGAATATGTATCTGATGGATCAACGTCCCTCAAGCTCAAAAATGATGATGGACTTGTCGTGTCGACAACCTCGGTCACTGAATATAGTATTTTTAGCTTAAACGATCTTTATTTCCGTTATGTCCAAAACGGTTCAGGTCAAGAATACAGTTATGATATCGATGGTACAAAAGGCAAAATCGTCATTTTTGAAGCTGAAGGTCCTGGGATAAAATATCATGTCGTAAGTGATCAAGCGACCCAAGAAAGCTTTATGGCTGCATATAATGAAGTGTTTGGTGAAGAAGAAAAAAATGTCATCAATCGCATTAAGCAAATTAATGACACCACGTTTGAACTTTATCTCTTTGCCGAACATCTAAAGGTAGGTGGGATTAGCCTCGTCACCTTATATGAACAAATGGGCATTTCTGGATTATCAGGTCAAGAATTGATGATCAGAATCGAGTTTGCTGAGAATTTTAAGAGTTATGATCAAACCATGACTATCACCAATCTTTCGGTTATTGTGGATGGTCAAAACTATACGATGGAGACAAAAATTGAGAATTCACTAAGCATTAAAAAGCCTTTGATCTATATCTCACCTTTGGATCAAACGTATTACGATTTCTATTTACCCAAGGATATCAAGGATGCATTGATCATTAAAGGGCTTCATAGCGATCGCTATATTTTAGAAAAAGGAACGCAATACCTTCATTTGTGGTTAACTCCTGGTGAGTACTCGGTTGATGTTTATGAAGATTATCTCGATACTAAAGTAACCATTTTTGATGATCAAGGAAATGAACTTGTCAATGATGGTCGATTCACCGTAACAAGTGAAGGCCTCATTATCGTTGAAATTAAGTCTTCCGTCAATCAAAGTACCGATATATTTGTTAGAGAAAATCCATCACCAAAATTTGTTGATTTTTACTTTAGTGATGGGGATGGTACTCTCATAGAATCGGTAAATCTTGATGGTATCACATTTTATTCCATTCATGTCCCATCTGCAAGTCAAGACCGAATTCTTGTCCTTGATCCCCTTTTTGTAGATGTTGAGGCGGAATTTGACCACATGTTTATCGCATATAATCTTGAAGATTATAATATCTTTGGTCTTTGTGAGTTCTCCTTAACAAACGAAGATCAAGAAACATGTTATTTCTATCTTCCCAAAGATGTGGATATTGTTATGGAACTGAATGGTCACTATAGCGGTGAATTTGGAATTTCGTATACGTATTTGGATATCCCTTCAGAAACGATTTTTGAAAGCTATACATGGAGTGATTTAGAAACATCACCCGTGATGCTATTGACTTATGAAAAGCAGGAAACTCTCGTGAACTTTACGATTACCGAAGCAGGATATTATGAGCTTTCTATGCGATATGAAAATTATGTGCACTCATACCAGGATGCCACACTCTACGATCAAAGCGGAAACATGCTGACATACGATTGGGATCATCAAGTTTATCTCGATGTGGGTGACTATACCATAAACATCCATATTACCAATGAATTTGGTGAGGTGAATGTCTTATGTATTGCAACAATGATCCATCACGAATAAACCGAGGTTTTCGCCTCGGTTTTATTATGCCTAAAAGCAGAATATACCATTCATCATATTCATAAATCTTATCATAATTAGGAAAGATTAATTTTTTTATCCATGAAGTGGACAGGAAAATAAAAATTTCGCACATCAACTATCCACAGATAAGATAATTGACTACAAGAAATACAATATAATTATTGATGGCTTGATCAAGCGAAAAATTCAACTAAATATATGTATAAACTTCGGGTTCTCTTTTCGGCACCATTTATAGAATAATTTATTTTTTAAGAAAGGCTATCGATGTTCAATGGCCTTTTGTATTTATTAATATACAAACTTGCTCGTTTGATATAAAACCGTATGAGTTGCAATTCATGAACTTCTAGAGTGAAAAAGTATGATTTGGTTTTTCATCGGACTCATAGAATTCTAAGATCTCTATCATTTAAAATACACCGTCATTAGTGATGTAAATTAAGCTTGGAAGTAATATGATTTGATCTTAATCTAGATAATCAAATACGAAGAATAAGAAATTATCAATCAATGTGTCAACTTTATTGACATAAAAGAATCTATATTAGAAAGGTGAAATGCCACCAAGTGTTAAATTTAGTTTGTTGTGAATTTCTTGTTTAGACATTCTACAGTAGATATCCATGCAAAAGTCTCCGTTAAAATATCACAAAAGACTCCATTAAAATAGTGCAAAAGTCTCCATTTACACTTGCGTACTTACAATGCATGTGCTAAAATAAAGGAGGAAAGTGAGTGATATCATGAATACAACATACCTTGCTCGAAATATTGATAGTGAACTTGAGTCCTATCTAGAAGCTTTTGGTGCCATACTTATCACAGGACCAAAGTGGTGTGGTAAAACAACAAGTGCCTCCATGAAAGCGAAAAGTATTTTGAAATTGCAAGACCCAGACAAATCCCAGGGTTATTTACTAACTGCCCAGACAAAACCATCCTTGTTACTTGAGGGTGACAAACCACGATTAATTGATGAGTGGCAGATGGCACCTGTGTTATGGGATGCGATTAGAACATCTGTTGATGATTTGAGAACTGAAGGGTTATACATTTTAACAGGATCAACAATTGTTGATGAGTCGAAAATCATGCATACAGGAACAGGTAGAATCGCTCGCTTGATGATGTACCCAATGAGCTTATTCGAGTCAAAAGAGTCAAATGGATCTATATCATTAAAACAATTATTTAACGATAAAAATTACAATATTGATGGATTAAAATCTAATTTAACCATTGAAAACTTGATTTTTGCAACTTGCAGAGGTGGTTGGCCTTCTAGTTTAACTAAAAAAACAGAAACTGCCAAATTACTTGTAGCTAAGTCTTATCTAGATAATATTATTCAAACAGATATTTCAGCAGTTGATGGTAAGAAAAGGGAACCATTGAAAGTTCAATATTTACTTAGATCATATGCAAGAAACATAGGCACAATCTCATCGAATAAAACCATCATCGACGATGTTAATTCAAACACCAGCTTGTCTGAATCTGCATATTATGAATATATTAATGCACTGAACAAGCTTTATGTGATTGAAGACATACCCGCGTGGAATCCATCAATTCGCTCAAAAACTTCCATCAGAAGTTCAAATAAACGGATGTTTATTGACCCATCTATAGCTGCTGCTGCTCTAAGTGTTTCACCTCAAATGTTGTCGCAAGATTTTCAAACTTTTGGCTTTATGTTTGAGAATTTATGTATAAGAGACTTAAAGGTTTATGCATCATCTCTTGGAGGGAATTTATCGTATTATAGAGATCGAATGAATCTTGAAGTTGATGCTGTGCTACGTTTAAATGATGGAAGATTCGCATTGATAGAGTTTAAGTTGGGGACAAAGCAAATAGAAGAAGCAGCAAAACATCTTCTTGAAGTTGTTGATCTTATTCGAAAAGCAAATGAAACAAGAAGTTCTCACAAATTGAAAGAACCAGATTTGTTGATGATTATCACTGGTGGTGAAATCGCCTACACTAGGGAAGATGGAATTAAGATTGTACCTATAGGTTGTTTGAAACATTGACTTATTTCATCTACACTTTTCATTTGGAAAGCAGAAGCAGTAACTTCAAACAGCTTGAATGACAAAATGTGGGAGATACCAAAAAAATAAAACAGCTTCACAAAGCTCTCAAAGACCTAAAGTATATTTATAAATTTCGGGTCATCTTTTCGGCACCATTTTTTAATGAACTGACTCCAAAAAGTTGGAGAGAAGGTATAATAACGATACCCGATCTTGAACAAAGGAGTCTTTTTGTATTTTTAGGTCAAAATTCCTGAAGGGATAGATTCTTACAGGATTATCTTTAAAAATAAGTATATATAAGTAAATAATTTATCTAAATATATTCATAAAACTAAATATTTATGGTATAATATACATGAGGTGGATTATTATGTCAATCAATTATGAAGGACTGTTCAAGGTACTAAGTAACAGGAACATATCAATATCAGAAATGTCAAAAGATTTAAACATATCATCCGCAACACGCGCTAAATTCAAAAAGGGCGAATATGTTTCACTTCAGACATTGGAATCTATCTGTAAATACTTATCGGTTAATATCAATGATATTGTATCTTTTATGACAGTAGAAAATCCATCTGTCTTATATCAAAGATTAAACGAAGAAATGTCACATAAAATCAAAGGTGGCATTTACCATGAAACACAAATACTATTAACTTATAACTCCAACCACATTGAAGGTAGCCAGCTTTCAGTTGATCAAACTAGGTACATTTTTGAAACAAACACGATTGGATTGGGTAAAGATAATTTAATTAATGTTGATGATATTATAGAAACTCAAAACCATTTTAGATGTATTGATTACATGATTAAATCTGCTTTAGAGCCATTATCTGAAGCATTAATCAAAGATCTACATAATACATTAAAAACAGGAACAAGTGATGCTAAACTTGATTGGTTTAAAGTTGGCGATTATAAACTTAGACCAAATACAGTAGGTGGCATTGAGACGACAAAACCAAGTGATGTTCAAAGTGAATTAATATCCTTGATCGGTAAATATGAGAATAAAAAGGATTATTCTTTTGACGATATTATAGAATTTCATTATCAATTTGAATGTATTCATCCATTTCAAGATGGCAATGGTAGAGTCGGAAGATTAATCGCTTTTAAAGAGTGTTTACGTCACGGATTTGTTCCTTTCACGATTGATGATAGTATTAAACTCTTTTATTATAGAGATTTAAAAGAGTGGAAAAATGAAAAGGGATATCTTATGGATACCTGTTTATCTGGACAAGACAAATATAAAAGGTTACTTGATATGTTTAACATTAGTTATGATTGATAATGTGTTTATGCTGTTTAGAAGTATCAAAACGTGTTACAATAACATGATTTCAGTAATACACGAGATCAAGCTTTTAAGAATACTTACGATTTAGCGATTGAAGTAATTGATTTTGATGGCTTTTTAAAGCGATAAAAGTACATGATTATATGTATAAATTTCGGGTCATCTCTTCGGTACCATTTTTAATGAACTGACTTTAAAAAGTTGGAGAGAAGGTATAATAATGATACCTGATCATGAACTATGGAGTCTTATTTTATGAGACTAACATTTGAAGAAAGACTAAAGATGTGTGAAGATCATGTGTTAAGAGGGGAAGTATATAAAGATTAAAGGTTACCTTTTGATCAATACGTACACCATAAGGCAAAATAAACAAAAGTATTTATAGCTTCGTGTTATCTTATTAATACCAATTATTAAATATTTAGTTTTATAAAAAAAGGTCATTGAATCTCAATGGCCTTCTGTTTTTCAATCATTTAGATGTCAATCTTTATGCTATCCTTGGTTGCTCACTCAATTTTAATAAACCAATCATTACTCCTAATATTGATAAACCCACAGCAAGAAAAAGTCCTATACCATATGACCATTCAACATCAATTTCATTCACATTGCCCAAAATGGTGACGGTGACAGTTGTAAACTCTGGAATCAATAAGATGAGAATCGTAGAGACGACAAATAGAATCGTTGAGATCAAATATCCATTTTTTAGATATAAAGGAATAAGTCCACCAATCAGTGGTAAAACAAATGCTAATAAAACGAGAGGATTAAATGCGATCTCACCACTAGCCCATTGACCAAGGTTCGCAAATTCATTCCCAAATGCAATTTCAAGTCCAGTAAATGATGTATCAGAATCTTTTAGCACTAAAACAGTAAGAACAATCATCAATGATGCTAAAAGACCAACAAAAATATTGATGAGCTTTAAATCATATCCTTTAATTTTTCTCATTGATTATCTTCTTGATAATGAATTAAAGACTGCAATTAAGAGTGCAGCTCCTCCAACAGAAACGAGTAATCCCGTAAAAGTGAAAGCATTCACATTGCCAAATCCTAAAATATCCATTAACCACATACCAAGTGCTGAACCGACAAGACCAAAGACAATATTAGCAATAAGCCCCATGCGGTGATTCTTCTTCATTAAGATACTTGCTAGCCAACCGACGAGTGCACCAAATAATAACCACAATAAAATATACATTATTTATTCCTCCTCATTAACCCTAAGGTTGTGTAACAACGGTAGCATCTAGTGAGACGCTTGTCTGTGCATAAATCATACCTGTAATCGATGAACTTGTATTCATTGATACATTCGTCATCGATAAAATAATCCCCTGGAAATCAGCACCAACACCAACGGCGATTGTATCTGCAACAACCCAATAAACATTTTCAGGTAATACACCACCCGTTAAAGTAATTTGTGTATTTGCAGCCATGGTAAGAGTCCCTGCAATTTGAAAGATAAATACATCGGTTGAACTACCATTTAACGTGAAGTCTGTATTGATTAAGACATCATTACTCCACATATAAACACCGCTTGTCAATGTTTTTCCACTAAGATCTCCAGTATAAAGCTCCGTATAATCTGCCGTTCTACCTGCACCATCTTGATAAGCAGTTAATACATCAGCAATTGCAGAAGTTAATAATGCTGGTGTCCCGACTTGATAATCAGATGCATAGATATGACCTGTAACAAGAGAAGAGATTGAAAATGTGTTTCCACTATCCATAATTAACCCAAAACCTGTAATGTATGATGCTGATACAGGACTTACACCGATATCACCAATAATGGAAGTTGCTCCAGTTGCTGAAATACCCGTTTTAGATAAGATTACAAATGCTTCTGCAGTTCCTAAATTGATGTTTAAGACAATTTTGGTTCCAATTTGTTTTGCTAAGTTGAAGGCATTCGTTGCTGAAACTAGATCACTAACAGCATCTAATACTTCATCATCTGTTAACGGTGTTTCAGATAATGTCGTTTGTGCTAAGGTAATTGCTTGTAGATATGTTGTCTGATCTGCTACAAGTACCCATGTGACAGATGGCACAAATTGATCTGCACTCACACCAACCGCGGTTTCATTCATGTTTTGATTTGCAGCAGCAATTTCATCAGCAAGTGGTGCAGTATTATCAGTGACTTGATTGCTTATGGTGATTACTAATTCTGCACTGATTGCTTTTGCACTTTGAGATACCACCTTAACCGTAACCGTTCCATCTAAAACTGCAGATAATAAACCGCTTTGATTGATAATCGCGGACCCTGTTCCATCGATAACCGACCAGGTGATTCTTTTATCTGTTGCATCAGCAGGTGTGATTGTTGCTGATAACTGTAAAGTACCTGCATGTGTTGTAATGCTTGGCAGCGATCCAGAACCTTGTAATGTAATACCTGTAACCGACACCACTTCATCTTCTTTTGTCACACAGCCTGCGATTGTCAATAATAATCCAACAGAAAGTATGATAATCATGATTTTCAATGTTTTCATTTTAAATTCTCCTTTTTAGACTCAATGAGTTAATACACATGTTCTTGTCTGTTTTCACTCTACCATGCATAGTGCCAATTAAAACATTCATAGGTAATGTGTTTTAATTCACTTAATTGGGTTTATTAAATTTATATTCTTTTTGACCTCATATTTTCAGTAAGGATAATAGGTTCTATCTCATGATTAAGGACACATTCAATGAGAATTTCTCACTTTTAGTCATGCATTTAACCATATATTAAATAATAATTTGGTTTTACTACCTATAAATAGACAAGACATGTTAGAATTGTATGATTTTAGTGATTCACAAGATTAAGCATTTTATAATGCTAACGATTTTGGCGATTGTAGTGATCGATTTTGGTAGCTTTGCTAAGCTAAATAAACGAAGAAATATAAGTATAAACTTTGGGTTCTCTTTTCGGCACCATGTAGAATATTTAAATTTTTGAGAAAAACTATTGAAGTTCAATGGTCTTTTGTTTTAATGCTTTCTTGATTAATCAGGCTCTTATGTTAATCAAAAAGTTAACTTCATAAACTTCTAGAGGTAATAGGGATAATTTGAAATCTTCATCTAATTTTGATATCCATCACACAATATGACAAAGATTGTACGAGCAAAATTCTTATCACATTATTAATAAATAATTTGTGCGAAAGAGTCGATGTATTGTATAAACCACAATTTCATAATAACTATTATGGAATTAATGATAGAATTTAGATTGATAAAATTAAGCGAATCAATCAATAAGAAAAAACATAAACTGATCATAATCAAGAAATTAGAATCATCCTAATGCAATACACATAGATATCTATAAACGTTACAAATAGGCTTATGATGAAAAAACGATGTGTTAAGTTTCGTCTTTTTATTGCCTAAATTCTATGATAGAATGAGTTTATAAGGAGTTGACCATATGTATCCCTTTTTATTACCTGAAGTATTCGACTACACGATACCGATGTATGACTTACTTGTCTTAATCGGAATTTTTCTTA
>QZJX01000006.1 GCA_003599395.1 Ignavibacteriales bacterium | reverse complement strand
GGCATCGGTTCAAATGGAATTCCTCTATAATCTTGATCGAGTCCTGCTACAATCACTCTTTTTCCGCTATCGGCTAATCTATTGCATACTTCAACTAAATCACTTTCATAAAATTGTGCTTCATCAATTCCGATAACTTGAGCATCGGAAGAAAGTTCTAAAATTTCTTGTGCCGAAGAAACAACTTCTGACGGCAATGATTGCTCACTGTGCGAAACGATTTTATTTTCGGAATAGCGATTATCGATCTTCGGTTTAAAAATTTTTACACGAAGTTTTGCGATTTGTGCCCGTCTTAATCTTCTAATTAGTTCCTCGGTTTTACCGCTGAACATACATCCGGCCACAACTTCTATCCAGCCGGTTTCTTTTGGGGTTGCGTGTGGTTGAAATTCCATCATAATTATTTTAAGAAATCTTCCCCGAATGAATGGGGAATAAGTTCGGTAATTTTATATTTAATAATTTCTTCTTTTGAATTGATTAAAATAATATCCAAATCTTTACCGCAAAGATCTAATAATACTTGTCGGCAAGCTCCGCAGGGTGGACAAAATTCTTTAGCATCACTCGCTATTGCGATTGAATCAAATTCTCGTTCACCTTCTAATATAGCTTGAAAAACAGCTGTTCTTTCCGCGCATATCGTCAAGCTGTATGAAGATGATTCAATATTTGCACCTTCATAAATTTTTCCACTTTTTGTTTTAAGTGCGGCGCCTACATGAAAATTTGAATATTGAGCTAATGATTTTGATTTAGCTGCGATTGCTTTTTTACCTAGTGCTAATGAATCCATAAAGTTCTCTGATAAATAAAAAATTTAGTATACTTAATTATGAAAATTGATTAAAAACTTTCCTAAAATAATTTATTTTGATGCTAATTCAAACAAAATCACTTCCACTTTGTACCCCCATAAGTACCGCGTATATAATTTACAATTAATAAAAATTCATAAATAATTTGTAGATAAAAAGCCTCAATTATTGTAAATCGATAACCAAATTTACTCTGTGAAATTTGTATGAGCAAAACATCAAAGCCCATCTTAAGAGCAAATGGTATAAAGAAGGTAGGATTAAAGAAACCGCCTATGAAACTAAAAAGTAAAATGAGATTTATTAAATGCCAAACTGCCAAAAAGATTTGATGCTTTAATAAATAATAATTTGATGTAGATGTGTGACGTGCTTTTTGAATTAAGTAATCATTCCAATTTTCTTTTGTTTTTGAATAAACAAATGCATCCGGATATTCAACTGTTCCGATTTTCATTTTATTTTTTACAGCTTCACGAATCAATAAATCGTCATCGCCGCAGAGTGTCTGAAGTGTTTTGCTGTAACCATCTAATTTTTCAAAAGCGATTTTATGAAATCCGAAACTTCTTGCAGCAGCCGAATAGGGAAAACCAAATCTTGCAGCGGTGAACGTTAGAATGTGTGAGCGAAGATTTTCGAATGTAGCAACTTTATTAACAAAACTACCGGTTTGTTTGTAAGGTGAAATGCCGAAAAGAAAATCATAACCTTTGCTAAACTTTTCGGAATAACGAATTAACCAATTTGGCTCCGGTTCGCAGTCCGCATCCGTAATTAAAATGAAATCATTTTTTGCATGAGCAATCCCAATATCAAGAGCACCTTTTTTCCCTGGATGCTTTTTACCGAGTGAGTCAAATAATTTTGCGTTGGGATTTGTCTGAATAAATTCATCAATTACACTTTTTGTGTTATCGGTTGATTGGTCGTTAACAAAGATGATCTCATAATTTTCTTTCGGATAATTTAATTTTTTCAATGACTCAAAAAGGGAAGCCATAGTTTTTTCTTCATTGTGCGCAGCGATTATTATTGAGAATTTTAAAAGATGGTTATTGGACATTTTATCTTAAGAGATCAATTTCTATATTGACAAATTTTTGTGAAAAATTCATTTTTATAGAGTGAATATAATTACTAAAATATCATATTCCGCAATAATTATTTTATTATTTCTCACCTCAGCAGCAAAAGCACAACAAAATAGATTATCATCTTATCATTTTAGCGATTATGCAGATACAAAAAGTTCAGCAATGGGTTTTACTGCAGTATCTAATCCATTTACTCCAATGAGTTATAAATCAAATCCGGCAAATTTAAGTTTTGACTCCGACATAAATTTATATGGAGGTGGGGTTGAAGATGAAAATGTATTATCATCTTCTGTAAGTATCAACGGTTTAGGGATTGCAGTAGATTATTCCTATGCAAGTTACCATGCGTATTTGACTCCAAGTTTTGATTTCACCTCGCAATATTACTCAAATGATTATCAGAATAATTTTTATTCACTATCCTTAAGCAAATTTATTCTGGATGATTTTGCTATCGGAACAACCGTTACAATGTTTGATCTTAATAATAACATATCATATAAAATTAATATTGGGAGTATTTATAAAATTGAAAATCCCTTCAACAGTTCGATTCTAAAAAACGAAATATATTTTGGTTTTGCGATAAATAATATTGGACCGGATATTGAAACAGAATGGGATAATGTTTTTCTGCCAATTTATGGATCGATAGGTACAACATTAAGGTTAATCTCCGGAGATAAGTCTTTATTTGCCTACTCATTTGAAGCTTCGATGAAATATAAAAACTATTTAAATCCTTCTTCAAATAGCAGTGAGTATTTTTTAAGTGATAGAAGTGAAAAAAAAGAAAGAGATTATTGGGGGGTTGGATTTGAACTCACCTTATTCAAGCTAATTTCTATTAGGGACGGATATTACAAATCACCGTTCAGAGACAATATAATTCATACTGGTGGAATTGGAATTCATTTTCCACCAAAAGTTACTAAGTTTTCAGTTTCTATTGAGTACATGCGTTACTGGAATGATCGTCCATATTACTGGAGAATAGGACCTTATTCAGGTTCAATAAATTTTGCATATAGGTTAGATTAATCAGTGCTCTTCTTCCAGCAAATACTCATCAGCTAACTCATCTGAGATACCGTCAATAAATCTTGATCGCTTTGATAATGTAGTCCCGGTTATTCGATCAAAAATATTCATCGGATACGATACAAATAAATTTTGCTTAGCTCTTGTTGATGCAACATACATTAATCGTCTTTCTTCTTCCAAAGCTTCAATACTTTCGTAAGATTGACCGGAAGGAAACATTCCTTCAAGTGCGTGAATTATAAATACGGAATGCCATTCCAATCCTTTTGCGGAATGAATAGTTGAAAGAATTAACTTTTCATTTTCTTTATCTTCTTCAATTACATCGGTCACAGAATCTTGAGGTGGTTCCAATGCCATATCGGCAAGAAAACTGTCTAAGCTTCGATAATTCTCTGCTATGTTTGTAAAAACTTCTAAATCCTTTTTGCGTTTGTTAAAATCATCATACTTATTAATAAAAAGGGGATCATAGTAATTAATTGCACGTATAGCTTTTTCTGCCGGAGTCTGTTTGGTTGAATGAAGATCATGTAACATTTCGAAGAGCGGATAGAGTTTATCGCCAAGCGAAGACTGCTCGGCAATTGCATCCGGCTTTGATTTGAAATGAATTTTGTTCTGTGAAATTTCATCCAAAATAATTTGGGCTTTCTTGGGACCGATACCTTCATGAAGTAATAAAATTCTGTACCAACTGACAAAATCTCTCGGGTTTGCCGCAATTCTTAAAAATGCTAAAACGTCTTTTACGTGAGCGGTTTCGACAAATTTCATTCCACCGAATTTTATAAACGGAATATTGGCTTTGTTCAGTTCAATTTCTAAATCAAATGAGAAATATGAATTGCGGAATAATACTGCAATCTCATTCAAAGGAACGTTTTCTTCACGCAACTCTAAAATTCTATCGACAATAAATCTCGATTGCATATTTTCATTTGCTGCAGAAATTATTGCGGGCAATTCACCAAATGGTCTGCGTGTGAATAAATGTTTTTCATACTTTTCAATAGCTGCATCAATTATGTTATTGGTCAAATTTAGAATCGCTTGGGTACTTCTATAGTTCTCTTCCAGCTTAATGATTTCAACATTTTTGAAGAGGTTAGGGAAGTCCATGATATTTTTAAAGTTCGCACCACGAAATGAATAGATTGATTGCGAATCATCACCGACAACCATAACATTATTATGATTTTGTGCCAAACCCATTACGATATCAGCCTGAAGTTTATTAGTGTCTTGATATTCATCAACCATTACAAATTTTATTGATGAAAGTAGATTCTTAGCACCGGGCGAAAGATCAAAAAGAAATTTTCTCAAATAAATTAGAAGATCATCGTAGTCCAATAAACTATTTTGTTTCTTATAAGATTCATAGATTTTCTTTATTTCTAAAATTTGATTAACATACTTTGCAAAATGAGGATAATCAAACTCAAGAATTTCTTGTATCGTTTTACTAGTATTTACACTTAAAGAGAATACTTTATTTAGTGTCTGCTTATTTGGAAATCTCTTTTTCAGTTCTTGCAAATTTAACTGACCACGGATGAGATTAATTACATCTTCACTATCACCCTGATCGAGAATAGTAAAACCGGAATGAAGTCCAAGATCCTTTGCATATTTTCTTAAAGTGAGATTTGCGAATGAATGAAAAGTTCCGCCATTAATTTTCGAACATCGGTTATCAAGAAGAATTGCAGCTCGATTCATCATTTCACGTGCAGCTTTTCTTGTAAATGTTAAAAGTAAAATCGATTGTGGGTCATATCCCATTTCAACTAAACGTGCAACTCGATAGACGAGAGTTCTGGTTTTACCAGTTCCGGCACCGGCAATAAGAAGATAAGCTCCTTCGACTGCTTTTACCGCGTCAAGTTGAGCGGGGTTTAGTTCGTTGTCATAATCTATAGTAAAACGGGCTTCATCAACTTTTGCATTGAAGCCCGCTTTATTAACTCTGGTAAGCTTATATTTTTTAGCCATTATCTGCGATAAGCTTTGGGTTTGTTTAATATTTCCGATACTAAAATATATTCTCTAATTGTATCCGGGTTACTGATATTCTTTCTGATGTTTTTAACATACTCAACAGTTTCCGTCATTGATTGACCGACATCTTCAACTTCAATTTTATCCGGTAATCTTTTCAAACTTTCTTTTGCTTTTTTGATTCTAGCCTCTAGCCGAGCATTTGGATCAATGAATTCGGATTCAACTTTTTCTTGATCTACTTTTTTTTGCTCATATCGAACAGTCTCGACTCCAACTGAGTCTTCAAACTCTTCCTCAGGATTCCATGTTGTATCATGATATCCACTTGGATCCAAGACTTCGGTATTTCTATCGGACGGATATTTTGTCTGAGAGCCAGTTTGATCCGGAATTTTAAGACCAAATAATTGTTCTAGAATATCTTGTGTAGTTTCCTTTTTCTTCTCAACTTTTTGTTGTGACTGAGTCGATTGAGTCCTAGCTGTTTCATCTCTATTACGTTGCTCGGTTTGCTTTTTTTTCTTTTTGCCGAAAAAACTTTGCAAAGCAGAAACAATAAAGAAAATTATTATAAGATATTCAAAAAGATTACTGTCCATCTTGGTCCTTATCCCGCTTTTCATCAGGTTTTGCTATAGTGTTTCTCATATCAGTATCGGACTGAATGTTTCGTAGATTATAATAATCCATGACACCCAAATTTCCGGATCTGAATGCTTCAGAAATTGCTTTAGGTATTTCAGCTTCAGCTTCAACAACTTTTGCACGCATTTCGGCAACTCTAGCTTTCATTTCTTGCTCAGTTGCAACCGCTGCGGCTCTTCTTTCTTCGGCTTTAGCTCTTGCAACTTTTAAATCGGCTTCAGCTTGATCTGTTTGTAAAATAGCACCGATGTTTGTACCTATGTCAACATCCGCGATATCAATTGATAGAATTTCAAATGCTGTTCCGGAATCCAATCCTTTTGCTAAAACAACCTTAGAAATACTATCCGGATTTTCTAATACTGCTTTGTGAGTTTCGCTTGAACCAATTGTTGATACAATACCTTCACCCACACGAGCTAATATTGTTGCTTCACCGGCACCACCGACTAATCTTTCTATATTTGCTCTAACGGTAATACGTGCAATCGCCTTCAATTGAATACCATCTTTCGCAACAGCAGCAACTAATGGTGTTTCGATAACTTTCGGAAGCACGGACATTTTTACGGCTTCTAATACATCACGTCCCGCAAGATCAATAGCTGCGGCTTTTTCAAAATCTAATTCTAGATTTGCCTTATTTGCAGAAATCAAAGCGTTAACAACTTTAATTACGTTACCTCCTGCAAGGTAATGTGCTTCAAGTAACGAAACTTGAACATACAAGCCAGCTTTTGTTGCAGATATCATACTTCTAACAATTACAACTGGCGAAACTTTTCTAAGTCTCATTCCTACTAAATCTTTAAAGATTTTTAGTTTTACACCAGAAAAATAGGCTGTAATAAATAACCCTATCGGGACGAAGTAGAAAATGAGGAATAAAAATAATATGGCACCGATTATAATAAATATTGAAATACCTGAGACTGCATCCATTCTTGTTCTCCTTAATTTGACTTATTAATTGAAAATTAACAAAAAATTATTACAATGTTTCAAAAATAGGTAACATCTTTAATACTTGTTATAATTCAAGTTGTTTAGTATTGTTGAATAGAGGATACTTTATATGTATTTTTGAAACAATTTTAATAGAAATTCTGTTAAAGATTTAATTCAATTTATGCAAAGGATAATATTATGGATGGTAATTTTTCTGAAAGAGTACAGGAAGTCATCAGATTAAGCAGAGAAGAAGCCCTGCGGTTAGGTCATGATTATATCGGTACTGAACATTTGCTTCTAGGAATAATTAGAGAAGGACACGGTGTTGCTGTTAAAATTCTTAGAAATTTGGATGTTGAGTTAGTAAAATTAAAAAAAGCAATTGAGGATACAGTTAGAAGTTCGGGTGGTACATTAACAATTGGAAATATTCCACTGACTAAACAAGCTGAAAAAGTTTTGAAGATTACACAGATCGAATCAAAAATATATAAATCAGATGTAATTGGGACAGAGCATATACTGCTTTCTTTATTGAGAGATGAGGATAACATTGCTACACAAATTCTTCATCAATTCAATGTTAATTATGATAGTGCTCGGGCTGAACTAAATAGCATTCTAAGCAGTAAAGATCCCGACGAACCAACAAAAGGTTTTCCACATCCGGGAGCTCCTCAATCGCCTAAAGGTGGTCAAAAAGCCGAGAGAACTAAAACACCTGTATTAGATAATTTTGGGAGAGATCTAACCAAATTTGCAGCTGATGATAAACTCGATCCTGTTATAGGGAGAGAAAAGGAAATCGAACGCGTCGCTCAAGTTCTAAGTAGAAGAAAGAAAAACAATCCTGTTCTCATCGGCGAGCCCGGTGTAGGAAAAACTGCGATTGCAGAAGGTTTAGCCGTAAGAATTCATCAACGAAAAGTGCCGAGAATTTTACAAGATAAAAGGATTGTAACTCTTGATTTAGCAGGATTAGTTGCAGGCACAAAATATCGTGGACAATTTGAAGAAAGAATGAAAGCTTTAATGAATGAATTAGAAAAAGCGGACGATGTAATTTTATTTATAGATGAATTACACACAATTGTTGGAGCCGGTGGAGCATCCGGTTCGTTGGATGCTTCAAATATGTTTAAACCAGCTTTAGCAAGGGGTGATATACAATGTATCGGTGCAACAACTTTGGATGAGTATAGAAAATACATCGAAACTGATGGTGCGTTAGATAGAAGGTTCCAAAAAGTAATGGTTGACCCTCCGTCAATTGATGAAACTATCGAAATTCTTGAGCACATAAAAGTTAAATACGAGGAGCATCACAGAGTTAAATATTCAAGTGAAGCTTTAGCATCCGCAGTTAAAATGAGTGCGCGTTACATGACGGATCGTCATCTACCTGATAAAGCTATTGATGTTATAGACGAAGCGGGTTCTCGGGTTCACATGGGTAACTTTACCGTGAGTGAAGAAATTCTAAAACTTGAAGAAGAAATAGAAAAAGTAAAACACGAGAAAATAAAAGTTGTTAAAGAACAAGATTACGAACAAGCTGCTAGACTTCGTGATAAAGAGAGAACATTACAATCTGATCTTGAAGTGGCTAAAAGAGAATGGGATGCAAAAACTAAAGACATTATCCATGATGTTTCGGAAGATGATATTGCTACAGTCGTTTCGATGATGACAGGAATACCCGTAACTCGTGTTGTTCAAGCTGAATCCGAAAAACTTCTTAAAATGGAAAATGCTCTCAAGGCAAAAATTGTTGGTCAAGATGAAGCAGTTATTAAACTAACTAAAGCAATAAGAAGAACAAGAGCCGGGCTAAAGAACCCGCATAGACCAATAGGAAGTTTTATTTTCTTAGGTCCAACCGGTGTAGGAAAAACTGAATTAGCTAAGGTACTTGCCAGATACTTATTTGATTCTGATGAAGCATTAATTAGAATTGACATGAGTGAATACATGGAGAAGTATTCAGTTTCCCGGTTAGTCGGTGCCCCTCCCGGATATGTCGGTTATGAAGAAGGTGGTCAACTTACTGAAAAAGTGAGACGTAAACCTTATTCAGTTGTTCTGTTCGACGAAATTGAAAAAGCTCATCCGGATGTATTCAACATTTTATTGCAAGTCCTTGATGATGGTATGTTGACTGATAGTTTAGGACGAAGAGTTGATTTCAAAAACACAATTATAATAATGACATCAAACGTCGGAACAAAAGATATTAAAGCTACCGGCGGAATTGGTTTTGCCGATGAGTCTGAAGCGAATGCATATGAAAAGTTAAAAAACACTGTAGAAGATGCGATGAAAAAACTTTTCAACCCGGAATTCTTAAATAGAATTGATGAAGCGATTGTGTTTAGAAATCTTGAAATCGAAGATATCAAACAAATTATTGAAATCGAGATGAAAGAATTAGTTAAGAATGTTGAAGATAACAAAATGGAAATCGAACTTGATAAGTCGGCCCTTGCTTTCTTAGCTGAAAAAGGATTTGATCAAAAGTATGGAGCTCGACCGTTAAAACGTGCAATTCAAAAATATATTGAAGATCCACTCGCTGAAGAAATGCTCTTGGGTAATTTTAAAGAAGGTAGTAAAATACTTGTAGAGCACAAAAAGAATACTGAGGAACTTTATTTCATTTCCCCTAAATTATCGGATAAAAATGATGATGATAAATCAGAGTCCAATGAAGAGACAAGCGGAAATAAAAAAGAAGAGAAAGTCGATTAAAAGCAGAATATAGAATTAAGAAGCAAACAGTAAAAAAAGCTCGGTTATTCCGGGCTTTTTGGTTTTTGTTAGGTTATTCTTTTTATTGTCATTCGATGATAAGCTGGAAACAACATAATTTATTCAAGAATTCACAAATTTAGAGGACCTATCAACAATTAATTAAAACGCATAGATAATTCTTTAAAATAATTGAAAGGAAAATTTTATGTCATTACTCAGTAACAAAGCAATTAACGAATCATTGAATAAACTTGATGGATGGAAGCTCGAGAATAATTCCATTTTCAAGGAATATGAATTGAAAGATTTTTCAGCAGCGATTGGATTTGTAACACAAGTAGGTATTGTAGCTGAAAAAGTCGATCACCATCCGGATATTCTAATTAACTCATGGAATAAAGTGAAAATTACTTTGTCCACCCATAGTCAAGGCGGAATTACCAATAAAGATATTTCACTAGCCGAAAAAATTGATAACTTATAAATGAATTTATACTGATATGTAAAGAGGCGATCCATCGTCACTTACTTTTTCAAATTGAATAAGCCCAAACCAAGCGAACAAGGAAGTTCGCTTTACAGTGAAGTATTCTAGACTTGTTTACCAAAAGTATGACCAAGAGAATCTTTTTAATTTTATAACTACCGTAAAATGATTAATTTTACAACACTCATTCACCTTACTCTAATCTAGGGATATATGGAACAAAGGAAATTATACAAGACATTAGACACAATTGCATCTCGTCGGTTTAAAAGTGAAGAAGAAATGCTAATCGAAGTATTAAACCAAGTTGTTGCGAGAGAACAGATCAACGTGACCGGCGGAAGAATTTGGAGATTAAATAAATTAGCAAAAGCTTATACATTGGTTTATCAAACTGGTGATGTTCAAAAAATTCCTGTGGATTTCTTATTACCTGTAGAAGAATATCCCATCTTCAAAGAAATAACCAAAGAAAGGACTATTCTAGCTGATGAAACAAATCAAATTCTAAAAAGCAAAGGAATTTTTAAGTATTCTGCATCGGGTGTTGGTATAAAAATAAAGGTAGGAGCCGATAGATATTATGAATACATGCTAGCAGTTAACAGTGAAGAAAAAAATGAAGATCTTAGCTACACGTTGAACATTGTCGCTACTGTACTTACATCCAAATTAAATGCATGGCGATTATCGAATTCAAGAAAAGATTTAATTGAAGATATCGACAGAGCAAAACAGCTTCAAAAAAGTATTCTTCCTGAGCATGAATATAGTTTTCATAATTATGATCTTTTTGGCATTACAATACCTGCACATATCGTTGGCGGAGATTTTTTCGATTATCTCGAAATCGGTCCGCATGGTGATAGACTAGGTGTAGCTGTTGGTGATGCTGCTTCTAAAGGTTTGGCAGCGGCGGCAGAAGCAATGTATATTTCCGGTGCTTTGAGAATGGCTTGTACATTTGAAATAAAAATTTCACCTTTATTTTATCGTATGAATGAATTAGTGAATAAAATTTTTGAAGACGATAAATTTTCTTCTCTATTTTATTGCGAGATTTCGACCGATAAAAAAGGATTATGCTTGTATGCGAATGCCGGTCATAACCCGCCAATATTTTTCGATAAAAGTAAAAAAGAACTTTTCTATCTTGATCCCACTGGGCCATTAATTGGTCCGGCTCCACATTCAACTTACAGCACAGATAGTTTTAATTTCAGTGAGGGTGATATTTTAGTTATTTACTCTGATGGAGTAACAGAAGCCGCAAATCAAAAATTTGAATTTTATGAAGAGGAAAGATTAAAAAAGATTATTAAAGCTAATGTTGAAAAAACACCAAAAGAAATTGCAATGACAATTATTGAGGATGTAACAAAATTTTCAACAACCGATAGCAAATATCAAGACGATAAGACCATAGTAGTTATTAAGCGAAAGGGATAAAATGTCGTTAGATCAAAAAATATTTGAAGCCGGAGTAGTTGGTGCGGGCGGTGCCGGTTTCCCAACACACATTAAAGCAAAATCAACCGTAGAATTTGTGTTAGCAAATGGTGCCGAGTGTGAACCATTGATTCACAAAGATCTTGAGATCATGAGAAATTTTCCAAAGGAAATTGTACATGGAATGGAGTTGATGATTAAACAAACAAAAGCGAAAAAGGGTTATTTCGGTATAAAAGCTAAGAATGCTATCGCAATAGAAAAAATTCAAAATGAATTCACCAACGGGAAAATTGATTTGACAATTCTTGGTGACTTTTATCCATCCGGTGATGAATACGAGTTAGTTTACGAAGCTACAAAAAGATTAATTCCGCCTCATGGAATTCCACTCGATGTTGGATGTGTTGTCAACAATGTGGAAACATTTTATAATGTCAGTCGTGCATCTGAAGGAATACCCGTAACTGAGAAATTTGTTTGTGTTGCCGGAGCGGTAAGAAATCCATCAACATTTTTTGCTCCGGTTGGAACCAGTTTTGAAGAACTAATTAAACATGCTGGCGGAGCTACTGTTAATGATTATGGAATATTCATCGGTGGCTTACTGATGGGTACATTAACGTTCGATCTCTCTGAAGTTGTAACAAAAACAACGGCAGCGATAATCGTTCTCCCTAAGAATCATTATATGATTAATAGAATGGAACGACCGAAAGAGGACATGAATCGTATAGGTAAATCGGCTTGCGATCAATGTAGTTATTGTACTGAATTCTGTCCGCGTTATTTACTCGGCTATGATGTTCAACCTCATAAAGTGATGCGGTCATTACAATTCACAGCATCGGGTAAGGATTTATGGAATCAATATGCGGATCTTTGTTGTGCTTGCGGGCTTTGTTCATTATACGCTTGTCCCGAAGATTTATATCCACGTGAAGCATGTGTGCAGAGTAAAGAAGAAATGCGCGTGAATAGCGAAAAATATGAACAACAAAAACCTGTTAAAGTTCATCCTATTAAAGAGGGAAGACGGGTTCCATTGAAGCAGTTGCGGAAGAGATTAAATGTAGAGGAATATGAAAAAGACACACCTTATAATAACAATAGACCGCAACCCAATTCGGTAAAAATAAAGTTGAAGCAGCATGTTGGTGCACCGGCAATTTCCTTGGTTAATATCGGAGATATAGTCAATGTTGGGGATGTAATAGCGAAACCTGAAGAAGGTAAACTTGGTTCAACCATTCATGCATCGATTAGTGGAAAAATATCACATATTAATGAAGAATTTATAAGAATTTCAAAATAGAAAGGTATCATTATGCAAATGAATTCACTTGGATTGATTGAGATGACAAGTATTGCAGCGGGAATGCAAGCAGCTGATATTATGTTAAAAACATCGCAAGTCGAACTTGTTCTTTCACGTACGATATGTTCAGGTAAATATATGGTTTTAATCGGTGGTGAAGTCGCAGAAGTTCAATCAGCGATCGATGCTGCCTCAACACAGATTGATTTTGCAGTAATTGATACTTTTGTTATTCCTCATGTTCATCCGGATGTTTTCCCGGCACTTTCCGGTCATACTCTCGCAACTGAATTGGAAGCATTAGGAATTATTGAATCATTTTCGGTTGCCTCCTTGATTGAAGGAGCCGATGCCGCCGTTAAAGCCGCAAGTGTTCAATTGATTGAAATAAGATTGGCAATGGCACTCGGCGGAAAAGCATTTTGTACGTTGACAGGCGAAGTAGCGGCAGTAAGGAGCGCTGTTGATGCCGGTGCTCAAGTTATTGCAGATAAAGGTTTGCTCGTTAACAAAGTTGTAATCCCGCAGCCACGCAAAGAATTGATGAGTGAGATGATTTAATTCTCTTTGTGTAATACTTGATAATACATTTCACCACAAAGAACTCAAAGTAGCACAGAGATTAAATCAGTGTTATCATATACAGAAGAAAGGACAGTACTGATTAATATTTACTTTTTCTTGAATCTCCAATTTTCGTAGTATTCCCAACTGACTATAGCATTAAGGGCTTTCAGTTCTTTTGATTTTTCGTTTAAGTTCGCTTTGATCACATCACCCATAGAAAGTAGACCAACGTATTTGTCTTTTTTTTGAATGAGAAGATGCCGAAATCTTTTACCCAAAAATATGTCAAGAAGGGAATACAACGATGCGTTGTAAGGAGCCGAAGTTATATTCCTTGTCATATATTTTCCGACGTTATCGTTATTTATATCGAATGATTCGAGCAAAGAGTTTCTTAAAAAATCTCTTTCTGTCCAAATACCAACTATTTTATTGTTCTCGGTGACGAGTATAGATCCGATTTTATTATCAACCATCTTCTTAATTGCATCTTTAATCTTTGTATCAGAGGGTGTTGTAATCATTTCAGTATCTTTTTCTTTCAATACATCTTCGGCAGTATACATATTTCCTCCGTTATTGATTTTTCAGATTAGGTTTTGTTTTCGAAGTTTACATTAAAGATAAATAAATTTATCAATAAAAGAAGTCTTATCGGTTCAACGAGAAAAATTACTGTTATCGAATATAGAGTAAAATTTAAATGTGAAAATGAACCAATTCGTAATCAATTATCTTTTATAGAGAAGAAGTTTCTAAAATAAATTCTTTACAATTTCAAACATTCCAACATAAGTACCTAATGCGCTTCCAAGACTCGCAAGAATAAATACTAATAAGATTCTTAGTAATCGATTCTTCCACCAATTCTTTGCTTTTAGAACCTCGACACTTACTGTTTCAAATTCTTTTACTTTTGGAGGGACCAACATTAATTGCACGAATGCGGCAACATAACCGGCACCGATTAATGGTGTTAAGCTGGTAAATGGTGCAGCTATAAATGAGATAAGAATGGTCAATGGATGTCCCCAAGCAATTGCTGAACCAAGAGCACTAGGGATTCCATTTGCCAATATCCAATAAATTGCGTTATCACTTGCAGCTTGGCTTCCTTGAGAAATTCCGATATAAACAATAGCTCCGATAATTATCAACGGGATGGCATAACCAATAGTTTTCCAGAGAGGGGAGACAGGTGGAATAACTTCATATTTTGCTAAATCTTCAGTTACATCACTTTCCATCATTTTTACAATGCCGCTGAGGTGACCTGCACCGACTACAGCAACAATTTTATTTCCTTTGGATTCTTTAATTTTTTGGGATAAGTAAACATCGCGCTCATCAATTAAAACTGTTTTAAGAACCGGCATGGCTTTACCCAACTCCGACATTAATTCGTTCAGAATATCTGAATCACGCAGTTCTTTTA
>QZJX01000072.1 GCA_003599395.1 Ignavibacteriales bacterium | reverse complement strand
CGCAATTGGTTGGTGAAGTTATTATTCCCGCTCTTGAAAAAAACAAAATTGTAATTTCAGATAGATTCCACGATTCATCAATTGCATATCAAGCCTTTGGCCGTGGCATAGAATTAAATTTTGTTGAAGAATTACAAAGATTTGTTATTGGTAAAGCTATACCTGATATTACTTTCTTTATAGATACACCTATTGATGAAATAATTAAACGAAAAGCAAATGTAAAAAAAATTGACTTAGATAGAATTGAAAGATCTGCAATTGACTTCTATGAAAAAGTACGAGAAGGATATTTATATCTTTCTAAAAAAGAAAAACGGTTTTGTAATATTAATGGACTTCTTTCAATTGAAGAAATTCATAAACAAATTTTGTCAAAAATAAATTTGAAAGTATAAGTTATATGAATTTTTACAATCCAATAAAAAACAAATCAAAATTAGTTATTTCATTTTTTATGATTTTTCTTTTTTCTGGCTTTCTGACAAGAGATAATGATATTTATTTTGAAATAAGTAAAGGTATTGAATTATTTGGCAAAGTTTATAGAGAAGTAACTTTAAATTATGTAGATGAAATTAATCCTAAAGAATTTGTGCTTGCCGGAATAGAAGGGATGTTACAATCGCTCGATCCTTATACAAATTTTATTGATATTAATGAACAAAAGGATATTGATTTAATGACAACCGGAAAGTATGGTGGAATTGGGGCAACAATTGGCTTGCGTAACGATAAAATTATTGTTGTCGATTTAATTGAAGGATATTCTGCACAGAGACAAGGTATTAGAATTGGTGATGAAATAGTTAGAGTAGATTCCATCTCACTTAATAAAAATAACTACGATCAATTAAGTCTTTATATGAAAGGGAATCCGGGAACTTCTGTCTCTGTTACAGTTCTTCGTGATGGAATTTTCGGTGAGCTTGTATTCGATTTAATCCGTGAAGAAGTTGAAGTAAAAAACTTGACTTATTTTGGTTTTCTACCAGATGAAAGTAATACTGTCTTTTTGAAATTAAGCGGATTTTCAAGAACGGCTGGAGAAGAAATTAAAAATGCTATCCTGGAATTACGTAATGAAAGAGAAATTAAATCAATAATTTTAGATTTACGAGGAAATCCAGGCGGTTTACTAGATGCCGCGATAAGCGTTGCGGATAAATTTATTAAAAAGAATCAACTTATAGTAAGCGTTGTTGGACGCGACTCCGATGCAATGCAACAATATTTTGCAGTAGAAGAACCTATAGCCGGAGAAGCTGATTTAATAGTATTAATCGACGGCGGTTCGGCTTCTGCATCCGAAATAGTTGCTGGTGCGATTCAAGACCATGATAGAGGAGTAATTCTTGGAACTGATTCATTCGGAAAAGGTTTAGTGCAAAATGTAATTCCTTTATCCTCCGAAACGTCATTAAAAATAACTACGGGCAAGTATTTAACTCCAAGTGGCAGATCAATTCAGAAATTAAGCTATGCAAAAGAAAATCTTCTTGCATCCGATACGACTTTTGTAATTATTGAAGAATACCGTACCGATATGAACAGGAAAGTTTTTTCCGGTGGTGGAATTGAACCGGATACCAGTGTGACTAATGATTCTGATTCCGAGCTAATTCAAAAACTAATTGCACAGGGTTTATTTTTCAAATTCGCTACAAATTATTTTAATACAAATGAAGTAATTTCTTGGAACGAATTAGATAAGGAAGAAATATTTCTCTCATTTAAGGATTACTTTCAATCACAAAATATTAACATAACGCATAATATCGAAAATCAACTTGAGCAGCTTAAGCAATTATTGGAAGAAGAAAAATTAGATGGTAAAATTACTCAACAACTAAGCGAACTCTCAAAGAGTATCAAAGATGCACGAATTAGCGAACTGGACACTTTCAAATATGATGTGCTTCAAGAAATTCATAAAGAAATATCGGCAAGAATTGACGGAAGAGAAGGAAGAATCCGTGCCTCTTTAGAATATGATGTACAATTAAAATCAGCGATTAGTTTACTGAAATCTAACGAGAGGTATCAGCAAATACTTGCTTTAGCGGAAGAAAAAAAATAGGTATCCAATGTTAAATTTGAAAATTCTTTATAAGACTGATCCCAGAATTCATTTTTGTCCCGATTGCAAAAAACAAGGTGGTCTAAAAAAGTCTCGTTCCAGAAATTTCTATGAAAAATTTGTAAAGTTTTTAACACCATTTAGCATGTATAGATGTCAATTATGCGGATGGAGAGGATTCAAATCCGGATATCTTATTAAAGCAGCTTCATTTAAATCATTATTCATTTACTTCTTCTTATTTGCTATTACAATCATGGTAGTCAGTTTCATTCTAAAAAGATTTATAATTAAGTAACTAGCTGACTAGCCATTTAATATGATATACAGTTCCTCTTTTGAATTAAAGTTCTTTAAATAGAATACACGCGTATTTTCCATATGATTACTCATCCAGCTTAACAGTATTTTGATCCTATCTAAATCACGCTCCTCGGATTTGGAAATTAAATTAATTGTTCCGTCAAAATAATCATCCAATACTGTTTCAAATAATGATGGATTATCTAATCCGTAATCTTTTATATAAAGTCTTCCTTCAACTAAAAGAATATAATCTTTCCCTCCACTATCAGAAACTTCAATAAAAACTTTTGCTGAATTTATCGGTTCTGCCAGTATTGCCACTTTTTTAATTTGCGCGAGTAGTAAATTGATTGTGTCTCTGACTTCAGCGGCTTCCTCAAATTTTTCCTTTTCGGAAAAATTTTTCATTCGAATAATTAATCTTTCTAAGGCAGAGTCATTTTTGCCGGAGAGAAAACTATAAACTTTTTCCAATTCATTTTTGTATAGATCCTTAGTACCGTTTTTCTCACATGGAGCTGTACATCTCTCAATATCCGCAAGATAACATCTTTTACTTTTTTTGAATTCCTTATCCGTGCATTCACGAAGCATAAATGATTTATCAATAATTTCAATAATTGCTTTTGAAGAATCACGTGAAGAAAAAGGACCGAAATAATCGTTACCATCAAAATCAAATGTCGATGTTGATAAAATTTTTGGAGCCGGTTTATTTTTATCTACTTTTAAAAAATAACTTTGTCCATATTTTTTGAGTTGAGTATTTAGTTTGGGATTATATTTTTTTATCAATTCCGATTCGGTAATTAATGCCATTAATTCGGTATTAGTCTTTTGGTGCGAAATTCGCGAAGCTCCATTAACAATTTTTTTAGCTTTTCGAATTGCGGTGGATGAAAAATAATTGCGAACTCTATCTTTAAGAGATTTTGCTTTCCCAACGTAAATGATTTCGTCTTTGGCATTTTTGAAGAAATAAACACCCGGAGTATCCGGAAGCGACGAAAAATCATCACTTAATTTTTTCTTAATAAGTTTATAAGATTTTTGTTGAGGTAGGTTTGAAAAGTTTATTAAATGACTTACTTCCTCAACATGATACTCATCTTGCAGCACTCGAATCATCTTATCTAATATTTTTGCGGTAGCTAGTGCATCACCAAGTGCACGGTGGGCATGAACGTGTTTTACTCGCAGATATTTAACTAGATTTCCCAAAGATTTACTTGGTAACGACGGATAAAGTTTACGAGCTATCTTTAATGTGCAAACTTTTGGTATTTCCTTTACATCTTTCCCGGCTCTTAAAAATTCTGATCGCAAAAATGATAAATCAAACTGTAGGTTGTGAGCTACTAATATTGAATCACCAATGAAATTCTCAATCTCATCAACAATATCTTCAAAGTAAGGAGCATTCAAGACATCTTCATTGGTAATTCCGGTTAGTAGTGTTATTTGATAAGGAATTTGCGAACCAGGATTTATTAATGATGAGTAGGTATCGATTACTTTCCCATTTTTAACTTTCGCAATTCCGACTTCAATTGCCCGGGCAAATTTTGAAGATGTACCGGTGGTCTCAAAATCTAAAACGGCAAATTGTGCTTCTTCTATAGTTAATTCAGAAATCTGAACTTCTTGTTTATTAACAGTTTTGTTCATCTTCAAATATCGTCTAAAATTGTCTATATTTACAATTCACTAAAGAAAGAATTATGACTATAAATATACTATTCATCGGTGACATTATTGGCAAACCCGGAATGGAAATGGTGCAGACTTGGCTTCCCGGATTAAAAAATAAATACCGCACAGATTTTATTATAGCAAATGGAGAGAATTCATCAGATGGAAAAGGATGTACAGAAAAAGAAGGTAAAGTTCTTTTTGATCTTGGTGTTGATGTTATAACAGGTGGAAATCATACCTGGGATAAACATCAATCGCAAGATTACCTTCGATCAGATGTTAGAGTATTAAGGCCATTAAATTATCCACGAGGTACATACGGTAATGGATTTATTATTTCCGAAACTAAGAAAGGCAAGATTGCTGTAGCGAATTTACAAGGCAGAACTTTTATGGCTTCAATCGATTGTCCCTTTCGTGGAATGGAGTGGGCACTTAATAAGATTAGCAGTGAAACTAAAGTGATTCTAGTTGATTTCCATGCGGAAGCAACAGCAGAAAAACAAGCGATGGCATTTTTCTTAGACGGTAAAATTTCTGCATTGATTGGAACCCATACACATGTCCAAACTGCTGATGAAAGAATTCTACCAAACGGAACAGCTTATATAACCGATAGCGGTATGACAGGTCCATATGAATCTGTCATCGGGATGAAACAGGAAGCAGCGTTGAACAGATTTTTATATTCCACACCGCAGAAATACCAGACTGCTGAAAATGAAAGACACTTATGTGGTATCTTCTTAAAAGTAGATTCTGATACAGGAAAAGCTCTGCATATTGAGAGAATTCTAATTCCCGAATTTGAAAGAACAAAAAATGAGATTTAAAAGCTTTTGGAGAAGCAATGATATTAATCGATGGCAAAAAAGTTTCAAATGATATTAAGGCTGAGTTAAAAGCTAAGATAGACGAACTAGCAGCTAAGAGCAAAATGGTTCCCGGACTTGTAACGATTCTAGTTGGTGACGATCCTGCTTCTAAAGTTTATGTTTCTTCCAAAAACAAAGCTTGTACTAAGATTGGAATGCATTCGAAAATTGAACAATACGATTCATCACTTAGTGAAGATGAATTGTTGGATTTAGTTAAAAAGTATAATGAAGATTCGAATTACCATGGGATATTAGTTCAACTACCGTTACCCAAACATATTGATGAAAACAAAATAATTGAAGCAATTTCACCTGCGAAAGATGTTGATGGATTTCATCCGGTAAGTGTCGGCAATATGGTTATCGGCAAAGATACATTCCTGCCATGCACACCTTACGGTATTTTAGAATTATTGAAAAGATATGGAATAGAGACTTCAGGTAAACATGTTGTAGTTGTCGGACGAAGTAACATAGTCGGTAAACCAATTGCAAACATAATGCTGCAGAAAAAAGAAGGTGCAAATTCAATTGTAACAATCTGCCATTCGGCAGCCATGGATTTAAGCTATTTTACTAAGCAAGCTGATATTTTAATAGCAGCAATTGGCAAAGCAAATTTTATTACAGCAGACATGGTTAAAGAGGACGTCGTAATAATTGATGTTGGAATAAACAGAGTTGACGACAATTCAACAGAAAAAGGTTATAAAATTGTAGGTGATGTAGATTTTGATGCAGTAAATGAAAAAGCTTCTTATATTACGCCAGTTCCCGGTGGGGTTGGTCCAATGACTATAGCTATGTTATTAAGTAATACATACAAAGCTTATCTCAAAAGTGAAAAATAAGAGACTAGTAAATGAATAAGACAATTGACAAAATCGTATCACAAGTTTTTACTGAAAAAGCATTACACGAATTTTATTGCATTGGCAATACATGTACCGGGTGGGAGAGAAATGTTGTTGATCAACCCGAAGCTGTGAAAAATATAATTAATCATGGCGCTGACAGAATTGCGGCTGGTATTGGTATTGGTAACGAATTGGACGATACTAGTATCGCAAGAAAAATCGATCACACCATGCTGAAACCTGATGTTACACCAAAAGAAATAATTCAGCTCTGTAAAGAAGCACGTGAATACTCTTTTGCCTCGGTTTGCATTAATCCTTCCTATGTGAGTTTATGTGCTGAACAATTGAAAGGAACTCCGGTTAAAGTTTGTACCGTAATAGGGTTCCCATTGGGTGCAAACACTACTAAGATAAAAAGAGAAGAAGCAGAGGAAGCTTTGAGAAATGGTGCACAAGAAATTGATATGGTTATTAATGTTGGTATGTTAAAACAAGGTGAATATGATTATGTTTTCAATGATATTAATCAGGTCGTACTAGCTGCTAAAAAATATGATGCAATTTGCAAAGTAATTATTGAAACGTCTCTATTAACCGATGAAGAAAAAATTAAAGCTTGTTTAATTAGTAAAAAAGCGAAAGCGGATTTTGTAAAAACATCCACCGGATTTAGTACAGGCGGCGCAACAGTCGGCGACATCGCATTGATGAAATATGTAGTAGGAAGTACCATAGGTGTAAAAGCATCCGGAGGAATTAGAACAAGAGAAGATGCCGAAGCAATGGTTGCTCATGGTGCCGATAGAATTGGCGCATCTGCGAGCGTTAAAATTGTAAAAGGTGAAAGTGACGGTAAAGGCGGTGGTTATTAATGGTTTTGGATCTAATAATTGATAATTCCGGCGACGGTTATACCGCTGAAATTCCATCGATAAAAGGTTGCGAATGCTGGTCGCACGATGAAGACGAAGCAATCACAAAATCTATTGAACTTCTTTCTTACTATTTAAACCTTTCTCAAGACCATGAAATTGTTGTTGATAAAGCCCGCAAGTCATCAACAAAAACTGTTTACAAATTAGTGTTTGATAAATAGCATGCACAAGTTTCTTACCGAAAAAAGATTAAGTAAACTAAAAAATGCATTAAACCAACGTCAATTTTCACTTGGTGTTATACTTGAAAATATTCACGACCCTCATAATGTAAGTGCAATATTCAGAACTTGTGATGCGGTCGGTATCCATAAAGTATCCTTAATCTATAACTTGGAAAAATATCCTAAGATTAGTAAAGTGACTTCAGCTTCTGCATTTAAGTGGGTCAAAAAGGAAAAGTATTCTTCGGTTGAGGAATGTTTTAAAACTTATAAGAAAAATGGATTTAAAATTTATACTAGTCTTCTTGATGAAAAATCAATCAACATGTACGATATAGATTTTACGAAGAAGAGTGTCATAGTTCTCGGAAATGAAAGCAGAGGTGTTTCTAAAGAAGCAGTACAATTTGCTGACAGCACTTTTTATATCCCGATGCGTGGTATGGTTCAAAGTTTGAATGTTTCCGTAGCAGCTGCTGTTACTTTATACGAAGCACAAAGACAACGATATGTTAGCGGGATGTACGATCGAATGGATATTAGTGATCAAGAATTCGAAAAACTTCTCGACGAGTGGTCTCGAAAATGATGCAAACGATAAAAAAAATAAACAAAGTTAAAGGAGAATTAACTTTACCCGGAGACAAATCAATTTCCCACCGGTCGGTATTCTTTTCGTCACTTGCCAAAGGTACATCGAAAATTGTTAACTTGTTGGAAAGCGAAGATAGTTTATCGACAATAAATTGTTTCAGAAATTTAGGATGCTCAATTCATAAGATAGACGAAGAATATATTGTTGAGGGAAATGGTTTACATGGATTGACAAAGCCGGATAAAATTTTAGACGCCGGAAATTCCGGAACAACTGCTCGTTTAATCAGCGGAATCTTAGCTTCACAAAAATTTGAATCAAATCTGATAGGGGATTCATCACTCTCAAAACGACCCATGAAACGGGTAGTTGAACCGTTAAGAGAAATGGGTGCTGTTATTGAATTAAGTAATGATCAATATCTTCCAGCGAAGTATTTACCATCAAAAAGTTTACATGCCATTGTTTACGAAATGAAAGTTGCAAGTGCGCAAGTTAAAAGCGCAATTTTATTAGCAGGTTTACATTTGGATGATGAAACCACGGTTATCGAAAAGGATCATACACGTGATCATACAGAAAGAATGTTGAATTGCAGAATTGAAGAAGTTGAAAATAAAAAGTTAATACATGTTTCTCAAAAAAATTATCCGGTTGCTAGGGATTATGTAATTCCTTCCGATATTTCAACAGCAGCCTTTTTTATTGTATTGACGATGCTGAGTGAGTCGAGTGAACTTCAGTTAAAAGATGTTTCATTAAATCCTTCTCGAACCGGAATTATTGAAGTTCTGCAATCGATGGGTGGATTAATAAAACTTGAAAACCAAAGAACAGTTGCCGGAGAAGAATTAGGTGATATAATTGTAAAATCATCTCAATTGAAAAATATAAAAATTGATCACACAATTATTCCCAATATTATTGATGAGATTCCAATTTTATCAATTGCCGGAATATTTGCTCAAGGTATTTTTGAAATTAGGGGAGTAGAAGAACTTAGATTTAAGGAATCCGATAGAATCAAATCCTTGTGCGATAATTTTATAAAACTCGGTCTTGAGGTTAGCGAATATGAAGATGGTTTTTCCATCAACGGTGATATAAAAACTAAACCAACATTTTTCGAAAGTTTTGGTGATCATAGAATTGCCATGGCGTTTGCAGTTTTATCATCATTAGTTTTTGATGAATCACAAATAAAAGATTTCGATTGTGTTTCAATTTCAAACCCTAATTTTTTACAGCAGTTGAATTATATTGCTGGATAATTCTAGAGTTCAATGACTTGATGTTCGAACTTATTGATTAACACTTGATCAAAGATCCACTTCACAATATCCAAACCGTATTTATGAGCGAAATATATGAAACTCAATTCTCTTTCTTGTAGATTACCATTTGGGTAAAGAATCGTGCGAACTTTTTCAATTTGCCGAAGAGCTGTTTCATGTTGTCTTTCTCGAGCTTTTTTTGCTTTCCCCAATAACTGATCAACATTATTTAATGATCTATCTCGTCCTTTCTCAACAGCATCAGCCAAAGTTGGGTCTAACGATTCGATTTCATTCTTAAGTTTTTCAAATAATTCCATCATCGATTTTCTGGAATCATCAAACGTTGAATCAACATTAATATCGGATAGTAAACCTAGAATTTTCTCGTTCAGTGTATCCTCTTCACTAAAGAAGTCGAGAAATTTCAGTTTATATTTTTCAATAATATCTTTGTGATTAGATTCAAGAATAGTGATTGAAGAGCGTGGATAAACGATCGGCTGCTGTAATCCAAACTCTTTATACATCGGGATTACTTGTGCAAAGTAACTTACTTCACCCGGACCGGCAATGTACATAGCTGTAGGGAAGAGGAAGTCTTGACAAATCGGGCGCAGCAAAACATTTGGACTGAATCTAGCGGGTTCTTCTTTTAAGATATTCAACAGTTCATCTTTGGTAAACTTTTTTCTTTTTCCTTTTAACCGGAATTCATCATCAACCGGTTCTAGCAAAAATCTTCCTTCAT
This sequence comes from Ignavibacteriales bacterium, assembly GCA_003599395.1. Taxonomy (GTDB): domain Bacteria; phylum Bacteroidota; class Ignavibacteria; order Ignavibacteriales; family Melioribacteraceae; genus SURF-28. The sequence continues at coordinate 4,989 of QZJX01000072.1, read as the reverse complement.
TTTCATTTAGAAAAATGTTGATCGGTTTTATTTTTATTTGTGCGTGGTAATATTCCTCTAAATCGGCACTTGTTCTAACAACATCTTCACTGTGTTCTCTAAAATCCTCAATCTCTTTTTTGAAAATTGGTTTCAGAAGTTTTTTTACTCTGGGGTCGGTTGGATTGAATATGATCAAACCTGATTCATCAAAGAATTCAAACAGTAAATCATAGAACGCTTCAAGAAAGGTTTTTCCTGGTTGATAATGATTTTTTAATAAATCAAGAACTTCCTTTTTGAAATCTGTTTCTCGAAGTGATTCGCTTAATTCATTAAAAAGATCGTAAATATTATTACCTAATTTTATTTCGGCAACTGGTCCGCGATTAGTTTCTTCATCTAATCCATCATCATAACTTATACTTTTTAACAAATTTGTATTGTCGATTATTTTAGTTGTTCTTACTTCATCAAAATCGTGATCGTCACCTTCAAGCCAAAACACGGGAATAAATTTGTACTGGTCATGTTCTTCTTTGAGATGAGCACATAGTTTAATTGCTGTGATGATTTTATAGAAGGTATAAAGTGGACCGCCGAATATGCCGAGCTGCTGACCGGTTACAATGGCAATGGTTTTATCATCATCAAGGGAGTTTATGTTTATTTCTGTTTGCTTTGATAGCTGTTTACCATCATATTGAGCTTTAATAATATTCTTTAATTCCGATAAATGATAGCGCTCATGAGATGTCACGCTTTCGAATATCTGAGCATATTTATCCGTATCGCGAAAATTTATTTTGTAGAATCTTTCAGCATTTTCAAATTCATATAAATAATCTAAGAACAAATTTTGATGAGCTGGTAAATCGGCAAAATTTATGAACATTGTGTCCTCTTATTTCTTAAGTACAAAGATATAAAAGATTATCACTTTTTGTAACGTTCATAAAATTCAATAATAATTGTTAAATAAATTGTGAATTTGCCTTATATTAAATAACTAAACAAAAATAAGTTAGGAGAGCAAGTGCAGAATAAATATTTGATCACAGTTGATCTTGGGGGCACAAAAATATTATCTGCTTTAATTAATAGTAAAAATGAAATTGTTGATAGATACAAAGAACCAACGAAAATTACAGGTGAAATTGATCCGATTATTGAAGGAATTGCAGACACGGTAAAATATCTATTAAAAAATAATTCACTTGAAGAGAAAGATATAAAAGCTATTTGTCTTGGGGTCCCGGGTACGGTAAGTCCCATAACCGGGATAATAGGAAATGCACCCAATCTTGGAATAACAAACTTTAACATAAGAGAAGCGCTATCCAAATATTTCAACATCCCAATTTTAGTTGAAAATGATGTTAACCTTGCCGGGTTGGGAATTAAATTTGCTGAGTTAAAGGATGAAGTTAAAAACATGCTTGTAGTTTTTGTTGGAACTGGAATTGGCGCGGCTTTATTTGTAGATGGCAGTTTATACCGAGGATCATCTTTTTATGCGGGCGAGATCGGTCATATAAAAGTTGATTCGAAAGGTAAGGTAAATACAACAAAAGGTTCAACTTTCGAAAACATTGCTAGTAGAACAGCGGTTGTTGATTCAATTGTGAAGGATATTAAAAAAGGTAAGAAGAGCGAACTTAGTGATTTGGTTAAATCCGGTAAAAGAATTAAGAGCAAATCCATAAAAGCTGCTGTTGCATCTGATGATAAAGTGGTGGTCAAACATTTAACAAGATCGGCTAAAGTGATTGGTAATGTTCTAGGAAGCATTACAACTTTATTGAATTTGGATACTATAATATTAGGCGGCGGTGTTATTGAAGCGATGAGTGATTTTATGATGCCGAAAATTGGCAAGGCTTTTCAAAAATCTGTCTTAGCGGAACCGGGGAAAATTGTTACGCTAGATTATACTAAGCTTGGTGACGATGCGCCTTTATACGGCGGAATAATGTTAGCTCAAGAGTTTATCGACAATTGAGAATCGAATTTACGCTCAATTGATTCTAACTCGGATGAGATTTCAGTCCATTGATTGTAAGTATCTTCTATAGATTTTTGTACTTCAATGTACCTTTGTTTATGCTTCTTTATTTTTTCGGCTTCATTGTAAATTGTTGGATCGGCTAAGGAGTTTTCTAACTCTAATTTTTCTGTTTCCAGCTTTTCAATCTCTTTTTCAACAGTATCCAATTTATTTTTTAGTGAAAGTGTAGCTTTATACTTCTCCTGGCGAATTTCGGCTATCCTTCTTTTCTCTTCTTTCTTAATGTTTTTTTGTTTTGATGAATTATCACTTTGGGTAATTTCATCATTTTTCTTCTGAAGATAATAGTCAATTGATCCGGGATAATGTTTTATTCGTGAATTTTTTATCTCGATGACTTTATTAACTATCGGTCGAAGAAAATCAACATCGTGGGAAACAATTATCAAAGTTCCGTTAAATTTTATAAGCGCATTTTGTAAAACTCGCTTAGATTCATAATCAAGATGGTTTGTCGGCTCATCGAGAATTATTAAGTTAGCTTTTTGAATTAAAATTTTTGCCAATGCTAATCGACTTTTTTCTCCGCCTGAAAGAACTTTAACTTTCTTAAAAACATCATCATCCGAAAAAAGAAATGAACCGAGAATTGTTCTGATTCTTCCGGGAGTTAAATCATCCGAAACTTCACTTAATGTATCTATCAAATCATTCTCGGGATTTAATTGCTCCGTAACTTCTTGTGCATAGTAAGAGACAGAAGTATTATGACCAATTAATACTTCACCTTTTGTTTGAGATAAATTCCCGGATATAATTTTTGCTAACGTAGTTTTCCCAGCACCATTCGGACCGACAAAAGCGATTTTATCACCGCGATGAATTTGCAGATCAACATTTTCAAAAACCGGTTGAACATTGTATGTCTTTGAAACATTTTTGATATCAACAGGAACAGCGCCACTTCTTTCTGCTTCAGGAAAATGAATTTCAATTTTATTTTCAGATTCGGGTGCATCAATTTCTTCAAGTCGTTCGAGCATTTTTACTCTACTTTGAACCTGGCGAGCTTTTGAGGCTTTATATCTAAATCTTTCAATAAATCTATTAAGCTGCTTAACTTCTCTTTCCCTATTCTTAAGCTGATTAACTAATTGTTCGTCACGCTCTTTCTTAAATTTTAGATACTTTTCATAATTGCCGTTAAATGTGTTCACTTTTTTATTGAATATCTCAATAGTTTTTGTCGTAACGCTATTTACAAAATGTTGATCATGGGAGATTAAAATTAGAGTACCTTTAAAATTCTTTAGAAAGTCAATCACCCATTGGAGTGAATCAATATCTAGATGGTTTGTCGGTTCATCAAGCAAAAGAATATGATTATCTGCGAGTAGAATTTTCGCAAGTTCAATTCTCATTTGCCAACCGCCGGAAAATTCATCTGTGTATCGATAAAAATCCCTTTCGCTAAATCCGAGACCACTTAATACTTTGCCTATCTTAGAATCTATCTCATAATAACCGGATTCTTCTTTTTGATGATGAATGTCTCCAAGTTGATGAATTAAATTTTCTTTTTCAATTTCATCTGTAATTGATTTTAATTGAGCATTTATCCTTGCTTCTGCATCATCAAGTTCGTTTGCATTGCGGAAAGTCTTCTTAACTTCATCGAACAACTTACTCCCTTTGAAGTGAAGAAAATCTTGTGGTAAGTAACCGATCTTCAATCCTTTTTGTGTTTGGATTAAACCGGACTCAGGCTGTTCTGTTTTGTTTATAATTTTTAATAGTGTTGATTTGCCGGTTCCATTAGAACCAACAAGAGCAAATTTATCGCCGGAATTAATTCTGAGATTTAGTTTTTCAAATAAATACTCACCGGTAAATTGAACAGAAATATCAATAAGATCTATCATAACTTAATTATTCTCGGAGTATTGCAACCTTGCCTTTTGCCACATTTGATCCGTCTTCATCGCTGGCGATTATTAAATAGACACCACTGGGGACAAAATTTCCATCTTCATCTTTTGAATCCCAAAAAGCTACATTGCCGCCCGGTGATGAAAATTCTTTAATTAGTTTTCCACTGATCGACAGAATTTTTATCGAAGAATTTCTCATCAATCCTTCGATCGTAACATTTTGATTGTTGTTGTTTTTAATAATAACCGGATTTGGGTAAACAAAAAGTTCTTCCATTCCTTCACTTGGTGTAACAGACGTTGTTTTTAAAGCTGTTAAACCAAAATCAGTTCCGATATAAACAATGCCGTTTTTACCATCGACTGTTACACTTTTAATGTCGTTTGAAGGAAGCGGGCTGTTTTCGCTTGTATAACTATTTATAACAACTGTTCCATCTGAAGAAAGATGAAATAAACCCTGAACTGTTCCTACCCATTTTTGATTTAGTGGATCAACTTCTATAGCATTTATTGATTGCTGACGTAAAGCAGATACCGTAGTAATTCGAGTCGTAGGATTCGAAGGATCGGGAATAATACTTACTCCCAAATTTGTTCCAACCCACAGAGAACCAAGTCTATCCAATGCAAGTGAAGTTATTGAATTGCTTAAAAGTCCGTTATTAGTTCTAATCCAACCCATCTTATCATCGTTTGTGTTTGTGTAAGTTCCATTCTCATTAAAATAATACAAACCGATATCACCAACAGTAATTGCAAACCATTTTGTATCGAATTGATCTATCTCTAAATGAAACGCTAATTCGGATTCTGTTATTTGTGGATTTGGAAATTGAAAATTATGAATACTACCATCAGTTCTTATTACAGAGAGTGGGGCTCTATCAGCTGATTGTAAATTGAGTAGCCAAACATTTCCTTTTGAATCTTTTTTCACATCCGTAATTACAAGGAAGTTTGGATCAGCCGGGATACCGGGTATACCGGAATTACTTGCAGTATAATTCGTGATCGTAGAACCTTCTAACTTTGTTAATCCACGGCCCCAATTACAAAAATATTGAGTTC
>QZJX01000033.1 GCA_003599395.1 Ignavibacteriales bacterium | reverse complement strand
TAGCAACTGATGCATTATTTATTGGTTCAAGCTTATCATCATAAAGTTCGCCAATAAACTCTATGGTTTCTCCCGGTGCGTAAATATCTTTATTTGTTTCAACAAAGAATTTTCGTTGTCTATCAGAAACTCGCAACCACTGAATCGAATTATATACTAATTGATCAAAAACATTTTTTTTATTAATCTCTGATTTGAATCGCCACTTCCAAAAGTTGCTCCCGATAAATGTAATGCTTCTTAGAAGAGCATCGTTTTGACTAAGTATCATCGGCATATCAGTTTGAATATTATTCACTTTTGTACTAGCGATAACTTGAATACCCGGTTTTATATTAAAATTACCGTTAGGATAGAAAACCGGTGGAAAAACAAGTTTACTAGAAAAATCTTCCAGCTTGCCGCTAATGAAATTTGAATTTTGCTCAGAGAATACAGGTTCAGCCAGAAATACTTCACCGAATGATTGGCCTTGTGTAAAAGGAAGGAGGTTATTTATCTTATTCAAGGAAAGTAAACTAAGATCTGCCCCGAGTAAATTAAAGAATGGAGTTTTATCGATGCTTATTTTTCTAAGAACTTTTTGAATAATTTCATCATTTGTATTTCCGTACGGGAAATTAATAAACACAAGAACTTGAGCACTATCTAGTTTTGCAGCGAAATTATTTCCGAGGAAATCACTCTCATTTATTTGGATAAATTTATTTACTTCGTACTCATCAACTTGTTTAAGCGAATTATACACTGCCTTAAAATCTGCAGATGGTGAACCGCTTATTACCAAAATATTTAATTTATTTTCAAGGACATCAATAATTGTTGAGCGAATATTATTTTCAAAATTATGTTCGTTACTAATTTGACTGACTTGAATCGTCAATTTATGTTTGCCGGATTCTTTCGGTACGTATTCAAAAGTAACGCGATTAATTCCACTTTCACTTAGTATTATTTCCTGCGAATCGATTCTTTTATTATTTTCTAAAAAAGTAACTGTTACAGTTTCACCCGCCAAATTCTCATTAGATATTTCCGTAGCAACTACGGTTGGTGTTTCTTTATAAATAAATCTGTTATTCAATATGCTGCTAACATAAATATCCGATATCTCGGAAGTGTCGCCAATACCAATAGTGTAAACGGGGAAGTTAAGATTTTCGGCTTGATAGATTGAACTGCTTCCATCGTTTATTATTCCATCAGAAATTATAACTGCAGATGTCAGATAATCATTACTGTTGGATAAATAATTGAAAACATTCTCAAAGTTTGTAATTCCTTTATCATATCTCAGTAATCCAACCGAGTCCTTATTTATTTCATCAACACGTGAATCAAAACTGAAATATTTATACTCAGTAATGTTTGAAGAGGTGCCTTCATCAATAATATCAAAAACTTCATCAGCAATTGATGAGTTAAAATTACTCATCGAAGAAGAATTATCTATAAATATCGGAACTACAGGTTTTTCTTCATCCTCATTATTAACAGTAAAACTCGGTTCAAAAATTAGTAGTAATAAAAGAACTAAAACAAGCGAACGTGTTGTGATAAGAATAATTCGTAAAAAAACCGAAGTTTGCGGGAGTGTGTACTTGTAAATATATACAACATAAATAACGGCAAGCGCTATAAACAATAAAAGCAAAAATGGATTGAGATTAATACTCAACTGGTAATTGAAAATATTCAGCATGAAATAGACTTATGATTAATAATACTGACTATTTTATCACCTTAAGTTCTTCAAGGTTCCAGGATTTCATTTCTTCGTAGGTATCATAATCAGTCAAATCAAAATGAATTGGTGATACGGATGCAAAATTATTTAGAATAGCAAACTGATCAGTTCCCAGTTCTTTATCAGTTTCGGTTAATGTTCCGGTTAGCCAAAAATAACTTTTACCGTAAGGATCTTTTCTCTCCTCGTAAATTTCATCCCACTTAGATTTGCCTTGTGTTGTAAGCTTCAATCCCTTTATTTCCTCACAGGGAAGATCGGGTACATTTACATTTAACAAAGTTCCTCTACTCAAACCTTTCTCAGCAACAATTTGTGCTAACTCTCTTGCCGTATTACAAGCATACTCAAAATATTGAGGATTATGGGAAGTGATTGACATCGCAATTGCCGGTATATCCATTATTGCAGCTTCACGAGCCGCGGAAACGGTGCCGGAATAAATGATATTAATCGCAGCGTTTGAACCATGATTAATTCCCGAGACTACCAAATCGGGAATTGATTTTAGAATGTTTCTCACACCAATTTTCACACAATCGGCGGGAGTACCATCAATAGCATAGCCAAAAAAATCGCCATTTTTGTAATATTCAGTTACGCGTAACGGGATTTTCATTGTAATTGCATGTCCGACCGCACTTTGTTCGGTTCTTGGAGCAATAACAGTTACATCACCTACTTCACTTAAAGCCATTGCTAATTTTTGAATTCCTAGGGAATCAATACCATCATCATTAGTTACAAGAATTTTCAATTTTACTCTCTGCTTTTTTAACAGGCAAATATACTGAAATTTGAGATCGCTTTGAAATTAAGGTGCAGATTATACAATTATAATTTTATCTCAATTCTATTATCTTTGAGTTACAAAAGGAGAATTCATGAAGAAATACTTGTTTACACTTTTTCTATCAATTATATGTACATCCCAAGTATATTCACAAGAGGCAGAGGTTGAAGTTTTTGTTATTGATTCCTACGTTACACAAGAGAAACCTTATAAATTTATCCTTTCGTTATTTACTACAGAATCTGTTACCTCTTCTGTAACGATTGAGGACAAATATATTTTTACAGTTTCGGATACTTTGGCTGTTGATCATAGAACTGAAATTGATATTTCTGAATATAATTTTGATTCATCTTATGTGAAATTTTTTATTTCCGGTTTTGACTCACTCGGCAATAATTTTAGAAGTGATACCTTCGAAGTAGTTTTGCCTTTTGAAAACACCCTTAAATCAGATAAGAACACAAGTTTGTTAACGGTGTGTTGTTTTGGTGGAATTATTTTTGGACTTCCTTCGCCAACTTTGGTAATTAATAATAACGATAAACTCTTTAGTCTTGTAAAAGAAATTCCAATTTTATCATTTTATAGCGGAGGTTATAATTATCCTTCCGGATATTTTTCATTAGAATATGCTCATATATTTAATGCAGATTTTAGAAACTATCTTAGAGTAGGATATAAACATATATTCGAGATTCCGGTCTTTGAGTATATCTCACCCGGAGTTTCCGGCTTTACTACTTTCGAAGGCTTTAACGGAGTTTCCCCGGAAATTACAATCGGATGGTTTAAGGTTTATAATGCATTCACAGTTTATTCAAAATATAGATTTAATTTTCAACCTTCGGTATCGGAAAGAAATTTTCATGAAATTTCAATCGGACTTTATTCGAATTTCTTCTCGTTAAATCTCTAAAATTATTTTAATCAATTTGGAATGATTTCATCGGATTAGTTGTTATTCAACTAAAGATGATAAATAATGTTCAAGATAATTTTTAACATATTGTTAATATCCATTGTATTGTCAGCTCAAACAGGTGGATTAACCGGTAAAGTGACTGAAAATAATATTCCAATTCCAGGGGTTAATATTTTAGTTACCGAAACTACACTTGGCGGAGTAACCGATGAAGAGGGAATTTATAGAATTCAACAAATTCCTATTGGGAATAAATTAATCCGTTTCAGCGCGGTTGGATTTAAAACCAAATTTATTGAAGTGGAAATTGTTTCGGGTAAATCACTCGAACTTAATGTTGAAATGGAAACCGAGGCGTTTCAAGTTGATCAAATTGAAATTGTTGATTCAAAAATTCAAGCACAAAGTGACCCGACAGCAAGTCTGATAGAATTAAAACCGGAAGGCGCGAGAGTTCTTCCGGGTGCAGTTACAGATGTCTTTAGAACATTGCAAGCGTTACCAGGTGTTCTTGCCCCTAATGATTTCTCTTCACAATTAATTATTCGTGGAAGTGGTCCGGATCAAAATCTCATCATTATGGATGATGTAGAAATTTTTAATCCGTATAGATTATATGGTGTAATCAGTATGTTCAATCCGGAATCCGTGACAGATATAAATTTGGTTACCGGTGGCTTTCCTGCACAGTATGGCGACCGGCTTTCTGCAGTGCTTGATGTAACAAATCGACAGGGTGATTTAACAAAAAGTATAACCGGCAATTTGAATGCAAGTATTGTGAGTGCAAATTTAGTTTTGGAAGGTAAGAATCCGTTAAATATTCCGGGAAGTTGGTTGATAAGTTCAAGAAGAACCTATTACGATTTAATAATAGAACCATTTGTAAAAAATGCCGGATTAGTCGAAGATAATGTTACATTCCCAAATTTTTATGATATACAAGCTAAACTTGCTTTCGGTCCTTTTAACGGACATAAGTTTTTTCTGAATGGAATTCTATCCCGTGATGGTGTTAATTTAGTCAGCAATGCAGAGAGGAAAAATCCGGACAGTGTGGCTGTTATTGATGATTCAAACAATGATTTACTTTCATTCGCATGGCATTATACACCGAGTAAAAGGACACTTAATAAAATAATTGTCTCGTGGTATAGAAACGGTGGCAAGACAAATTTTGATTCGCAGCTTCTTGACCCTTCTTTAAACAGAGAAAACTTTGAAGATGCTGCTCCAGATACGCTTGCACCTTATTTAGTTGGTTTCGGTTTCAATTCTCAGTTTACTTTTCAGAAGTACTCGATTGATAATAAGTTTTATACATACTGGGGAAACAATAATGAGCTGAGCGCGGGAGTCGGTGTTGATTTTATGAGAACTTTGCTTGAGTTTGATTTTCAATTAGATCCCGAACTTAGAGCATTCTTTGATGCTAATGCAAATATCCGAGCAGTATTTGATGATCTAGGGGATGAAAAAATCTATTCACGTTATAGAGCCTGGGCTCAAAATAAATTTGCAATAGGAGATAAACTATTCATCCAACCTGGTTTACGATTCGATTATTACAATATTTTGGGTAAGGGATATCTCTCGCCTAGAATATCCTTGTCATACGCATTAGATGATATCACAACACTTCGTGCAGGCTGGGGAAAGTATTATCAATCTCCGGGCTATGAAAAATTACGTGACGGAAATAAAATACTTAATTTTGATAAAAAGTATACGGAAACACTTGAGGCTGAAAACGCAACTCATTACGTTTTAAGTTTGGAAAGATGGTTAACTAGTGAATGGAGGGCAAAGATTGAAGGTTACTATAAAAACTTCAGTAATCTCATTGTTCAAAAAGTTTTAGAAGGTTCAAACTACTATACCGAACTCGTGCCGGGGCAAGATCCAACTCAAAGATCAGCATGGACTCGACCCATACCCGTTAAGGGTGATTCACTTACACAGATTCCTGTTAATGCATCGAATGGTGAAGCTTTTGGATTTGAGTTTTTACTTGAAAAGAGAAACATTGCCGGAATTTCAAAAATTGACGGCTGGATTTCTTATTCACTTGCATGGGCTAATAGATATGAATATGGCAGAACAATTCCATTTAATTTTGATCAACGCCACACGCTGAATATTGTCCTAAATTATGAAGTTAACCATTGGTTTGATATTGGTGTACGTTTTCAATATGGATCGGGATTTCCAATAACCGACCCGGTCGGGATTAAGCCGAGAATCACATTAGTCGATACCGATGGAAATGCCATCCCGGATTCTCCTGAGATTGCAACTCGTAAAGGGAGTTCAAAAGTAATTTACGATACCGACTTTGGTGGAATCGAAAATCGTTATAATTCTCGCAAACCTGATTATCACAGACTCGACATCCGTTTATCAGCTAAAGCAGATTATTGGGATTTGGACTGGGTATTTTACCTGGATGTTATTAATGTTTACAACAGAGCAAATGTGATTGGATATGATTATTATGTGAACGAAGACTTAACGCTGGGCAGAGAGAAAAACTCAATGTTTCCGATTTTACCCACACTTGGATTTAATGTTCGTTTTTAGTCACACAAAATTTGACAAAGCATTGATATTATGTAATTTTAGGGTCATGCAGAATTTGAAAGAAGAAAAGTATATAGATTTTGGAGAACGAGGGAAATATAGCACGGCTAACAAACTAAATAATCTCACCGGTAAAGAATGGATAAAGTTTACTAAATCATGGTTTGTTCATCGTCCGCCTCGAAGAAAAGATGAAGAGGTTTTACATCCGGCAAAATTTCCGGAATCATTAGTTAAAGAGTTTATTGAGTTTTTTACAAAAGAAAATGAGTGGGTATTCGATCCATTTCTTGGTACAGGAAGTACGCTTATTGCTGCGGGAGAACGTAATAGAAATGGCATCGGTATTGAACTTCAAAAAAAATATTTTGAAACTGCTAAAAGAAGAATTGGGAAGAGCAAATATTCATCAACACTTCTACCGATTAAAGGTAATTCACTTTTAATCAAGGAATTGCTTACTAAAAATAAAATCAAGCAGAACAAATTTGATTATACAATCACATCACCGCCTTATTGGAATCAACTAGAGCGAAATTCGATAAGACAAACAAAAAGAAAAAATAGTGGATTAGACACAAAATATTCATTCGATAATAACGACATTGGAAATGTCCCAGATTATAAAGAATTCCTTGAAACACAAGCCAAGATTTTTGATCAAGTGTGGGATATCACAAAAGAAGGTGGCTACTTAACAATTATAACCAACAATGTTTATTTTGAAAAACAGCTTTATCCTTTGGCCTATGATACTGCCACATCGTTGACTAAAAGGGGGAAAAAAAGTTGGGTACTCAAAGATGAAAAGATTTGGTTGCAAGATGATAAACCATTGATTGCGCTCGGAGTTAATAATGCCTGGGTTGGTAACCGTCATCATCAATATTGTTTGATATTTAGGAAAGAAAATAAATAATGCAGCAATACAAATCAGTAAGTGAACTTACCGCATTAATTAGAGAAACTCTCGAACTTAACTTCGAATCTATAAGTGTTGAAGGTGAAATTTCTAATTTCAAAAAACATGCTTCGGGTCATTGGTACTTTAGTTTAAAAGATTCCGGTGCACAGATAAGTTGTACAATGTGGAAAGGTTTTAACAATCTAGTCTTTTTCACTCCAGAAGATGGAATGAAAATAATTGTAAACGGAAAGATTTCCGTTTATCCGCCGCGCGGTAGTTATCAAATTGATGTTAGATCAATGAAGCCTTCCGGTGTCGGAGAACTCCAAGCGGCATTCGAAAGATTAAAAAACAAACTTGCGGAAGAAGGATTATTTGATTCGGAATTCAAAAAACCAATTCCGATTTTTCCATCTAAAATTGGAGTGATTACCGGAGCCGATAGCGCCGCTTACAGAGATATATTAAATATTGCTCAACGAAGATATCCTTTAGCAGAGTTAATAATTGCCCCAACTAAAGTTCAAGGTGATGGTGCTGCTGAATTAATCGTCAAAGCAATTGAAAGTTTTAACAAACGTGAAGATATTGACACTCTCATCATTGCTCGTGGTGGCGGTTCATTAGAGGATTTATGGGCATTCAATGAAGAAATTGTTGCCCGATCAATATTTGGATCTAAAATTCCAATAGTGACCGGTATTGGACATGAAATTGATTTTACAATTGCCGATTTTGTATCAGATTTGCGTGCGCCGACACCATCGGCAGCCATTGAACTTTCAACGCCAAATAAAGATGACTTATTATTTTTGCTTGAAGAATACCAAGATGATTTTGAGGAAATAATTCTTCAAAAAATTTCCGATGGTAGTAAAGAAGTAAAGAATATCTTAACCTCATACGCGTTCAGAAATATGGAAAATAGAATTAATAATGGTTTTCAAAAAGTTGATAATCTATACACAAGTTTTTCGAGAAGTATTCAGTTACTTATTAATAACAAAATGCAGAAAATTTCACTCTTCGAAAAATCAGTAGAAAACTATGATATTGAAAAAACATTGAAGAAAGGTTTTACACTTATCAAACAGAACGGTAAATTTGTAAACCGTGCTCAAAAATTTTCAAATACGGAAACATTTCAAATCAAATTTTTTGACGACCAAATTGAGATAAAAAATGGCTAAGAAAAAACAAACGGAATCATTTGAGAATTCTCTTAAAAGATTGGAAGAAATCTCCGAATTGCTTGAAAATGATGAAATTGGATTGGATGAATCAATAAAACTTTATGAAGAGGGAATTTTACTCTCAAAAATTTGTTATAGTAAGTTGAAAGATGCAGAACTAAAAATCACAGAATTAAAATCCCATTTTGAATCAAATTTGGGCGATGAGTAATAATTTGAGGTAAATTAATGGTAGATCGATCGCAATATAATTATTTGTTTAATGTAGATTCTCCTAACGACATAAAAAACTTTTCAGTCCATGACTTAAAAGAACTTTGTTCTGAAATTCGTCAATACATGGTGGATGTAATTTCTCAAGTTGGTGGACATTTTGGCGGTGGACTCGGCTCTGTCGAACTGACAGTTGCGTTGCACAAAGTCTTTAACACTCCTAATGATTTAATTGTTTGGGATACGGGTCATCAAGCTTACCCTCATAAAATTATTACTGGAAGACGTGATCAGCTTCATACCATTAGAAGATTTCATGGATTGAGCGGTTTCTTAAAAAGAACCGAAAGTGAATATGATGCTTTTGGTGCCGGACATGCTTCGACATCAATATCTGCTGCATTAGGTATGGCAACCGGCTCTGACTTGCTTAAGACTAACAAAAAAGTAATAGCCATAATCGGTGATGGTGCGATGACCGGTGGTATGGCTTATGAAGCAATGAATAACTCCGGTGTTCTTCAAAAGAATTTGATTGTTGTACTTAATGATAACAATATGTCAATCGCTCCAAACGTTTGGCAAATCTCGAATTATTTCACAGAAATGATTTCTCATCCAGAGTATAACAGATTTAAAGGTGCAATATGGGATTTAACAGGTAAGCTTGATGACTTTGGTGATCGTTTAAGGAAAGTTGCTGCAAGGCTAGAATCCGGAATAAAATCTGTCATTACTCCAGGAATGCTTTTCGAAGCTCTTGGTTTCAGATATTTCGGACCTGTTAATGGGCATAATGTCGGTCAACTTGTTAAACTATTTGAGCACATTAAAGATTATAATGGTCCATTACTTGTACATGCAATAACCGAAAAAGGTAAAGGCTACAAACCGGCTGAAGGACATGTTCAGCGTTTACATGCCTCAACTCCATTTGATAAAATTACAGGTAAAGCAATAAAAAAAGGTGAAGGTGGTGCGCCTTCTTATACGGCAATTTTTGGTAATGCAATGGTTGAACTTGTAAAAGACAATCCAAAAATTGTAGGGATTACCGCAGCTATGCCGGATGGAACAGGTATGGATAAATTACAAGCTGCATATCCGGAAAATTATTTTGATGTTGGAATTGCCGAGGAACACGCTGTTACATTTGCCGCGGGACTTGCAACGCAAGGTGTGATCCCGGTTGTTGCTATTTATTCCTCATTTTTACAAAGAGGTTTCGATCAAATAATTCATGATGTAGCACTTCAAAAATTAAAAGTGGTTTTTGCGTTAGATAGAGCCGGACTTGTTGGTGCCGATGGACCAACACATCATGGAACGTTTGATTTATCATATTTACGAATGATACCCGGTATGGTTATTATGGCACCAAAGGATGAACAAGAATTAAGAGACATGTTATATACTTCTGTTTCTGAAATTGACGGACCTTCTGCAATTCGTTATCCTAGAGGTAATGCACTTGGTGTTGAATTACGCGAAGGGTTCGAAAAAATTGTAATCGGTAAAGCTGAAACATTAGTAAAAGGCGAAGATGTCGCCTTACTTTCTGTCGGTAATATGGTTGAACACTCATTGAAAGCCTCCGAAAAACTCAAAGAAGAAGGTATTAACTCTGAAGTGATTAATATGAGATTTATAAAACCATTAGATACAAAACTATTGGATGATATTGCGTCTAGATTTGATAAGGTTGTTACAATTGAAGAAAATTCAATTGTGGGTGGATTTGGCTCCGGAGTTGTCGAATATTTCAACGATAAAAATTATAAAAACGATATTATCAGAATTGGTATTCCGGATACATTTATTGATCATGGAACTCAGGCAGAGTTGCATAATCTTATTGGAATAGATGCAGATGGAATATTTGAAAAAGTAAAAGTATTTTGCAAGGGTAGTGGAATTAAACATGAGGTTGTTGCTTGACTAATTCGACAAAATTTGCTGTTATCGGTTTAGGAGGTATAGCACAGTTAGTCCATCTCCCAATACTGTCAAAATTGAAGGACGTTGAAATTGTTTCAGTTGCTGAAGTTAATAAGAATCGCTTAAATTCTGTTGCAGAAAAATTCGGTATAAAAAATAAATTTACCGATTATAAGGAACTTATTGCTAAATCAGATTTTGATGCTGCAATTATTGCGACACCAACAAATACACATCCCGATATAGCAAACGATTTTATCAAAGCCGGTAAAGATCTCTTAATTGAAAAACCCATCGCTAGAACTTTCGCAGAAGCTAAACGTATTCATGAATTTGCCGAAAAGCATAAACGCAAAGTCATGGTTGGTATGAATCTTCGATTCCGACCGGATACTATGCTTCTCAAGAGCTTAATCAACAATGGTGAGTTAGGAGATATTTTTTATATAAAATGCAGTTGGTTAAGAAAACAAAGCAGTGAGCAAAAATGGTTTCTTAAAAAGAGTGAAGCCGGAGGTGGAGTTATACTTGACCTTGGTATTAACTTGTTTGATTTAGCACTATGGTTAATTGATTTCCCGGAAGTAATTTCGGTATCGGTAAAGCAGTTTTATCATAATACAAAAAATGTTGAAGATTCTTCTGTCGGTTTCATCAGACTAAAAAATGAAACCGTTATCAATTTTGATGTAAGTTGGAGCTTGCATTCCGAATCGGATGGTCTTAATTTAACTACATATGGTTCTGAAGGAACTGCTCACTTGAATCCGCTTATAGCTTATAGACGTGTTGCTTCTAATCAAATTGATTTAACTTCACGAATATCCGGATCAAAAAATTTATTTAGAAAGTCCTTCGAAAATGAATTGAAACATTTTGTAGGTGTACTGAAAGGGAATTTCCCAATTATATCCTCCAGTGCAGATGCATTAAAAAGAATGAAACTTATTGAAGCCCTATATCAATCGGCAGAGAAAAATAAAGAAATACGAGTTTAGATAGAATGAACAATACAATTCTAATTGTTGATGACGAGAAGGACATTGTTGAATTTTTAGAATATAACCTTCGCAATGAAGGCTTCAAAGTTATTACTGCTCACAATGGTGAGGAAGCTTTAACAAAACTTCCAGAGAAACCCGACCTAATAATTTTGGATGTATTAATGCCAAAGATGGACGGCTATATTACTTGTGAAAGAATTCGTGAGCTTCCTGAATTTAAGAAAACACCTGTGCTTTTCCTTACGGCAAAATCAAGTGAAGTTGATGAAGTAAAGGGATTGAATCTTGGTGCCGATGATTATATTATCAAACCTATTTCAATTAAGAAACTTGTTGCAAGAGTAAAATCAAATTTAAGAAAAGCGGGAAGTTTGATCGGAGGTAATATTAAAATTGGTCCCTTGGTAATCGATCGAGATCAATACGTTGTAAAACTTGAGGGAGAATCAATAATTCTTCCTAAAAAAGAATTTGAAATTCTTGCTTATTTAGCTTCGCAACCCGGTAAAGTTTTCCCTCGTGAAAAGATTTTATCTGATGTTTGGGGAAACGATGTTTTTGTCGTAGAAAGAACGATTGATGTTCACGTTCGAAAGATAAGAGAGAAGTTAAATGATTTTGCTGACTTGATTGAAACAGTAAAAGGTGTTGGTTACCGGTTTAAAAATGTGGAATAATTTTTTACAAAATTTCGTATCAGCTCGTATATATTTTTATCATGTCTTTCTCATATCTGCAGCATTCCTTATAATTTTCTTAATATTCTTTAATCATGATCTTGCAATTTTCCTCACATTACTTCTTTCGGTATTTATATTCTCTGTAATACTTTTGTACTTTATTGGTAGTAAACGCCGAATGGAAATTACAGAAATCCGATCGATTATCAGATCTATTCGTAAAAGTGAATTCGATTCGGCAAATGAGATAAGACTTAGTAGAAGTTTAGAGGGTCTTGAAGACGAAATTAAAAAGATGTTTTTGAAAACTAGAAGCGATATTGAAAATCTCAAAAAATTAGAACAAGTGAGAACGGAATTTTTAGGAAACGTATCGCATGAATTAAGAACTCCAATTTTTGGAATACAGGGATATTTAGAAACATTACTCAACGGCGCACTCAATGATCAAAACGTTAACAGAAATTTCTTACAAAAAGCTGCTAATCATGCGGAACATCTAAATAATTTATTGAATGATCTGATCGATATATCGATGATAGAATCCGGCCAAATGAGGATGAGTTTTCAATTTTTTTCCATTAAAGAATTTCTTGAACCAATAGTAAACGAAATGCGACATAGAGCTCATAGAAAAGGTTTGGAATTAATACTGAGCGAAATAAGACCAAATCTTCAAGTATTTGGTGATAAAACCCGATTGCGGCAGGTTATGACAAATTTAATCTCAAATGCTATAAAATATACGGATTCCGGCTCTGTGGTTGTTGGAGCAGAGGAATATCCCAAAGCTGCTCATCTTTTTGTACAAGATACAGGCATTGGGATAGAAGAAAGTGATATTAATCGCATTTTTGAAAGATTTTTTAGGGTTGATCGGGTCAGATCCAGGTCAATTGGAGGAACCGGGCTTGGATTGGCAATTGTCAAACACATTTTGGAAGCACACGGTACAAAGATTGAAGTTAAAAGTGAATTAGAAAAAGGGAGCAAATTCTCATTTTCTCTTAAAAAATAGTACTCCATAAAATAAACATTACCCAAAATTTCTTATTGCGTAATTATAGATGAATATTTATATTTAAGGCTCTTGTTTAGAGGAATTGGAGGAAAACAAATGTTTGCAGTTGTAAATATAGCAGGTGAACAGTTCAAAGTAACTGAAAACACTAAATACTATGTTCCAAGGTTAGAAGGCGATGTTAATAGTGAAGTTTCTTTCGATGAAATTTTGCTTCTCTCCGATGGAAAGAAAACCGAAGTAGGAGCACCTACAGTAAACGGAAAGAAAGTTCAAGCGAAAATTCTTGAACACCTTAAAGATGATAAAGTAATAGTATTTAAGAAAAAAAGAAGAAAATCTTACAGAAGATTTAACGGACACAGACAACAACTTACTAGAATTGAAGTTACAAAAATCGGATAATATCCGGAGGTATCATGGCACATAAAAAAGGTCAAGGTTCATCAAGAAACGGTCGTGACAGTAATCCGCAGTATTTAGGTGTTAAAACTGCCGGTGGTCAAAGAATTACAGCTGGTTCAATTATCGTTCGTCAGCGTGGTACAAAGTTCCATCCCGGATTGAATGTTATGAAAGGTAAAGACGATACATTATTTGCTACAATTGACGGCTTTGTAAAATTTGAAACAAAAAGAAATGATCGAAAATTTGTAAATGTTTTTGCTGAAAACGTAAATTAATTCTTGATAAATTTTTAATAAAAAACCCTCCGATCAGGAGGGTTTTTTATTTTAAACCAATTTTACAAATCTATCAAAATCCAAGTCTTTCCATATCTGCTACTAAATTTTTAACGGCGTTAACGGAATTATCTAAAGCTGCTTGCTCATCCGCGTCTAAGCTTAATTCCACAATTCTTTCGATACCATTTTGACCTAGTACCGCAGGAACACCAACGTAGTATCCATCAACATTAAACTCACCGGAAAGATAAGCGCAAGTTGGCAATAGTCTTTTTTGATCTTTTAAAATTGATTCTGCCATTGAAATTGCTGCTGATGCCGGAGAATAAAATGCTGAACCTGTTTTCAATAATTTTACAACTTCTCCTCCTGCCATCTTCGTTCTTTCCACCATTGCACTCATCACTTCTTTTGCTTTAGCCGCATCTTTATATTTTCTTTCGAGCATCTCCATTACCGGTACACCGTTAACATTGGCATAACGGATCAATGGAACCATAGTATCTCCATGACCGCCTAAAACCATTGCGTTAACATCCTTAACCGAGAGATCTAACTCCCAAGCTATAAAAGTTGCAAAACGAGATGAGTCAAGAACACCAGCTTGTCCCATCACTCTCTGGTGTTGAAATCCACTAACTTTTTGAAAGAGAGTTACCATTGCATCGAGAGGATTTGATATAATAATTACTATTGAATTTGGTGCATGTTCTTTGACACCTTCGGCAACTTGTTTCATGATCTTTGCATTTGTGCTGAGTAAGTCGTCACGACTCATTCCCGGCTTTCTGGGTAAACCTGCAGTAATGATTACAAGATCAGAACCTTCAATATCTTTATAATCATTTGTACCTCTTAATTTAGAATCAAATCCATCTACTCGTGAAGCTTCCGCGATATCTAGTGTTTTACCTTGCGGCATATCTTCAACGACATCAAACATAACAACATCGCCTAATTCTCGTAAAGCTGCTAG
>QZJX01000054.1 GCA_003599395.1 Ignavibacteriales bacterium | reverse complement strand
ATAAACGTTATCATTAAAAAAAGTTATTGCTTCATTTGATAAGTTCGGAAGTAAATTTGGATTATTTATTTTAACTAGTGTATTGGCATCTACCTTAATTCTTTTTTCGGCAAAATTCATCTCACCTTTTACGATGTAACTTTCAGTTTCTGCCCCGAAACTTTCCAAAACAATATAAACATCATCACCATTAAATATTATTCCCTCGTAACCAGAACCCCACTGGTTAAATTTCTCAAGACCGAATGCATCAAGTTCAATTTTATAGGATGTGAGCGGGATTTGTGACTTTGAATTTATAGCCCTAAGAATTCTTTCTTTAGGAATGTAATAAATAGATCCGGTTAATCCATCTCCAAATAAATAAGGGAACTGAGGAAGCAAAATTAAATAATCCCCGTACCAGGCTAATCCCGAAATTTCGGAATCCCTTTCTGCAATTTTGCCTGCGAGTTTTATTTCGAATACAGATGCTTCCTCTAGTTCTTGAAAATCATTTCGTTCTTCAATTTGAAAATGAATTGTCTCTTTGCAAGAAATTAACAATAAAAAAAGTATAAGAGAAAAAAATATTTTCAATTCATGCCCGGCATGCTAAATTTTTGATAATTGCTGGGTATCTCGAACATACTTGCCGGTACACTTTGCTCTTTAATTTCAACAACTTCCATTGAGCCATCGTCTTTTCCGCTTTTGTCTTTCGCAATTATGTGCATTGGGAAAAAACCACCCGCCGATAAATCTTTATACCAGCTCGGCATTTCTTGATCACCCATCGGCATCGACATGAAAATAAATTCTCCCAATCCTTTAGCTGCCCAAACTTCAGTTGTAAATTCTTCATCTTCAAAAATCCATTTTTCGCAAGAGTAACCAAGTATATCTTTTGTTTCTCCGGTTTTAATCGGCTCTTTGAAATTGCTTTCGGTTTCTTCCGCAAGATCTTCGAATTTTTCCATATCAAATTCCATGTACATATTCTGGGTTGGCATCAACATGTAAGTTTTACCCTCTTTGAATAAAACGGCACCTGCCATTTCTTCCATTTCAGGCTCCATTCTGACGTTCTCACCTTTTTTATAATAATTCATGAACATCGATTCGCCATCACTTGTCATTTTGTATTTGACAAAGCCCTCAAAACTTTGGGCAGATAAAATGATTGATCCTAAGAAAAACAAGAAAAAAATTTTTGTGAGTCTCATTTCGAACCTCCTTTATTAAATAACAGTTGAAAATAAAAAAAAGTAATGGATTAGAAAAATTGGTACGTCACTTTTGTATTTTTAATTACTAAAATTCGGAGATATATGAAAGTTCTGGTTACTGGCGGTGCAGGATTTTTAGGAATTAACTTAGTTCGATATTTACTTGAAAAACAATACGATGTCGTTTCACTTGATGTTGCAAAATTCGATTACACTGATGTACAAGACAAAATTAAAATTGTAACCGGTGATATTAGAAATGAAAAAGATGTTTTAAATGCGATTGATGGTTGTGATATAATTATTCATTCTGCAATGGCACTTCCTCTATACGAAGAAAAAGAAATTATGACAACCGGAATTGACGGCACAAAATTACTGCTCGAAATTTCAAAACAGAAAAATGTAAAAAGATTTATTCATATTTCGTCAACTGCGGTCTACGGAATACCTGATCATCACCCGCTTTATGAAACAGATAAACTTGACGGCGTTGGTCCATACGGAAAAGCTAAAGTTAAAGCGGAAGAAATTTGTGAAGAATACCGTAAAGACGGAATGTGCGTTCCAATACTCAGACCGAAATCATTTATAGGTCCGGAACGATTAGGAGTATTTGCTCTGCTTTATGATTGGGCACTTACCGGTCACCATTTTCCAATGATAGGAAATGGTAAAAATAGATATCAATTACTCGATGTTGAAGATTTATGTCATGCAATTTATTTAACTCTTACTCTGACAGAGGAAAAAGTTAACGACACTTTTAATATCGGAGCAAAAGAGTTTACAACGATGCGGGAAGATTATCAAGCTGTTTTGGATTATGCAGGGCACGGTAAAAAGATTGTGGGTCTTCCCGAAATGCCGATTATCTGGACACTTAGATTTTTAGAATCGTTAAAACTTTCTCCCCTTTACAAATGGGTTTATGAAACCGCTTCAAAAGATTCATTTGTTTCAATCGAGAAGGCTGAAACAGTGCTTGGCTATTCACCAAAATACTCCAACAAAGATGCGTTAATCAGAAATTACAAATGGTATCTCGGTAATTTGGAATCTTTTCAAAATCAATCGGGAGTTTCACATAGAGTTCCGTGGAAGCAGGGTATTTTGAAATTAGCGAAGATGGTGTTTTAATTTATACACCAATTAAAAATTCTCTTTCGGTAATTTTAGATTTGGATTTGGACAATTTATAAACCTCAGTCAGCTAATATTTTCTGCAAGTTATGATTTAAATAAAGCACTTCTCTACCGACCTTTTTGCTCTTTAGCAATCCTACTTTTTCAAGTTCTTTCAAATATTCTGCTGCTGTTTGTCGTTTAGCAATTCCAGCATTCACAACAAACTCGGTTTTAGAATAAGGTTCTTCAAAAATTAATTCAACCAATTCTTTAGAATAGACACGCGAAGGAAGTTTTTTCTTTGCCTCTTCTGTTGTTCTGTCAACAAGGTTTTTAATCTGCACTATTTTAGCCGAGGTAAATTCAGCAGTTTCTTTGATTGCATCTAAAATGTATAGAGCCCATGGCTGCCATTCATTTTTTTCGGTAACGTTTCTTAGTCGTTTGTAATATTCATTTTTATTTTCGATAATATATTTGCTCAAGTATAAGATCGGCAAATCAAGTTGACCTTTCAGAATTAGGTAAAGTACATTTATTATTCTACCGACTCTCCCATTTCCATCATTAAACGGATGAATCGCCTCGAATTGATAGTGTATGAGAGCCAATTTAATTAAGTCATCTAATTCGTTATCTGCATGAATAAACTCTTCCAGATTTCTCAACTTATTTCGAATTACCTCTTCTCCTTCAGGCGGTGTATAAACTACTTCTCCCTCTGAATTAGAAATTTTTGTTCCCGGTGTTACTCTAATACCTGCATTTGTCTCCTTAATTTTTTGATAAATTCTGATATAAAGATTTGTCGTTAGAAGTTTTCTTGTTTGCAGTTCTTTATAACCTTCCCACAAAGCTTCACGGTAGCGTAAAACTTCTTTTGTCTGCGGATCAAAATTATTTGCTGATGAAGCCATTGCTTCGTAAAGTTTATCGTTGGTCGTAATAACATTTTCTATCTCAGAGCTTGAACGGGCTTCCTGTAAAGGCAGAGTACTAATTAATATTGATTGATTGGGAATTGTTTTCGCTACGCCTTTTAATTCGGCAAGAGCCTTATTCGCTGAAATTGCAGCCTTCAGGATTTCCTTAGTTTCCAATTCAATCTTTGGAGGAAGCAACGGAAGATTGTTATATGGAATTTCTCTATTAAACACTTAAGACTCTAATTTTAGAGATAAATTAGGCTATTTTGTGCTCAGATGCAAACAATATGTCGAAATTTTCTCATTTCTTCGACACGTTCATCCAACATGTCCACAACATCGACACATTATAAATACATGTCGATATTTTCGTTAAATTACGACACATCCCTCAAACATGTCGAAATCTTCAACACAAACACATTGGCTTGCAAGAGATTCCATCTTTTGAAAGATGGAATCTCTTAGCTTATAAATATTCATCCAAATTAATAGTTCTCTCTATACCAATGTCACTCAAAAAATCTTTATCATGCGAAACGACAATAATTGCTCCGTTAAATTGATTTAATCTATTTGTCAGTTCTTGTATGCTTTCCAAATCGAGATTATTTGTCGGTTCGTCAAGAATTATTAAATCGGGTATGTTATAAAAACTAAGCAGACAAGCTAATCCGGCACGCATTTTTTCTCCGCCGGAAAGCACGTTTACTTTTTTGAATACATCATCTTTGTAAAATAAAAATCTGCCGAGTCTAATTCGCAATTCGTATTCAGGTAATTTCCCTTGCGAAGCATTTTTAATATTTTCCAGTAAGGTTAATTCGTCATTTAAAATGGAAGCATCTTGATCCAAACTTCCTATTTTGTTTGTTCGAATTGACAGTTGTCCAATTGATGAGTTTAATTCGCCACGAATTATTTTCAGAAGTGTAGTTTTACCGCTTCCGTTTTTACCTTTTAGAACAATTCGTTCACCGCCGTAAATTGTAAAGGACATATTTTCTTTCCACAAAGTTTTGCTATCATCATAACTAAAATTTATTACTTCGGCTGTTACCAAATTAGAATGTTTTTGTTTTGCATTCTGTTCCAGATCAAACTTGATATTATAATTTGAACGTTGCTTTGATTTTACTTCAGAAAGTTTTCCTTCAATGTCATTAATCTTTTCGTTATGAATATCATTCAATTTCTTTAATGTTTTTTCACCGGATCCTTTTAATTGGTTTGCCAAAATTTTCGGCATATTGGATTTAATGGCTTTCTTTTCCCCGGAAATATTTCTTTTTAGTTGACGCTGTATTATTTCCTCTTTCTGTTTTATTGCTTTCTTAAATTCGGATGTCACATTTCTTAATTGACTTTTAAATGCTTGGTCTTCAAGTTCCTTCTGGTCGAAATAGAAATCGTAATTACCGCCGTAAGATTTTAATCCGAATGAAGTTAATTCAACAATTGTATTCATCAACCGCAATAGACTTCTATCGTGACTAATAACAATCATTCCCTTCTTCCAATTCCTTACGAAATCATAAACTATTTCTCGCCCCTCATAATCGAGATGGTTTGTTGGTTCATCAAGTATGATAAAATCCGGATTACTCAACAGTAGTGATGCAAACAAACATTTTACTTTTTCTCCACCGCTTAATGAATCGTATTTCCTAGACAGATCAATATGAGAAATATTCATTTTTTCTTTCACGATGTCGATTCTATTTTCGAGTTCCCAATCGTCATCGAGAATGAGTAAATCGTTTTTATTTCCGATTCCCTCTTCCAATCGTTTAAGTGCATCGTACTTTTCTTTTATTAAAAATACATCTGCTACGGTTTTACCGCTCAACTCAGAAAAGTTTTGAGGCAAATATTTTACCTTTCCAAAAACTTCAACGTTTCCGCTTTCCGGAATCATTTCTTTCTCAATAATTTTTGCAAGTGTGGATTTACCAATGCCATTTTTACCAACTAACCCGGTTAATTCAGGATTGAAGGAAAAAGAAAGTTCATCAAAAATTTTAGTTCCGTTAGGAATTTTATAAGAAATGTTCTTAAGGATTATACGTGACATAATCACTCCATTGATTTTGGGTACAAAATATTGCTGTCAAATGGAGTTATATTTTCACGTTTTTATCCTCGTTTTATGTGATGTGATCGGCAAATTTAATAATTTTAAGAAAACTTGACAATTGTTTATAATAAAAAACCACAATAAAAATTCTATATACTTAGCAAGTTATATTCATTAACTTTGGAAGTAAAACATTCCGAATAACTGGGCATCTTACCATGAACGAAAAAGTATTGAAAGCAAAATTAGTTAATGACATTTCTATAGAAGTGATTTCAAAAAGTATCATTAAAGAAGCAAATGAAATCGGTTTTCAACGTGGCGATTATATTAAGCTGGCAAATTTATTCTTAGATTCTGCTTTAAACATCGAAGTAAATAATAATTCTTCTAAAGAAACCGGATACAATATAAAAGCAAAAGTAAAACTTCCGCTTACTAGTACCAACCTAAAGATAAGAGAATTTATAAAGAAAGAAGATTCAGAAAAACTCAAACAATGGATGGAAGATGAGATTGGCAGATATTTTATCCTAACTCGGGCAACTTCACGCGTTTACAATGTTGATAGATTAATTGAAGATGACAGACATGTACTTGGTATAATAACTCTTAAAGATGATACACCAATCGGTTTGTTGGCTTTTTTAGATTATGATAAAGATCAAAATAAAGCCGAGTTACGAAAACTTATTGGTGAACCGGCACATCGCAGTAAAGGATATGGAAAAGAAGCAACTAAACTTTGGATTCAATATGGTATTTCAAATCTCGGGCTGCATAAAATTTACTTAAATACTCTTCAGACAAATGTTAGAAATATCCGGCTTAACGAAGAACTTGGTTTCCGCGTTGAAGGAATATTACGTAATGAATGTTTCATTGATGGAAAGTACCATGATCTATTAAGAATGGGTTTAGTCGTTGAATCGTAAAAAATATTAGCTGCTTAAATTTTTACTAGCTCCAGACCTGTTAAGTCGCAAAAATATTCTAACACAGGAATTAAATTCCCATAGGTAATAACATGATGGTTGCCGAAAGTATTTTCCATCCATTTTTCAACGCTACCATTTATTTTTATTAATGCTTGTGTTCTGCATAGATTCGCATCTTTCATATCACTTTCTGTAATACTTCCATTGACTGCCAAAACTTTATCGAACGAACTTGAGAATCGCATAATTGTAACATCACCGGAATTAAGTGGACCTCTTATTGCTGTACTTTTATTTGATTCCATGTGCGTCGTTAATCCGGATGAAGATAAATCAGCAAGAAATGAAGTCGGAACTGTACAATGAGCAAAAGTTATTTCATTTTTCTCGTAATTGATTGAAGATGGGTTTGCCATCCATACCGCATGTCCGCTTAAATATTGCGCAACCATCATTGTAAAAGTTGTCGGAATGTCTCCTTCGCAGCCTGAAGTTATACCTTCATCATTGCAGAGACTTATTCCCATACAAGCTGTGTAATTATAAGGCAGTAAATCAAAACATCTCACCGAAAGTACATCGGCTTTATTTTCTTTAGCAATTTCTTTTAACGCCAGATAAACTTTGGCAGAATCGTCTAATGAATTTTCATCAACTAAAATTTCATTAAAGGTCGATTCCCAATTTTCTTTAACTAATTGATAATCATTAACGGGAATCGTCTTAACTTTATTAACTATTTCATCCACACTGAGTTTTGTAAACTTTGTTTTAAATTTTCCGAAACCGTTATAATTCTTGGAAGTTAATAACCAATTCGATGGTTCACCGATAAGACAAAAATTTGCAAGGTCAATCCTTTCAATCGCAGAGACCACATTACAAAATAACTTTGCTGCTTCAATTTTCTCGGAATCATTTTTACCATAACCGATTTTGAGTGTATGATTTTCTTTTAAATAGGCATATGATTCTAAAGAAGACGCAAACGAATTTCCTTTCGGATCGGCTAAAATGAGAACCGGAGTTTTACAATTTATTGTAATAGTTTTTATACAATCTTCCGTACCTCCCGAGGTGTTAACAATAATCGCAGCATTTGTCTTTTCCCTTACATCGTTAAAATGCTTGTCCAATAAATTTGACGAGTTGAAATATCCTCGGAAATCAATTGAAGAATTTTGATTCACTAATTCTTCAACCAGATGTAAAGTCATTTTTTCCAGATGTTCCAGGCTTTCTAAACCTGTTCCAACAACATAAAGATTGATCATAAATTTTAATTCCAATTGCTTATTCATTTCAAAAATAACCTATTTTTTGGAGAAGTAATACTTCGTTTGTGTGACCATTCTGAAAGTGACGATCATTCTATGAAGTAAATAATTCTTTATAATGATAAACCAATTTTATAGATTTGTCCCCAATTTTATTTATTTAAAAGTTCTATTAATTATTTAAGTTGCTTAAAGAATTTTTATTCGACTCAATTCTTAGCATATCCATTATGAAGGATATATGTTCAAGCCAAAATTATTTGTTTTATTTTCTTCACTCACCAAAGATCAAATTCTTAAAGACATAACTGCCGGTATTTTAGTTGGGATAGTTGCTCTACCATTGGCAATTGCCTTTGGAATCGCATCCGGCGTTTCACCTGAAAAAGGATTGATAACGGCTGTGATCGGTGGATTTATAGTTTCATTTCTTGGAGGAAGCCGCGTACAAATCGGCGGACCAACAGGTGCTTTCATCATAATCGTTTATGGAATTGTTCAGCAATACGGAGTTAATGGTTTAATGATTGCAACAATTATGGCCGGCGTTATTCTTGTGATTATGGGATTCGCTCAATTTGGTTCGATGATTAAATTTATTCCCTATCCCGTTATTGTCGGTTTTACTAGCGGAATTGCTGTAGTAATTTTTTCAAGTCAGGTAAATGATTTTTTTGGATTAAATATCGAGAATGTTCCGGCTGATTTTATAGAAAAGTGGGCGGAATATTTTAGAAATTTTTCATCGATGAATTATAATACATTATTGATCGGCTCTCTCGCGTTAATTATCATAATATTCTGGTCAAAGATTTCCAAAAAGATTCCGGGATCAATAGTTGCAATTCTTGTAACAACATCCATTGTGCAATTTTTTAATTTGGATGTAGCAACAATAGAATCAAGATTCGGTTCAATCCCATCGTCAATTCCCACACCATCAATTCCGGAAATTGATTTTGCAACAATAAGAGCTTTAATACTTCCCGCAACGACTATCGCAATACTTGCCGCAATTGAAGCACTATTATCAGCGGTTGTCGCAGATGGAATGATTGGTGGAAAACATAAATCTAATATGGAACTTGTAGCAAATGGAGTCGCAAATATTGTTTCACCTTTGTTTGGTGGAATTCCCGTTACCGGCGCAATTGCAAGAACCGCTACAAACATTAAAAACGGTGGTCGAACTCCAATCGCCGGAATTGTTCATGCAATAACATTGTTATTGATTATGGTTTTTCTTGGCCATCTTGCAATGTTAATTCCAATGGCAACGCTTGCCGCGGTTTTAATAATTGTTGCCTACAATATGAGTGAACATCATATATTTAGAAAATTATTAAAAAGTCCGAGAAGCGATGTGATTGTATTGCTAACAACTTTTTTCTTAACAGTGATTTTCGATTTAACAATTGCCATTGAAATTGGAATGATACTAGCAGTTATATTATTTATGAAACGAATGTCGGCAGTTTCAAATGTAGATGTTGTAAAAAGAGAATTAAGAGATGTTGATGAATTTGTGGATTCCAATTCTATTCAAACAAAAGAAATTCCTGAAGGAGTTGAAGTCTATGAAATTAATGGTCCCTTCTTTTTCGGTGCCGCCTCCAAATTTAAAGAAATCATGCATCGCGTAGAAAATCCTCCAAAAGTTATGATTTTAAGAATGAGAAATGTCCCGGCGATTGATGCAACGGGACTTAACTTATTAAGTCAAATATATAACGATAATAAAAAAGACGGAATTCATTTAGTTTTATCCGGTGTACATACGCAACCATTATTTGCCCTAACACAGTACAAACTTATAGACGAAATCGGTGAAGATAATATATTTGGAAATATTGACGATGCATTGGATCGGTCGAGAGAATTGTTAGGTCTCCCAAAATTAGGCAGACCGAAGAATTTCGTGCCGGATGTAAAACGAGAGCAGCAGAATTAAGTCCAACTTTTTTACGATTAATTTTCATTTTTTCTTGAAAGATGGTAAAATTATTTTAATATTGATTGACAATAATGATTACAAAAAAGGAGATATAAATGGCAACAAAAAAAGATTATTTAAAAGATGTGATTAAGCATATCGATATCAAAGAACACAATGTCGTAAAACTTGTTGATTCTATGGGCGAAATGGCTTTTAGTGCGAGAGACTTACATCGTGCCGCAAAGATTTATGAAATGATGCTCGAGGATAAAGACAACACAGTAATCTTAACCTTAGCGGGCAGTTTATTCAGTGCGGGTTTAAAAAAGGTTGTCTTCGATATGATCGAAAATAATATGGTTGATGCAATTGTATCAACCGGTGCAATTATGGTTGATCAAGATTTCTTTGAAGCACTCGGATTCAAACATTATATCGGAACACCTTTCTCCGATGATAATGAATTACGCGATCTTCATATCGACAGAATTTACGACACTTACATCGATGAAGATGAATTAAGAATTTGTGATGATACGACAGCAGCAATATTTGATAGTCTTGAACCACGACCTTATTCATCACGCGAATTACTGTGGGAATTCGGTAAATATTTAGAAAATAACGGTGGACCGAAAGTTAATGACAGTGTTGTTTATGCAGCTTATAAAAATAATGTACCGATCTTCGTTCCGGCATTTTCGGATTGTTCAGCCGGATTTGGAATTGTGATGCATCAGCACAAAAATCCCGAAAAACATTTATCATTCGATTCCGGTAAAGACTTCTTAGAAATCACAAAGATAAAATTAGAAAGTAAAGAAACCGGCATATTTATGATTGGCGGTGGAGTTCCGAAAAACTTTACTCAAGATATTGTTGTAGCCGCAGATATTTTAAGCGAAGATGCTCCAATGCACAAATACGCAGTTCAAATTACAGTAGCCGATGTTCGTGATGGCGCGCTATCAAGTTCTACTTTGAAAGAAGCTTCATCATGGGGTAAGGTATCTCAATCTTATGAGCAAATGGTTTATAGTGAAGCAACTCTTGCAATGCCATTGATTGCCGGATATGCTTACCATAAAGGTGCTTACAAAGGAAGAAGTAAGAAGGAATTGAATAATTTGTTTAAGAAAGTAGCTACAACAGTTTAAAAGAAAGGGGCGTTAAGCCCCTTTTTTCTTGCCCTCCGGCTATCTGAGCAGTAACAGTTTCCTAGTTTCACTAAACTGTCCCGATGTTAATCTGTAAAAATAAACTCCGCTTGATAAACTTTCAGCATTAAAATCAATAGAATATGTTCCCGCATTCTGAAATTCATTAACTAATACTTTTACAGTTCTTCCTAATACATCATAAACTACAAGATTCACTTTACTGCTCGCCGGAATTGCATAATTAATTTTTGTACTCGGATTAAACGGATTAGGATAGTTTTGTGAAAGTGAATAATCAACCGGGATTTTTTCATCTTCTTCTTTTATGTCTGTGACAGTTACAAAGCCGGTTAATTTAATATTGTCTATTGCAACAATATCCCCATCATTACCAACATATTGCCAAGCTAATTTTATATTAGAATTATTTACATATTGTGTTATACTTACATTTTGGTATCTCCAGCCCCATGATTGACCGTCATTAACAGCTTCCCAAATTTTTGTCCAATTCGATCCGCCATTTGTAGAAATGTGAAGTTTTAAAGTTGCTGCACTTAACCATGCTGTGCTGTAGCCGGAGTAAAATTCTATTGTTGCATCACCGGAAGCTAAAGCAAAACTTGGAGTGATTAACCACTCATCTTGATCTGCTGCCATCCACTGACAAATAGCCGAGTAAGTGCTTGTAGGATCAATAGTATTAAAATTATAATCTACAACATTACCGGCATTCCACGTATTTACCGCCTGCAGCTGAATTCTGGTCCAGCCTTGGGGTGGAAAAGTAGTTGTTTCAAATTTTTCATCAATAACAACTCGCTCTTCTGTTCCTCCACCGCCGCCTCCTGTATTAGTGACTGCTTCATAAATATCCAATCTGCCGTATCCAAAAATTGAGTTTGGTAGTGATGAGAGACCTGTTGTATTGGTGTTGTTTGTAAAAGCAGAATAAATTTGTGATGGCTTTAATGATGGATTTTTCTGAAGTAATAACGCTGCCGCTCCCGCTGCCATTGGACATGCCATGCTTGTGCCTTGCATCTTATAATAGTTTGCATCTCCACCGGCAACTCCATCATTATCAATCCAAGAAGTCGAAATGCTGGTATAAACATCAGTATCTCTAAGAGAGAGAACAACATGCCCTGGGGCAGTAATATTTGGTTTTTGATGACCATCAACTCTCGGACCTCGGCTTGAGAAATTAGCTATTCCATTTAAAGTATTACCGGAGTAATACCATGAACTCCCATTAACATCCGTCCACATTTCTCTTGATACGTAAGCTCCAACTGCGTATGCATAATCAGCACTTGCCGGACTTCCAATTGTGTAATCTTGATCGGGATTTTGAAATGTAGTATAGGAACCCCAATCATCATAAATATGAAAGAATTGATTGTTTGATGAGTTATTTACGACTTTCAAATAATATGTGCCTGCTTGTCTTATGTAAAAATTATAATGCGAATATCTTGATTCTGTTCCTCTCAGACTTTCAAATGGATTTTGATCTTGAACCACATCATTCAATTTATTAAACGAAGCGTCATAATATTCAAGTGATAAATTATTTCTCGTTCCCAAACCATCATACCAAACAAGATTAAACCAAAGAGTCGCGTCAGCATCACCGGGATCGGCAAAATTAACTTGTATAAAATTAGTTGAACTGTTGGCGTTTACGGTACCGGAATAATGTCTTCCTTGTGCGGCAGAGTTTCCTGCTGAAATAAAAAATGGTACTCCTTGGTCATAAACCCAATCAGCTTTTTGTTCAATTGCTTCGCTTCCGTCATGAAAAGTATTCCATCCACCGTAACTCATGGAAAGAACATCAACATTATAAATACTAACTGCAGCATCCATTGCGGCAATTTCAGCAGCACTTGAAGCTGATGAAGATGCATCACCACCAATTTTTAAGAATACTAAATCAGCTCCGGGTGCGACACCGGTAAATGGACCTTGCCCGTTATTTACATGTGAATGACCAGTAGATAAAGTTCCTCTTCCCAAAACTGATCCGACAACATGTGTGCCGTGCCCTGAAGTAATGTTCTCAACATCGGGATCTATATTCGGATAATCCCAATAATCCATTGCTGTATATGAGCTCGGTAAATCGCTTCCCTTATAATAAGAATCGAGTCCTGAATCCAGCACACCAACCGTCACACCGGATCCATCATAACCCAAGGTCCAAACTTGTGGT
Source organism: Ignavibacteriales bacterium (assembly GCA_003599395.1). Classification (GTDB taxonomy): domain Bacteria; phylum Bacteroidota; class Ignavibacteria; order Ignavibacteriales; family Melioribacteraceae; genus SURF-28. The sequence goes on along the minus strand of QZJX01000054.1, from coordinate 1,825 downwards.
GCGCCTATACTTTGATTTCCATTATTATTATGAGGGATGGCTTCATGTTCTGCGGTATCAATCTTTTTAATAAAATCAAATGAGATTGTGTTTTCAAATTTATTGACAGGCATCGCAGCAACTATAAATCCATACGGATGATTGACTGAAGGAGGAGTCCATAATTCCCAATAACAATCGAGTCCTTCCGCATAAAGAATTTCCTTTTGTAATTCCGTTGGTATTGAATCGAAATACAAAACTACTTTTGTAAAACTTTGGCTTTGAGTGATTTCTCCTTTTGAAAGCTGATATTTCTTCGCACTTATCTTTTCAATGAGTTTACCACTCAATATTTTACTTTGTTGTGCTTCGGTTAGTTGAATGTAATTCTCATGCTGTAACAAAATTCGTTCAGAATTTGGTTTTGAAAATTCAACTTGATCTATGATCTGCGCGGGGATGAGCAAGTAGAATAGAGAAAAAACTATAATGAATAGTTGTTTTTTCATTTGCGGCCTCCAATTAAGTTTAGTCAAAATACTTGACTAAATATTACTTATTCAATTCGTTTAATTTCATGAGAATATCAGGATGCAATTCTATTTCTCCGGAATCAACTTTTTTAATTAATTCAGAACATAGATATTTTTCGAATTCCGGAATTTGGACTTCCGCATGAACAAAACCAAGCGGATGATTTGAGGACGGTGGTGACCAAGAAGACCAATCAATTTTTGCCGAATATTTTTCCAATTCGGATTTCTGATCCGTACTAGGTTCGCTTTCAAGGTAGAAAATAACTTTTTGAATAACCTCTTCCTCTGTTAGTAAATCATTTCTAAAGAGATACATCTTTGCGCTCATCTGTTCGATAAGTTTGCTGCTTAATATTTTATGACTGCAATCTTCGGCAAAATATAAATATTCATCTGCCGGAATTAATGTTGAATGATTTTTTTTAACCAAATCATTCTCTTGAGTTTGTTCTGAATTACATGAAAAACAAATTAATGCAATTACTAAAATGTAGATAATTTTCATTAACACCTCGTTATAAAAATGAAATTGCAATTAAAAAATATATATCCAAAACGATTTATTTTAATAAAACCATCTTGCGAATTTCAAAATGACTACCCATAGTTAATTTGTAATAATAAGTCCCACTTGACAAATCTGAGCCATCAAATTCTATTTCATAAGTTCCTGGCGATTTAGTTTCATTTACCAAGGTTCTCATTTCTCTACCAATCATATCATATACTCTAAGAGTTATGAATTGCGAGTAAACTTCGAATAATCTTGATTCTAAATCCCATTCAAGAATAATTTTTTGTTACAGCTGAGGATAAATATGATTAAACTCACCTTCTTTGGATAGATGAATAATAATTTAAATGCATCACAAATACCTAAGTATTGTATTCCCGTTGAAAAAACTCCAAGATCTACTATGAACAAGCAGATTGACTCACTTGCCATAGCTAACTCCCAGACTATACTCTTTCATCCATTGACATTTACCGCTTGAATAGATCTTGGACACAAAAAAAGACAATTATTTGAATTTCCTTCAAGACATCATCAATTTTAATATCTCTTAGTACATGGAATGTTGAAAGTTCTGTTTCCTATTTATATGTTTCCATTTGGGCAGACACTTTAAATATGGCTGTATTCTTACCACCACTCGTTTATGCTTTTTCAAGAGGAAAATTCTTTCATCTCATTGGAGGGTCTTAGTATGTCCAGAAAGTCCTGTAGATCAAAGGTTTTATACTTGCCTTGTCCTATCCTTTCTGTCATTATTATTCCTACAGGAATATTACTAGGAGAAATTACT
>QZJX01000088.1 GCA_003599395.1 Ignavibacteriales bacterium | reverse complement strand
ATGTATAAATATGTTTTAGTTTTTATTTCTGCTTTAATGTTTTTCGCATGCTCCAGTTCACAAGATCTTCAAGAGCAAAAAGAGATTTCTGAGGACGAAGTTAAAAATAAAGCCATAGCTCAAGAAATATTTATCGAAGGTTCCCTTAGTGAAATGAGGGGAGACTATGAATCTGCGGTTAATTATTATCAACAAGCATTAAAATTAGATCCGACTCCCGGAATTAATTTTGCATTGGCAAAAAATTTAATGAGAATCAAAAAATTACCCGCCGCATTAACTCATGCTAAAGAGGCAGTGAAAAGTGAACCCAATAATAGTGAGTATAATTATTTACTTGCTACAATTTATCAAGTTGGTAATCAACCCGATTCGGCTGCTACTATTTATAATAATATTATCGCAAATGATTCAACCGATGAACGAGCATATTATTCTTTGGCGCAAATTTACGAAACATCAAAACCCATCAAAGCTTTAGAACTTTATAACAAATTAATTGATATGATTGGTCCGGAATGGAATGTTCTCGTAAACATTGCAGATCTTAACGAAAGAATGGGAAATGTTGATGCAACAATAGAAACTCTAGAAGAATTAATAAAAGTTGATCCTAATAATTTGCAAATGAAGAAACTGCTTATTGAGTCCTACTTAAAAACTGAAAATTATGAAAAGTCATTGAGTATGTCGGATCAATTATTACTTCAATTTCCCGATGATACAAATCTACTCGAGTACCGTGCTAATTCATTGGTACAATCTGGCAGATGGGAAGAAGGTGCTGAAGAATACATGAAATTGAGTAAACGCGAAGATATGCCATTGCAATCAAAGATTCATATCGGTGGAGCCTTTTTTGCAAGAACACAGAATGATTCACTATCACTCCGACGTGCAAAACAAATTTTTACCGAAATTGATTCGGACACAACTCACTGGCAGATAAAATTATTCTTAGCTCAAATAGCAATTGAGGAAGGTAATGATTCGCTTGCAGTTGAGAATTATAAGAAATCTTCTGAACTGGCACCCTGGAATCCTCAAATATTAATGTCGCTTGGCGGACTCCTCTTCGATTCAGCTAAATATGAAGAAGCAATCGAAGTTCTTGTACCGGCATTGGAAAGATTTCCTGATGAATTCGTGTTGAATTTAATATTGGGACTTTCTTACACACAGACAAATAAAAGTAAAGAAGCAGAGCCATATTTAAAGAAAGCATTACTACTTAATCCTGATGATTTCACCGGACTTTATGCTTACGGTGTAACACTTAATCAACTTAAAAAGGAAGAAGAAGCACTAATATATTTGAATAAAGCACTTGAACAAGAACCTCAAAATGTATCGTTGATAGGTACAATTGGATTGATTCATGAAAATCTCGGTAACTCTGAGAAATCGGCTGAGTTGTATGAGCAAGCATTATTAATAGATTCAACAAACGCCTTAGTATTGAACAATTATGCCTATGCGTTAGCCGAACGAAATGTTGATTTGGAAAGAGCGCTTAAGTATGTATCAAGAGCACTCGAGTTTGACTCGACAAATTCTTCTTATTTAGATACGATTGGCTGGGTATATTTTAAGTTGGGTGAATATAAGAAGGCAAAATATTATATTGAACAATCCTTAGAATCCGGACCTGATAACGCAGAAGTGACAGATCATTTGGGTGATGTTTATTATATGCTGAATGAAAAAACTAAAGCTAAGGAATTGTGGGAAAGTGCATTTGAGTTAGACCCGGAAAGAGAAGGCTTAAAAGAAAAAATTGAAAAGGGGAGTTTGTGAAAAGGAATTTTATTCGATCCATTGTATACTTGTTGATATTAATCTCGACATCAATCATATTTACTTCGTGTGTACCATCAAAACCGGCTGAAGAAGAACGTATTCTTCCCGCAGACAGGTTAATAAAAAAACTTGAAGCAAATAGAAGAAAAATAAAAACTTTCTCCGGAAGTGGAACAATTAACATTGAAAGTCCTCAGCTAACAGCTAAGGCAAGTTTCCAAGTCGTGATAAAGAAACCGGATTCAATGCAAATTTCTTTTTATGGGCCTTTTGGAATTGATCTTGCACAAGCAGTAGCAACTAAACGTGATTTTCTTTTTTATGATGTGATTAACAATAGAGTTTACAGAGGAATTACAAAAAATTTATCATTAAAAAATATTTTTAAAGTTGATCTTACTTTTGAAGAACTGATGGATGCATTTGCCGGTGCCGTAGATTTAACTGATAAATTACGTCGAGAACCTGATGATCTTTTTGTGAAAGATGATACTTACTACTTAACTTATTCTGATGATATTACCGGCAGAAACAGTATATATGAAATTTTAATTGATGATCTTGCCATCACAAAGTATAAAATAATTGAGCAGCCGTCGAACTCAATTCTAGAAGGAGCTTACCGTGACTTTGATAACTTTGAAGATGTTCCGCTTCCTTATAAAATCAACGTAAACTATAAATTGATGAAACAAGATATCAATATTGAATACAGAAGTATAAAAGTTAATCAAGATATAGGGAAATTAACTTTTACAATTCCAGAGGATGCCGAAATAATTGAATGGTAAAAGTGATAAAACAATACCTTATTATTTTTGTTTTGCTATCGCTCCCAATCTTTTCACAAAGTAATGAAGAGATCGAAGAGCAGAATAAAGTTTTACAAGACTTACGTTCTGAAATCACCTCATTACAAAGCAAATTAAATCAACTTTCCGATCAAGAGAAAAAATCGTTAAACGCACTACAAAATTTAAATCAGCAAAGTCTGCTTATAAACCAAGTAATAACTCGATTAAAAAATGAAGAAGCTCAAAAAGAAAGAGAGATCGTTTCTTTGAGTAACCAGATTTCTGTTTTAGAAAGTGAAATCTCAAAGCTTAAGAAAGACTATTCGCGTTATATCGTATGGGTTTATAAAAATCAAAAAGGTAGTTTTTTAAAATTTCTCTTAAACGCTGAATCGATTAACCAAGCGCTCATACGCTATAAATATTTGAGTTACATTTCTGATGAAAAAGAAGAGACGTTGAATCAGCTTGTGGATAAAAAAGAAAAGTTTACAAAATTGGTTGCTCAAAGAGAAATAGAGCTAAAAGAAAAAGTCAGACTAGTTGCAGAAAAAGAAAATGAACAACAAACACTCGATGATAAAAAACTTGTAAGTCAATCGATTATTGACAACTTAAAAAATGATCAAAGTGCAGTCCTCAAAGAAATTGAAGATAAACGACGTGCAGAAATTCAAATCAAAAATATAATTGCAAAATTAATCGAAGATGAACGTAAAAGATTAGAAGAAATGCGTTTGGCTAGAATGAACGATGAAAAAGTCACGTTTGAATATAATTATGATGATTTTGAAAACTTTGCCAATCTCGAAGGAAGAATGAATTGGCCCGTTCGCTCAGGAAGTATTATCCGTAACTTTGGCGAAAATAGAAATGTGAAATTAAATACAGTTACCTTAAATTACGGTGTAGATATTGTAACTGATATAAGCGAATCTGTATATTCGGTTGCAGAAGGTATAGTCTCCGCAATTGAGTGGATACCCGGTTACGGCAGTGTGGTCATAATAACTCACAAAAATAATTTTAGAACAGTTTACGGTCACGTAGCTGACATTAACGTAACAGAGGGACAAAAAGTCAACGGTGGAACCGTAATCGGAAAAGTAAACCCAAGCTTAGAAGGAAATATCTTACACTTTGAAATTTGGAATGAAAGGAATTATCAGAATCCCGAAGTTTGGTTGGTTAGGAAGTAGTGAACAGATTTAAGAAATGGCCAAAGCTGACGATTATTTTGACAAATTTTGTCCTCCTTTTTTTAACCCTAGTTATTTTAGAACTGTCTTTCGGAAACTGGCTCTCAAATAATAAAATGAATCAGCTATACGTCCCAAGAGATGTTAAGCTAACTTTTAGCGTTAGCAGCTTGTATACAAGTGAAAAAGAGATGATATCCTACTCTAGGGATGAATTTGGGCTAAGAGGCAATTTTGTCAATTATAGCGATATCAAAATATTAACAATTGGGGGTAGTACCACGGATCAAAGATATATTGATGATGAACAAACTTGGCAGCGGATTCTTCAGTCTGAATTACAAAATCTTGATTCATCAATATATATTGCTAATGCCGGAGTTGATGGTCAAACAACTTTCGGACACATAAAAAATTTTGATTGGTGGTTAAATGGTATACCTGATCTCCAGCCAAAGTATGTTTTCTTCTATGTGGGTATAAACGACATGTTGCTTACAGAAGAAAGTGATTTTGATAAATTAATTAATGAAAGCGGTAATATCATTGATATTGTGAAAGTAAATAGCGTTACTTATTCTATTTATGATAGATTGCATCAATTCTTTTTGAGTAAATACAAACCACCTTATGTGAACCATAATTTCACGAATTTGCAAAACAAAGAATGGACGAAAAATAGTATTGGTATTGTTCCTGATGAGATTGTTAGTATGTATGTTTCTGGATTTTTGGATAGAGTTGAAATATTAATTAAAAAAACGAAGCAGTTTGGAAGTCAACCGGTTTTTATTTCCCAGCCCACTTTTACATATCATTTTCAAGACGACACTCTTTATGGCATCAAGGATTCACTCAAATACGGAGAATACTATATTAATGGTATTGAGTATCACGAGATTGCAAAATCCTACTATTCAGAGTTAGAAACGCTTTGTGAGAATAATAGTGTGAGCTATATTGATATTTTTAACTATACAGAATGGTCTGTTTTAGATTACTATGATTACTTTCATATGACCCCTAAAGGTACTAGTAAATTAGCTAAAGTAATTTTTGACCTAATAAAAAATAGGATTGAATAACAATTGTTATTGCTTCTTATTACCTATAGACTTTAATCGAAAATGATTCTAAAAAGTAAGGTGTTTAAAAATTTTGTTTCTCTCTCCTTTGCTGAATTAACGGGCAAATTATTCGGATTCATTGCCTTGGCATATTTGGCAAGAGTAATCAGCCCTCATAGTTTTGGGATAATTGCTTTTAGTACAGCTTTCGTTTCCTACTTTTTGTTATTTGTTGAACTTGGTTTTGATGTAATCAGTGTAAAGAAAATAGCAAATGATCGCTCTATTATCTCTAAATATGTTAATAATGTCGTATCAGTTAAGTTAATTAACGCTTTGCTTCTGTTTGCATTATTGGTCGCAGTAACTTTTTTACTCGAAAAATCTACTCTCCTAAAAGTTTGTATAATTATTTATGGTTTTATGTTGTTTGTTCAAGCTGGGACTTTGGATTTCTTGTTCCAGGGTATTGAGAAATTCAAATATATCTCGCTTAATATCATAGGTAAAAGTGCTTTTTACTTACTGCTTGTTATGCTTTTTGTGAAAGATGATTTGGATACATATAAAGTACTTGTATTTATGGTTATTTCAGCAATGGTATTTAAAGGCTGGCAATTTTATGTATACATGAAACATTATGGTAAATTCAAATTTGAAATTGACAAACAATTTGTGAAAAAGCTTTTTAATGAGTCTTACCCTTTGTTAATATCTGTTCTTATGGCTACTATTTACGGTAATTTAGATTTGGTTATGCTTGGTTTTATGAAAACGAATTATGAAGTTGGTATATATAATGCTTCCTATAAGATTTTTTTAATAGCAATACTTCCTTTTGGTATAGTATTAAAGATTTATCTGCCGATGCTTTCCAGGCTTAAGAATACTTCTCAATTTAAAAAAGACCTACGAGCATTTACCGTTTTCATGATACTAATTGGTTTAATTATTTCGATTCCGTTATTTTTATTTTCTGGGAAGATTATCGAATTAGTATTTGGGGCACAATATTTAGCTGCTGATTTATCATTAAAAATACTTTTGGCAAATGGAATGATTGTATGTATGAGCATTGTTTTTGGAAATCCTCTTACAGTTTGGGGAAAGCAAAAATATCACGCAATGGTTTTATCTTTAGGAGCTATTACTAATATTGTATTGAATGTTTTGTTGATACCTGCTTATTCATATAATGGTGCAGCTTTGGCAACTCTCTTATCCGAATTAGCTGTTTTCATTGGAGTAACTATTATTTTTGTTAAATCAATAAAACCGCTATACTCAAAGGCAGTTACAATATGATCAGTGTAATTTTACCAGTATACAATGGAGAAAAATATTTAAGAGAAGCTATTGATTCTGTGTTAAACCAAACTTTTAGTGACTTTGAATTACTTATATTGAACGACGGGTCTACTGATTCAACTGAGGAGGTTGTTAAGTCATATTCTGACGGTAGGATAAGGTATTTTAATTTAGAACATAAAGGTTTGCCAAGCACTCTTAACTTTGGTTTGCAAGAAGCGAAATTTGATTACATTGCCAGAATGGATTCAGATGATATTTGTCACCCTGTCAGATTTGAAAAACAGATTGATTTTTTGCAAGCTAACCCTGACATCGATTTACTAGGTTCTAACTTGATCATAGTAAATAGTGTTAAGAGAATTCAAAAGCGGGTTGAATATCCTGAATGCGATAAGAATATAAAAGATCAACTTCCCAGTAAATGTTGTATTGCTCATCCAACAATAATGTTTAAAAAGCAAGTTGTACTTTCAGCAGGCGGTTATGATAACTATTCAATTGCACAAGATTGGGCTTTATATTTAAAACTACTTCCTCTATCTATATTCCATAATTTGCAAGATTACTTAATAACACTTAGAATTCATGGGGAAAATTTGACATCTAGTACAAAATTAATTGACGAAGAATCTGAAATAGCACAAAATCATTTTACAAAAGTAGTTCAAAAAAGTACGTCAAATAAAGAAAAGGCTAAGGCTGCTTTTGACTTAGGGTATTTTTATTATACAAAGAATAATGGAAAGCAGAAAAAGCTATTTAAGCAGGCGATTATTCATAATAAAACTAATTTTCGGTATTTATGTTTTTTTGTTATAAGTAAATATCTTAGACCAGTTGTTCTAATTTTTAGAAAGTTGGGTCTGATAAAAATACTTCATCCTTTAAAAAGATTTGACAAAAACAATCTCTTTTTTAGAAGATTATATTAATAGTTTGAGTTAAAAAATGATATTTATTGTAAGTAGATATTATAATTCTGAAACTTTGTTCGGAGGGGAAAAATTTTCAAAAAGGTTTTTTGAATTTTTACCAGAGATTAACGATAAAGTCAATTTCATTGACTTTTATAGAGGATATTCTGTTTCATCCTTATTATTTAAAGTAGTAGGTTATAAAAGAATTATAAACGCTGATTATGTGTCATTTTTAAAATTAGGAATTATCCCAATATTATACTTATTAATTAAAAATAAGCCTACTCGGATTTTCTTTACGACATTGGAAGGATATAGTGCAATATTTCTTTTAAACAAGATTTTTAGAAATAAGTGTACTTATATAAATATCATTCATAGTATATTTAGCACTGATTTAGAATATCAGAATAAAGATTCGAAAATGAATTTATTTTTGAGATGGAAGATATCTAAAGTGGAGTCATTACTTTTTAATTACTGCAATTTTCTAGTTTTCCCTTCCAATCTTGCTATTTCTGATGCCCAGAGATATTACAATTTGGATAAAGAACGATTAAAAATTATTCCTCACGGGGTTGATGATAAGTTTTTTATAAGACGCAATTGCATAAGCTTATATGAACCACTAAAATTAATCTTTGTTGGTGGCAATGTTAGATTAGTTAAGGGTTTTGAATTTCTCTTAAGTAGTTTAGAAAGAGTTCCTATCAAAATTGATATTTCAATATGTGGTCAGTTAGACAGTTTTCCTTTGATCTCTAATTCTCACATAAATTTGAATTATCTGGGAGAAAAATCAACAAGTGAGTTGGCTGGGCTTTATAAGCAACACGATATCTTTTTATTGCCAAGTCAGTTTGAAACTTATGGAATTGCTGCTCTTGAAGCAATGGCAGCAGGCCTTGTTGTTATCATGACAAGGGATTGTGGTCTGGGTGAGTATGCATTGCCCAATAAAGATTTTATTCAAATACAATATGGTAATGAAGAGGAATTTTTAGAAAGAATTATAGAGCTACACAATAACAGAGATCTTCTGAAATTTTTTTCTAAAAATGCAATTGCTTTTGCAAACAAACTGAGATGGAAGTTTGTTATACCAAAGTATTTTACTCAAATTGGATGAGAAATTAGTGCTAATCCACGAAGCTTTGAGCATATCGGTACTGATGACAACATACAATGACGGTAAATTCCTAGAAAATTCCATCGGTAGTGTTTTAAGACAAACTTATCCAAACTTTGAATTTGTAATAATCGATGATGGCTCAATGGATGGAACTGAGAAAACACTATCCAAGGTTTACGACAAAAGAATACGCTATCTAAAAATGGATCACTTAGGTAGAAGTAAAGCGCTAAACTATGGTTTAAGAATTTGTAAATATGACTGGGTTGCTTTAATTGATGCAGATGATATTTGGCATCCGAATAAGTTAGAAAAGCAAGTGATGTTAATTAGAAGTGATAGGGATGTTATTTTTACTCATACTTTATTTTTTCGTGAAAAAACGATAGAGTTTCCACTTAAATGTCCGCAATCAAAAAGTGATCTAATGAAATTATTACCTCTACATGGTCATATGACAAACTCATCCATAATCTATAATAGAAAATATGTAAAAGAATTGGGTTCATATAATGAATCATTAACAAATTCTGAGGATTATGATTTGCTCATTAGGATGATTCCTAATTCAACTTACAAATATGCTGATGATTATTTAGTTTTCTATAGATTGCGCAGTAAATCTCTAAGTTCTTATTCAGTTCAAGAAACAAAAAGAAATATTAGGTCAATCCAAATAAAGTATTTTTCAAAAAAAGGAAATGGAGTATTAGGTAAAACTTATGTTGACGAAGAAGAATATTTAGATTCTTGGCGTGAATATTTTTACGGTAATAAAAAAAATGCCCGTAAAATATGGCTATCCAACAAGAAGTTGTTATTCAAAGATTACAAAATAATCCTTGCTTTTATTATCACTTATTTACCAGATTCGCTTTATGAAATATCTTTGGAATCGAGATTGAAGCTGAGAATAAAATACTATTTAAAGAAGTTCATTAGGGATGAGAAATTGCTGAATTCAGAAAAAGTGTTCAAATCAATTGTTAAAGATAATTTGTGAATTGTATTATTAAAAGAAAATGTAAATTTCATTAATCATTTGTTCTGAGCTATGCCTTATATTAAACAACTAACAATATTAATAATCCTATTGGTTGTTTCTTTGGTTCTCCCACTTAACTATCTCATCCATTTTTCTTTGGATGATGCTTATTTCTACTTGAAAATTGCTGATAATATTTCTTCAGGATTTGGTTCTACTTTTGATCAAATTAATATGACTAACGGATATCATCCATTGTGGGTGCTTGTTTTGTCAATTTACTTCTTTCTTATAGAACTAATTGTTGATGCATCTCCTGAGATTCTTTATAGAGCAACCTTTGTTTTAACAGTAGTAATTTCATTTTTATCGTTACTTTATATAAAGAAAATGGTTGATTTGATTAAATCTTTTACAAAATATGAAATCGACTTTACTATCTATATCTTGCTCTCTGTTCCATTAATTTATTTTAATATAATTGGTTTTGAATTGCAGCTATATATTCTATTGTTGTCAATTTATTTTTACTTATATTTTTACGACTACTTTAAGTTTGAGAAATTATTTTTCTTTCGTAGTATATTAATTTCTCTGGTTATTCTTAGTAGAATAGATTTTATAGTATTTTTATATCCCTTTCTGTTATCTTTCGAAGTATTCTTTTTGCGTAAGCATTCTGTTCCGTATAAATATATTATTCCCTCCCTGTTAGTTCCTTTATTAGTATATCTGGCTTATATCGCGTACAATTATTTAGTTTTTGGAAGTATTATAACCACAAGTGGCTCAATTGAAATGAGCAGTGAAGGTATTGTCTTAGATAAAAACTTGGAAATGTTTTTGTGGTTCCCTTATAGGTTGTTACTTATAATTGTTATTGTGTGTTTAGCAGTAATATATTTTATCAAAACACGAAATCAAACATTACTCTTTCATCAAAAAATATTTGTCATAGTATTTATTTCAGGAATACTATTTATTCTAATTCAAGGTTTATTTAATCATGGTGGTGTTAAAGAGTGGTATTATGCGACTTCATTTTTCGGAGTTATTCTTTTGTTCTCAACATTAAAGTTTTCTAAAAAAGCAAACATTATTCTTAAGTCGATTTTTGCATTAGGTGTTGTTGTTTATTTCTCTTTCTTTAGAGTAATCTATTATGAATTTGATGATGAATATGAATATGCAAAAACACTGAATGAAATAGCAAATCCTGATGAAACTATTTTTCAATTTGATCACAGTGGTATTATATCGTTTTTTTCTGATCGTCAAATAATCAACGGAGATGGACTAGTAAATTCATTTGAGTATAAGAACTATATTAGTAAATATGGAATTAAAAAATACTTAGATGAAAACAAAATAGATTATTATTCCGGTTATTCTTATTCGAGTTTTCCTAATCAAGGTAAAGCATTTCAAGAAATACTTCATAAAAGTGGATTAGGAACTTTTGAAATTAATTTTACCAAATGCGATTTGGTATTAATGATGTCAAAGAATAGAGGGGGTAAATTTAATCGCGTAGAAGGTAATTGGTATCTATTAAAACTAACTCATGAATAACGATCAAATAAAATATGAACATCCTCCACCTAACTAAGGATTTTATTCAATTAAATGGTATTTCAACATTTATTAAATCTCTCATTCCAAATGATAGGAATAACAATCATTTCGTCGCATCAAATTTAATTGTTGCCGAGTTCAGACGAGCTCTTAATAAAAATATTATTGAACAGATCCTACCTATAAAAACTTCTCAGCTTTTACCTAACATTCTGCATGTTATAAAGATATGTAAAGCGAACAAAATTGATGTTATTCACTCACATCATAGGTACTATGATTTACTAGCCTATTATTTATCGAAAATTTATTCTATAAAGACAATTACTACTGTTCACAGTAAAGTGTATGGAAAGAAAAAACTAAGTTATAAAGTCCATAAGATTGTTGCTGTTGGTGATAGTATTAAAAAACATCTTATAAAATATTACAGAATAAATGAAAACCGAATAACAGAAATAAACAATTTTATCGATCCAAAACTAATCAAGTTAACAAAAGACAAGGAGTCAATTAAATCTGAACTACACTTAGTGGATAAGTATGTAATAGGTTATGTCGGTAGATTTGATATTGAAGAAAAAGGAATTGATATCTTGATTGATGCTATTCCGAAAGTTTTTGCCGAATCAAAAGATGTCATTTTTGTTTTTATTGGTGATGGCAAGGACGAAGAGTATTTAGTCTCTAAGACAAGAAAGGTTTATCATAATGTAAGAATTATTAACGCAAAATTGGATATTTTTAATTATATGCAGATATTCAATCTGATAATTCTACCTTCAAGGATTGACTCCTTTCCATTGGTAATGCTTGAAGCCGCATATCTTAAAATTCCTCTGATTGGCAGTAATGTTGATGGAATATCGGAATTTATCGAAGATGGAATCAATGGACTATTATTTACACCTGAAGATCATGAAGATCTAAGCAATAAGATTATTTTATTGATTAATAATACAGATAAAGCAAAAGAATTAGGTGAAAGATTGTACCAAAAAGTTATCAGTGAGTTTACCTCGGATAAAATTATTCCAAAATATGACAAAATCTATAAATCAATATTATCGGAATGAAATGAAATTTAGTAAAATATTTGGGATACAAATAAGTAGTGTTTCTAGAAATGTGTTGTTACAAAATATTGAAGAAGCGATATCTTTAAAGAATAACAAGAAAATCACTTATGCTCATTTTAATACTCTGAATCAATTATATAGAAACAGAACCTTAATTACTCTATTTAACCAGTTCGATTATGTTCATCCTGATGGCGTTGGTATTTTATTAACGTCAAAAATATTATTTGGCGGAAACAGACTTGATAAACGTATCTCCGGTTCAGATTTCTATCCTGAATTAATTAAAAATGCTATTCGGAAAAGTTGGCGAATATTTTTTTTCGGTGATAAGTTAGGAACACTTGAGCAGATTCCTTTAAAAAATCCGAAATTAAATGTTGCTGGGTATATTTCAGGATATGATTTTGATAATGATAGTGTAGTTAATAAAATTAATTATGTAAAACCAGATATACTGATCGTTGGATTAGGGCAACCAAAACAAGAAATGTGGATTAATGAGGAAAAAGATGAATTAAATGTCGCAGTTATTATTGCTGTTGGAGATGGCATAAAAGTATTTGCAGGTACAAAGAAAAGAGGCCCTAAATTCATTCAAAAAATGGGACTTGAGTGGTTTGTTAGATTAATTTACAATCCAAAACTATATTGGAAGCGCTATCTAATCGGTATTCCTTTATTTATATTAAGGGTACTTAAAGAAAAATACAGAAAGTGAACTACAATGCAGTTTGTAAACAAATCAATTAGTCTTTTTTTTATTTTAGGTATTGCAGTTCTTGCGCAATTTAAGGTCAGTGGCAACTCCTTTCAATTTCCAATCTCAAATCCAGATTATCATTATGTAATTGACTCATCAAACGCTTATAGACAAATTGACTTTATTGATTTTACCAATCCCTCAAAACCCGGAGAGTATAAATTACCTAGCAGAAATTTGATTTTTGCTATTCCCCCAAATTCCATTCCCTCATTAAAAATATTGAGCAAAAAAGAAAGAATTTTAGAGAATACAATTCCTCAGATTAATCCGAGGGTGATCAAATTAAATGACTCGACCTTGGTTTACGAAAATGCTGAAGTAAATACTCAATTATTAAAAAATATCACTAAACCCATCGTGGAATTAGGACAAAAATTTTGGTTAAGAGATTTCTATTGTATAGAAGTCAAAATCAACTCTCATCAATTTGACCCCTCATCTAATTCTATTATTATTTATGAAAATGTTGAGATAGAATTAGAATTTGAAGGTTCCTACAATTTTCAAAATCATTCCCCAATTCAAATTAAATCACAATTTGATAATTCATTAAAAGAAATCATTTACAACAGCAACGTTGCAGAACAGTTCAGAAGCAATCGCAGAGTAATTGAGATTGAAAATTCAGATACTTGGATTAACTACAACAACGACTATATTAAAATTGCAGTCGCACAAGATGGAATTTATAGAATATCAAAAACCGATTTGGAAAATATCGGAACTCCGGTAAATACACTTGATCCAAAATCTTTTCAACTATTTGAAAGTGGTGTTGAGCAACTAATTTTTGTCAGCGGGGAATCGGACGGTGTTTTCGACGAAGATGATTACATTGAATTTTATGGTACAAAGAATTATTCTAAAAATAATCATCGTGCAATTAACTCCGATACCCAGCCATACAATACTTATATGAATATTTATACGGATACTACTTACTATTTTCTCACTTGGGGCAGTTCTCAAGGGGTAAGATATAAACCCGACAATTCAATTGTCCCGGGTGATTATGATGAATTGAACTATCATACAGCAATTATGCATTTTGAAGAAAACACAATGTATCAAAATCTCAATAACAACGAAGTTATAAACCAAACATCCGATTGGAATAAAAATAAAACGTGGTATTGGAATTGGATATTTACTAGTCGTAACTTCACAATAAATCTTCAAGATATTTTCCCAAACGTTGATGCAAAGTTTTTTCTAAAACTCACGAGCGCAGGATCAAATATTTCCAGTAATGCTCATCAAGTTAGATTGAATTTTAATTCAACAAAAATTGATTCGCAATCTATTGATCGATTCAAACAAACAATTATGACCGGAATCGTTGATGCTACTATTTTGAAAACCGGTAATAATACAATCAATGTACAAAATTATCCCAATGGTACAGTCCCAAACTATTTAGCATACGATTGGTACGAAATCGAGTATCCACGATATAATAAATTGATCAATGGTTCATTAATTCTAACTGTTCCTGACGGTTATAATAATCAAATCGTAGAGCTGAAGATAACCAATGCAAATAATATTAATTATGCTATTTATAAAACCAAGGGCAATTCAAAAAAGATAATTAACTATTCATATAATTTTGGCGAATTAACTTTTATAGACACTGTTTCCACGGATGATAAATATGCCATATTCGCAGATGAATTGGTGCTCAAACCGAAAAAAGTTTTTAAAGGTAAATTCACAAATCTGCGAGCTAACAATTCTCAAGCAGATTATATAGGCTTAACGGTAAATGAATTTTCCTTTGATGTATCAAATTATTTATCGGAGATTGAACAATTATACTCGATCAACTCAAAAAAAATATTGGTCGAAGATATTTTTGATGAATTTGGGTTCGGTTATCCAACCCCGGAATCAATAAAAGAGTTTGTCAAGTTTGCTTATGATAATTGGAGTTCCCCAAAACCGTCTTATTTAATTTTATTCGGAGATACCAATTATGATTATAAAGATTATGTCTATAATAATGTTGGTGTAAAACTCAGTACTAATTTTATACCGGCATTCGGTAATCCTATTAGCGATAATTGGTATGCGATATGGGATCAAAATGCTCCATTTATACCGCAACTTAAAGTGGGTAGAATACCAATTCTCTCAAATAATGATCTACAATATTATTTAGATAAAATAAAGAATAATGCTGCTACTGAATTTAACGATTGGAATAAGAGATTCTTATTATTTTCCGGCGGTGTTGGTAGTAATCCAAATGAATTGAAACAATTAAAAGCAGCGAATGATTCGGTTGTTACAAATATTATTGAACCTCGACCGATTGCGGGTAATTATGATCACTTTTATAAAACTACTAATCCTCAATCGGATTTTGGTCCATTTACTCCTCAAGAAATAAATCAAGCGATTAATGACGGCGGATTATTTATCTCTTATGTCGGTCATAGCGGAACAGCTACCTGGGATAATAGTATCAACACAGTCTCACAATTAAAAAATAATGTTAACAGAAATCCGGTTATCAGTGACTTCGGATGTTCGACAAATAAGTACGGCGAACCAGATATAATATGCTTCGGTGAAAGATTTTTGTTCGATACTGACGGACAAGCTTTAAATTATATCGGGAATTCATCTCTTGGTTTTTTATCATCCGCAGTCTCTGCTCCAAAGTATTTTTACGAATCCTTTAAAATAGATTCGTTAAAAGAAGTTGGCAATGCTCACATATACGCTAAATCAAAGTTGTATCAAATTTTCGGAAATTCACAAGTCTTCAAAGTATTTTCTCTATCTAATATTATTTTAGGTGATCCTGCTGTTAGATTGAGATTTCCGGATTTACCGAATCTAACATTTGAAGA
>QZJX01000045.1 GCA_003599395.1 Ignavibacteriales bacterium | reverse complement strand
TCACCCATAACAGCAGCACCAATTTGGCAAAGCCCGACACCATGTCCCCATCCGGCACCGTGCAAAATAAATGTACCGGGGATACCTTCGTGCAAATCTTTTGCTTCAACAAAAAATGCGGAACTATACAAATGTGTTTCCGATAATACTCTTCTAATTTCTAATTCTTTCCCGATGACTAATTCTTTATTTGATCCTACAATTTTTAGTTTAATAATTCTTCCGGAATATCCTCTTTGTATTGGAATTAATTCAATGATTTTACCAAAATCAATTCCCGATTTTTTATGAATTAACTTCGCCAATTCCTCTTGTGAATATTGAACTTTCCATCTGAAAAAATTTTGAGTTTCTCTATCGTAATCGACTAAAATCTGTGAGAGTATTTTTTCATCTTTTGTATTACAGAAAGCAGAAGGATTTCCTTTGATCCATTTTACCGCAGCATGTTCTTGGGTTAAATCTGTATCAAGATTTTCCGGTTCGAACTTGTAGTCAATTATAGATGAAAGATATTTTTTTGGTTGATCTTCCCAAACATTTTCAAAAGATTCTGAAATACCACCGCAACATTTTGAATATCGAGTATCACAGATATCATTATTATAAACAATTGCAACACCGCGTGTATCTTCAACCGCAGAAAAAGCTCTATCATTATATTTTTTTGTTATACCTTGATAACGCTGACAGTGATCATCCGAACAAAACTCATAAAGTTCGTGATCATTTCTGTCATACCATCTTATAATTTCATCGTCGGTAATAATTTCGGTAGAAGATTTTTCTTTCTTTTGTTTTCTTGCCTTCAATTGTGCAATAACCCAGCTCCGTGAAATAATTGCATGTGCTTTTAACAATTCGATCGGACTTGAGGCAGACATTTCCGAACTAATAACACTTGTTAAATATTGTTCAAGCGGAACTAAATTAATTCCAAGAATATCTCTTTCTTGGACAATTAGTTTAAGCGCTCCGTGAAATCGAAAATTCTTCTGTCGCTGCCAATGAAAATTTATACCGATGGTTACATCTTTTAATAAAAATGTTTCTGAAGATGGATCTCGTGGTTCTAAAATTAATCCATCGAACGATTGAGAATAATCCGCGCCGGTTAAAGTAATTTTTCCCGATTCCCAATAGGCAGAATATTTTCCGCTGAAGTTATGAGTTACACTTCTAATCCGGAAATCTCCGTATAGTTCAAGATTGACGCTCGCACTCTTGATCAGCCCAACGCTTAATGTAGGTTCTCTCATTGATATCATAATTGAATTGTAAATATATTAATACGAAGATTAACAAAACAGATCAGATTATACGCCAATCCAATCCTCTAAAATTTTCTGATAATTACGCGGATCAAATTGGATGTATATATATTCAGCCGCATTATTTAATTGGTATGGATCATTTTTCAAAACTTCAGAAAGTTCTTCCATCGATTCGGCACGTGCTATAATTATTCCCCCGATTTGCGGAGTTTGCGGACCTGACATTAATACAATTCCTTTTGTGTATAATGTATCTAAAAACTCTCTGTGAGCGGGACGAAGTTTCGCAATTTCATCAATATGTGCGTTATATCTTATTTCAACTACAAAATGATGCATAAAATCTCCTCAGCAATTCTTCATTTTCTAATTTAATTAAAAAATCGGATTTGTTATCTTTGTTTCCTCAAATAAATAGGAATACCAAAATTGATGAATCAACAAGAAAATAAATATAAAGTTTTACTTTTTTACAAATACGTAAATTTTGCCGAGCCTGAAAAATTTAAAGAAGACCATTTACAATTTTGTCTTGATAATGATATAAAAGGAAGAGTTTTTATCGCTTATGAAGGAATTAACGGAACTGTCTCGGGTCTTGTTGAAAACATTGAAAAATATAAATTGCATATAACTTCATATCCGGAGTTTTCCGATATCTGGTTTAAGGAAGATCCAGCCGACCAACATGCTTTCTACAAATCTCATGTAAGAGTGAAAAAAGAAATCGTGCATGCAGATTTTGGAAAAGTTGATTTAAGCAAAACCGGCAAAAGACTTAAACCGGAAGAATTAAACAAATTTTATGAAGAAAATAAAGACTTTGTGATTATAGATACTCGTAATACTTATGAAAGTGAAATCGGCAGATTCAAAAATGCAATCACACCCCATATGACTACATTTCGCGATTGGCCTAAAGTTGTTGAAGAATTAAAAGAATATAAAGATAAAACTGTTGTTACTTATTGCACCGGTGGAATTAGATGCGAAAAAGCTTCTGCTTATTTGGTAGAACAGGGTTTTAAAGATGTGTATCAAATGAATGGCGGAATTGTAACTTACACTAAAGACAATCCAAATAAATTTTGGGAAGGCAGCGTATTTGTATTTGATGAAAGAAGAATAGTTGAACCAAATACAAATCCGGAATTGAAACATACCGGTAAATGTTATTATTGCGGTGAACCTGCTTCATGGTATATCAATTGTCATAATCAAAATTGTGATAAGTTGCTTGTAACTTGTCCGGAGTGCAAAGAAGAAAATGAGTACTGCTGCTCGGATGAATGTCGCGCTTCCGAAAATAAACGAAAGAGAATACATGGATGAAATGATTGATTATTTCCAATTGACTATTGATCTTATAAAATCATAAATATCTTCGTTCCACGAAATTTTTATATCTTTGAGTTCCAAAACGGAGAAGACTGCTAATAAATGAGTAACAAAAACCTTTCACAACTCTCTGCAATTGCGATAGCACTTCTCGTAACATTTCTTTGGTCAACATCTTTCGTAATAATAAAAATTGGTTTAGCGGAAATTCCGCCATTAACTTTTGCCGGATTGAGATATACAATCGCTTTTTTCGCTTTACTGCCATTAGCATTCAGAAAAAATATTCGAGAGGAAGTCTCTCGGTTAAATAAAAAAAATTGGATAAAGCTAACTTTGCTTGGATTCACATTTTATACATTCACGCAAGGAGCGCAATTCCTCGGTTTGTCTTTACTTCCGGCAGTTACTGTTAGTCTTCTTCTTAACTTTACCCCGATAGTTGTTGCTGTAATGGGAATTTTTATTCTTTCGGAAAAACCAAGTTTATTACAATGGTTAGGTGCACTTTTATTTCTTGCCGGAGTACTTGTTTACTTTTATCCTGTTTTATTGAATGAAAGTTTAACTCTTGGTCTGATAGTGATGGGATTTGGAATTTTGGCAAATGCGGGTTCTGCAATTATTGGAAGAGATGTAAATCGTTCTTCATCATTAAGTCCAATTACAATAACTATTATCAGCATGGGAATTGGTGGGATTGTTTTGTTAATCGGTGGAATAACATATCAAGGTTTACCGGCAATCAGCACAGAAAATTTTCTTTATTTACTTTGGCTTGCAATTATAAATACCGCTTTTGCATTTACACTTTGGAATCTTTCTCTCAGAACTTTGACTGCAATGGAATCAAGTATTATTAATGGGACAATGCTGATTCAGATCGCAATTTTAGCATGGATTTTTTTAGGGGAAAAAATCACAACAAAAGAAGCAGTGGGAATGTTGATAGCAGCATTGGGTGCGTTATTTGTTCAACTAAAATTAAAACGGAAGAACAAGCCGCTTCCTCAACAAAAATAGAAACGGCTTATTTATAATCATCATCCGTGAACTTCCGAAAATCCTAGTTTTCCATTAAACGTATAAAGATTCTCGGTTTTTATATAATCAAACCCGGCTTCATGAACTCGTTTAATTAGTTCGATTACTTTCTCTTTATCCAGTTCTTTCCACTCACCTTGCCAAAATCTGCAGCGCCAGTGATCTGTACAAAATGTTTCGGGTAAACCTTCGGGATAAACTTTTATTCCTCGATTTGTTATCACTTTTAGCCGAAGATTATCGACAGAAATTTTCTTTAATGCATCTCCGATTTCATTAGGTGATCCCTTATCCCAATCTAAAAATATATCAACACCAACAAGTTTTTTATCATCCTTAATAATAGCTTTGTGAGTTCCTTCAATTTTCTTTGGAAGATAATAGTGTGCTTCTTTTAATATGTGCGGCTTTTCACCTATTCTTTCAATTACTGCATTTGCAAATTCTTTTGTGCCGACTAATTCTTTGCTTGTACCTTCCGCAAAAATATCCCCGGTATGAATACCATCTTCGATAGTTCTAAGCCACGCATTATGAACTCTTTCAGCTGCTTCAATTTGATGAATATGAACGAGCATCATAACTGCGGCTAACAGTAAGCCCGATGGATTAGCTTTATTTTGTCCGGCAATATCGGGTGCCGAACCATGAATTGCTTCAAACATTGCAAGATGTTCACCGATGTTGGATGAACCGGCTAACCCAATTGATCCGGCAATTTGAGCAGCGACATCGGATAGAATATCACCGTATAGATTTGGCATTACAATCACATCAAAATTTTGCGGCGTGTCTGCCAATCTTGCAGCACCGATATCAACAATCCAAGTATCTGTCTCAACCTTTGGATATTCTTTTGAAATCTCGTCAAAAATTTGATGAAATAATCCATCTGTAATTTTCATTATGTTATCTTTTACAAAGCATGAAACTTTTTTTCGATCGTATTCAATTGCATATTCGAACGCATAACGAATAATTTTTTCGATTCCCGGTCTGCTGTAAAGTTTGAGACACTGAACAACTTGATCAGTTTGACGATGCTCAATTCCCGAATATAAATCCTCTTCATTTTCTCTTATTATTACTACGTCCATATCGGGGTGCTTTGTTCTGACAAATGGTCGGTAAGAAATACAGGGTCTAACATTTGCATACAAACCAAATGCTTTACGAGTTGTTACGTTTAAACTTTTATATCCTCCACCTTGCGGAGTTGTGATCGGTGCTTTCAGAAATATTTTGTTTTTGCGTAACGAATCCCATGAACCTTCAGCTAAACCACTTTCAATTCCGCGTAAATAAACTTTTTCACCAATTTCTATCTCTTCAATATCCAGATTGGCTCCCCCGGCTTCCAAAATTCTTAAAGTTGCGTCCATAATTTCAGGACCGATTCCATCTCCCTTAGCAATGGTTATTTTTATTTTATCCGACATATATATCCTTTCGACTTATTCTCATTTTTTGAAGCCACAATAATATAAAAATTTATTCTTTTCCTTTAAGAATACTTTGGATTATTCTGTGATTCTAATAACAATCTATCTATTAAAGAAAAAGAAGTTTATTTTTGAAAATATTATTTGATCAATCAGTCATTAACTATAAAGGTGTTTTATGAACAAGAAATTGATCATCATTTTAATGATGATGCTCTCTCTTTTTGTATTCGCGGATTCAAAAGAAATCGAATTTGTAGAATACACACTTGATAACGGGTTGCATGTGATTCTTCATCAAGATAACTCAACCCCGATTGTTGTTGTATCAGTTATGTATCACGTTGGTTCAAAAAATGAACACCCTGAACGAACAGGATTTGCTCATTTTTTCGAACATCTGATGTTTGAAGGTTCAGAAAATATTCCACGCGGTGAGTATTTCAAGATTGTTCAAGGAAACGGTGGGACACTTAACGCAAACACTTCATTCGATCGAACTTTTTATTATCAAATACTTCCTTCAAACCAATTAAAGCTTGGTCTTTGGTTAGAATCAGAAAGACTTCTTCATTCGAAAATTGATTCAATAGGTGTTGAAACACAACGCAAAGTAGTTAAGGAAGAAAGAAGTCAAAGATATGACAACCAACCTTATGGTTCACTTTTAGAAGAATTATTTAAACGAGCTTATAAAGTTTATCCTTATAGCTGGACACCAATCGGTTCAACTCAATATATCGACTTGGCTACTATTGATGAATTTATTGAATTCTATGAGACATATTATGTTCCGCAAAACGCAACTTTATCGATCGCCGGGGATATCGATATTGATCAAGCTAAAGAGTGGATTGAAGACTACTTTTCTGAAATACCTAAGGGTACTCGTGAAATTGTTCGACCAAACGTTGTTGAACCTGAAATGACGGAAGAAGTTAGAGATACTGTTTACGATAACATACAACTTCCGGCTGTAATTCAATCTTACAGAATACCTGCACAAGGAACAGATGATTATTACGCAATTAATATGTTAACAACTTTACTTTCAGGCGGACAAAGTTCAAGAATGTATAAAGCACTAGTTGACGAAAAACAAATTGCACTTCAAGCTGCATCTATCCCGCTGGCATTGGAAGGAGAAGGACAATTTATAACTTTTGGTCTTCCGACAGTTGGAAATGATGCTAAAGAAGTTGAAGATGCGATGGACGTAGAAATTGAACGGGTGAAAAATGAACTTATTTCCGATACCGAATTTGAAAAACTTCGTAATCAAGTTGAAAGTGGTTTTGTTCAAAGCAATTCAACTGTAGCCGGAATTGCCGAAAGTCTTGCAAACTATCATGTTTATTTTGGCGATGCCGGATTAATTAATACTGAATTAGAAAGATATATGAAAGTTACAAAAGAAGATATACAACGAGTTGCAAAAGAATACTTGAATAAAGATAATCGAGTTGTGCTATACTATTTACCTAAATCGCAACAGAACTAAAAGTTTGTGAGAAAATTGGAGAATGAAATGAATAATAAATTATTAATGATTTTTACTGTTCTTTTATCAATGTCGCTTTTTGCGCAAGTTGATAGATCAGTTATGCCGGTAGCAGGTCCAGCACCGGAAATTCAATTAAGCAATCCGCATTCTTTCACTTTAGAAAACGGTTTAAAAGTATTTGTTGTTAAGAATGATAAACTTCCTAGAGTTGCTTTTTCTCTAGTAATTGACCGCGATCCTATTTTGGAAAATGAATATGCCGGTTTTACTTCTATTGTGGGACCTTTACTGAGAACAGGGACAACAACCAAATCTAAATCGGAAATTGACGAAGCTGTTGATTTTATTGGCGCAACACTATCCACATCATCTACAGGAGTTTATGCAAGTTCGTTAACCAAACATATCGATAATCTTCTTGAATTAATGTCGGATATAGTATTAAATGCTAGCTTCCAACAAGATGAATTGGATAAATTAAAAAAGCAGACAATTTCAGGATTAAAAGCTCAAAAAGATGATCCAAATACTATTGCTAACAATGTACGAAATGCTCTCGTTTACGCTTTAGATCATCCCTACGGTGAACAAGTAACCGAACAAACAGTTGAAAACATTTCACTTGAAGTATGCCAGCAATTTTATGATAATTATTTTAGTCCTTCAATTTCCTACTTGGCCATAGTCGGAGATATTGAAACCGATGAAGTAGAGGAATTGGTCAAAAAATATTTCGGGAATTGGAAATCTAAAGATGTGGTTGAGTTGAAATATAAAACTCCCGCAGCACCATTGGTAAATAAAGTAGCTATTGTGGATCGACCTCAATCTGTTCAATCAGTTATTCATGTTGCGTATCCAATTAATTTTAAAGTAGGTTCTACTGATGCTGTCAAAGTCTCCGTTGCAAATATGATACTCGGTGGATACTTTTCTTCAAAACTTAATTCTAATTTACGTGAGGCTAAAGGTTACACATACGGAGCAAGATCAAGTATAGATTCCGATGAGCTTATCGGACAATTTGATGCTTCAACTCAGGTTAGAAATGAAGTCACTGATAGTACAATTTCAGAAATACTTTCTGAAATGAAAAAAATGAGAAATGGTGATATTTCGGATGAAGAATTTGAAACAGCCAAAAATTATTTGACAGGAATATTTGCACGATCACTTGAAGATCCACAAACTATCGCTCGATTTGCACTAAACATTGAGCGGTATAATTTGCCTGCCGATTATTATCAAAATTATCTTAAAAATTTAGCTGCAGTTACAAGAGAGGATGTAATTGCTGTTTCTAAAAAATACATCAAACCGGATGAAGCGTTCATAATTGTTGTTGGAAAAGCCGAGGAAGTTGCTGATGATTTGAAAAAGTTCTCTTTAAGCGGAAAGTTAAATTATTATGATATTTACGGTGTTGAATATGATCCGGATGCAAAAAAGGTTGATGAGAGTGTTTCTGTTGAATCAATAATCGATAATTATATTAAAGCTCAAGGTGGAAAAGAAAAATTAGAAACAGTGAAAGATGTTACAACGTCGTTAAAAGGAAAAGTTCAAGGTTTCGATATTACGCTAACTATTACAAGAAAATCTCCGAATAAACTCTTCCAAGAACTTGATGCCGGTGTATTTAAGCAAACAACAATTTTTAACGGTGAATCAGGCAAGCAAATCGCAAACGGACAAGAACAACCTATTGAGGGAAGTCAATTGGAAGAATTAAAGTACCAATCGACATTTAACCTCTATTTTGACTATAATAAACACGGTATTACGCCGGCAATAAAAGGTATTAAAGATGTCAATGGAAAGGATGCTTACGAAATTGAGTTGACCTTACCTTCCGGTAAAAAATGGTATCACTATTTTGATGTTGAAAGCGGATTAAAGGTTAGAGAAATTGCGACTGTAGATACACCTCAAGGAAGTTTTAATCAAACTGTTGATATGAGTGATTACAGAGAAGTCAATGGTTTACTTTATCCACACAAGTTAACTCAGCAGCTTGGTCCACAATCTATAGATTTAGAAGTAACGGAAATAAAAGTCAATCAAAATTTATCGGACACAATGTTTAACTAATAAATTAATGCGGTCGGTACATTATATCGACCGCAATTCCGTTCTATGAAAAATTCAGCTTACCGTGTTATTGTTTTTGATTTAGGGAAAGTCCTTCTTCCTTTCGATTCCAAAATTGTAATAGATAATTTTAATAAAATTGAATCGGGCTTAGGAGATCGATTTGATAAATTGTATAATGAGAATTATCATGTCCATCAACTTTTTGATAATGGTAAACTAGAAGTCGACCAATTCATAAACACGATGCTTGATTGGCTGGAACATAAAGTTTCTGCAGAAGAATTTTGTAATATTTATTCAAAGATGTTCACTGTTAATCAACAAATGATTGAACTTCTACCGAAGTTAAAAGAAAACTATAAATTAGTTTTATTATCGAACACGAATATCATTCATAAGCAGTATGGCTGGGGCGAATATGATTTTCTAAAGTATTTTGATAAACAAATACTTTCCTACGAGGTAGGATTTTCTAAACCCGAAAGTGAAATTTTTAGAGCAGTTGAAAAATTTACAAACGAAAAATCCGATGCGCATTTTTACACCGATGATATCTTAGAATATGTAGAAGCTGCGAAATTAGTTGGTTGGGATGCCGTTCAGTTCAAAGGACATGATGACTTTATTTCCGCGCTCGAAATTAGGAGTATTATTTAACAATTTTATTATATTTGATTTAATCGTCATATATATCAAATAATCAATGCATCCACTCAACATCATCATTATAGTTCTAATCTTTACAACAACAA
This sequence comes from Ignavibacteriales bacterium, assembly GCA_003599395.1. Classification (GTDB taxonomy): domain Bacteria; phylum Bacteroidota; class Ignavibacteria; order Ignavibacteriales; family Melioribacteraceae; genus SURF-28. The sequence goes on along the minus strand of QZJX01000045.1, from coordinate 6,064 downwards.
TTTTCCCACAACAATCACTTATAAAAAATTACACTGCTGTTGATGGTTTACCTGTTTCAACAATTTATGATTGTGTTCAAGCTAGTAACGGTAACATGTGGTTTGCATCTGAAAGCGGGTTGATTGAATATGACGGCCAAACTTGGGTGTTACATGATTCATTGGGTAATGAAAAGGCAGACATACACTTTAATATTCTCAGATTAGACGAGAGAGGAATTCTATGGGCAGTTCCTTATGAGCAGAGCAAGAAAATATTTTATCACAAAGATGCTAAGTGGTCAAATGTACCTTCTCTCGGAACTCAATACAAAGCGATACTATCTTTCGACGTTTCATATGCTGGTGGTGAAAGAAGAATTGTGCTGGTTATCAACCGATCAGAGGTTCTAATCTCAACAAAGGATGATCTAGTTCCAAAAATAATTGAGATTGAAAGCGCGGATATCATTTACGATATAAAATTTATTGAAGAAAATATACTGGTTGCTACGAACAATGGACTTTACCTACATGATTTTCTGGGCAAGAGAATTAGTAAAAATTTAGTCAATGAAGTTGTACCCGTTTACTCTATTTTTAAAGACTTCTCAAACAACGAGGTATATTTTCTAACCAAGTCATGGATTGGTAAATTAATTGGGGCACATTCTGAAAAAATAATCACAAACATTTTTGTTAATTTTTATGAAGACCACATTAATTTTCCTTTTCTTGTAAAATCACCGAATAATGATTTTTATTTTGGAACAAAATTCCACCTTTATAAATACTCATCCGTTTTTGAATCCAGTCAACAACTTGATGTTAACGAAAATTTTACGACTTCGGGAGCTACTTCTGTATATATAGATTATGAAAAAAACACTTGGATAACTTCACTTAGAGGAATAAATAAAATTCGGTATTCCCCATTTATCAAGCATCCAAATTCGTCTTCTTTTTTGGAAAAAGAAGTTACTTCTATCTCTAGATTTCCGAATGGACCTTTAGTCCTAGGTCACAACAAGGGGCTCACGTTTATACAAGGAGATCAAGTCAAATCTATTTATCTAAATGAAAATGATTTTGATACATTCTCAAGAATTATGAATACTGAACATAGTACGATTGATGATAAGATTTATTTCACCTCACAGCGTACGGGAATTGGTACCATCAGCAGGAATGGAAATCTGGATTGGTTATTAGTGAATTCAGATATTCAAACTAGTTATATGAGTTTATTTCTTTCTACAAACCAAGAGATCTTTTTTTCTACTTTCAAAGGCTTAAGCAAACTTTCTAATCATTATTTCGACGAACTAATGAATGTGAATAGATTAAACGTCCGAGCAATAGATTATTTTAGTAAAACTAAGCTAATCCTTGCAACAAGAAGAGGGATTTACTTATACAACCTTGTTAGCGGAGAGTTTACACAATTTCAAGCTACCGATGAACAAAAAAACGAAATCTATTCCCTTTTACGTATTGATGGCAGCAATTGGCTCATCGGTTCTTACGGCGGTTTATTGTTTTTTGACGGAAAGGAATTAACAGAATTTTCGGATCTTAAAATTGATGCTCCGATTTTCTTCATCGAAAGAGAAAATGATTATATATGGTTTGGACTAATGGGAGGGGCTTTAAGGTGGAATCCTAAAACCGGTGAATATAGGAGATTTACGACAAAAGATGGACTTGCCGGTGTTGAAACTAATCGTGACGCTTTTCTTTTTGATGATAATAAAGTTTATATCGGTACTGAAAATGGGCTTTCAATTTTTATTCCCGAAGCATATCATGCTGAGTATTACGAGATTAAACCAAAAATTAATTTTATCGGAATTTCTGATCTGGATGGTAATATTAACAATATAACTGAGGAAATTGATTTTTCGTACACAAATAATGATTTGATTATAATGTACAATTCACCAAGCTTCATCGATGAAACCGCGATGACCTATACTGTTTTATTAGAAAACATTGATGACAGAACAACCGAGATTTATAATACAAACGAAACTTCATTTTACTTAAGAAACCTTGCCCCCGGTGAATATAAGGTTGGAGTTTCATCAATTAACCCAAACGGTATTTCAAGTGATACTGTTTACTCTAACACAATTTTTATTGGATCACCATTTTATATACAGAGTTGGTTTTTGGTTCTACTCGTGTTATTATCGGTTGCAGTTAGCTATTCAATCTATAATTATATAGTAAGATCACGCTATTCAAATTTGCTTGAAGAAAAAGTGAAAATTAGAACAAGTCAGCTCCAAGAATCTGAGAGGAATATTAGAATATTAACACAAAGAATTTTTACCGCGCAGGAAGAACAAAGCGAAAAGATTGCCCGAGATCTACACGATCATATTGCGCAAGATATGGCGGTGTTAAAATTAGAAGTCGATAAATTGATTGAAAGCAACAAATCCGAGCATGAAAATTATTCGTGGATTTCAGATAAAATTTCGGAGTTAACAATTTACTTGCGGGACTTAGCTTATTTTCTTCATGCAAATTCTATCAAACAAACAGGGTTTGTAAATTCTATTCATGCACTATGTAATGATTTTAACAACCACATGAAAATTGATGTGGAATTTTTTACAAATTTAGAGGAGTCTTTCAAAATCTCCGAAGAATCCGGGAATAATATATATCGCTTCATACAGGAAGCACTTTGGAATGTAAGAAAACATTCAGACGCTAATAGCGCACTTGTTATACTAGTAACTCAAGATGATTCTCTAATTATTAGAATTGAAGATGACGGTAAAGGTTTTGAGGTTGAAGACGTTCTTCATTCAAGTAACAGCAGACGTATGGGTTTAAAAAGCATGGAAGAAAGAATTCTCTTTTTGCAAGGAAAGTTTTCTATTAAATCGATGATAAAGGATGGTACAAAAATTAAGGCCGTGATTCCTTTATCGGTGATAAATCAATCTGCTTCGGAAGCAAATGTTGACCAAGCATCTACATTGTAACCAAGAACAACTTTTCTATTTAATCTTACAATCGGAGTTTTAAAGAGCAACGGATCTTCCAACAATTCTGTTTCGATATTATGCAGAATATATTGCAAATTTCTTTTTTTATAATGTTTGCCTTCCTTGTCTATAAGTTCTTCAAGTTCATAAAATTGCAAAAAATTATCCAATTCCTTTTTACTCACACCTTTTTCGGTAAGATCACGAAATTGATAATCAATTTTTCTTTCTTTAAAAAAACGTTCTGCCTTTTGTGTTTCCTTACACTTTTTGGTTCCAAATATTTGAATCATTATTTCCCTTTTATTTTCCTATACTTCACCATTCCGTCCAACACGTTTTCAGCTTCATGACCGTTTTCTATAAGTATTTTTGTCGCAAAAGTTGATCTATTCCCGGTACGACAAATAACCGCTATGTTTTTCCCTTTATATTTCTCTAATTCACTAACTCTATCAGATAATTCTTGAACAGGAATATTTATAACTGATTCAATTTTCCCGAGCGGCCCAACCAATTCTTGCGGAGTTCTTACATCTAAGATAACCAGTGAAGTATCTGTTTCGATTTTTTCAATAAATTCTTCAATTGTTATTGATGGCACATTTGGTCTTTGTGCACATGATGTAGTAATTAAAACGAGTAATGCTATGATAGTGAATTTTATATTCATAGTTTATTCTACTTTCAATTTTAGTTTACCAATATTCTCAATTTCGGCTTTAATTTCGTCTCCAATATTAACAGCTCCAACACCCTCCGGAGTTCCGGTAAATATTAAATCTCCTTTTTCCAACGTGAATTTTGAAGATAGATATGCAACAATTTGAGTTGAATTAAACAGCATAAAATCTAACGAGGATGATTGTTTGATTTCATCATTTATGTAAAGTTCTATTTTTTCATTTCCGCTTAATTGATAATCTTTCTTACTAACGAACTCTGAAATGACAGCAGAAGTGTCAAAAACTTTTGCAAGAGTCCAAGGATGACCTTTCTTTTTTAACTCACTTTGGATATCCCGAAGAGTCATATCAAGTCCAACGGCATAACCAGCTATTGCATTTTCAGCTTGTGTTTCGTCTGCATCTTTAATTGTTTCACCAATCAATAAAACCAGTTCTACTTCATGGTGAAGCTCACCCGAATTTTTGGGTTTAATAATATTTTCATTATCTGATATTAAAACCGAAGCCGGCTTTAAAAATATTAATGGGAATTCAGGTATTTCGTTACCGAGTTCTTCGGCATGTTTTGCATAATTTCTGCCGACACAAACTATTTTACCGACTTCAACTTGTTCATTGCTGTTTTTAATTTTTAAAAATCTCATAAAGCTTCCGGTTATGTTTTTTGTTTTTTCTTTTTTGCTGCGGGGAATAAAATATTATTTAATATTAATCTGTAACCCGGCGAGTTTTTATATAGACTCAAATCGGTTTCAGGGTCACCAACCGCATGTTGATAATCTTCAGGGTCATGTCCGCCATAAAACGAAAAGAATCCTCTGCCAAAATTTCCATGAATATATTTAACTTGATCTGTTCCCTCGCGTTCGCCCAAAATATAAACTGAATTTTTTATTAAATGTTTTCTGAACATTGTTGTTTGTCCCATAAATCCACGAATAACATTAACGTGGTTTTGAGTTAACATTGTAGGAACCGGATCGTACTTAGCAGAAAACTCGAATAAAGTGAAATAATCATTCTGCTGATTCCCAACTTCCAAAGGTTGAATATCAATATCACTGTATTCATAAACGTAAGGGTTCATTTCTAACTGAAAGTTTTCAAACGCAAGTGTTTGAGAAAAATCTAATTTTTCTTGAGCGTTTGCGTCGGGAGGATCTCCGTCAAACATTCTATCAGCAATATCAGTATTTACTGCAGCCAAAGCTATATCATAAGAATCTGTAGCGGAGCACATTGCAAACAAGAACCCGCCTTCGGCAATGTAATTTCTAATTTCAAAAACAACCGCTCGTTCCATTTCGCTTACTTTTGTAAAACCTAATTTTTTGGCTTCGTTTTCATATAACATTTGCTGTTCAATATACCACTGCGCATTGCTGTAGCTTGCATAAAATTTTCCATACTGCCCTGTAAAATCTTCGTGATGAAGATGAAGCCAATCATATTTTTGAAGATCGCCTTGAATTATTTCTTGAATCCAAATTTTATCGTATGGGACTTCCGCATAATCCAAAACAAGAGAAACGGCATCATCCCACGGGAGAAATCCTTCAGGAACAAACACTGCTATCTTCGGAGATTTTTCTAATCGAACAACATCCATATTCTGTTCTTCATTTTGAACATAAGCTAGAATTTCAACTGTTTGTGGAGAAGAAAGGAGTTCGTAAGAAACACCTTTTAATTTGCATCTTAAAGCAAGATCATCGTCAAAGTCAAATAGAAATGAACCGCCTCGGTAATTGAGAAGCCAATCAGCTGTGAGACCTCTATCTAAAGCGTTGTAAGTAACACCGTATGCTTTGAGATGATCGGTTTGTTGAAGATCCATGTATATTAAAATTTTGGACTGTGCGCTTATTATTGCGCACACAGCCAAAATCATTAAAAATATTTTCTTCATTGAAAAGTTAGGAAGTTAGAAAATTTATTAAGTGTGAATTACGCCGATTTTCTATCGGACTCAATATACACCGGCTTTGAGCCTTTATTAATCGTGTCTTTTGTAATTAAACATTTTTCAACTTTATTCATGTTAGGAAGCTCATACATAATATCGAGCAAAACCCCCTCTACTATTGAACGAAGTGCGCGTGCACCTGTTTTCCTTTCCATTGCTTTTACTACAATAGCTTCGAGAGAATTTTTATCAAACTCCAACTCTACACCTTCCATCATAAACAATTTTTTAAATTGTTTGATAATCGCATTCTTCGGTTTTGTGAGAATACTTTTCAAAGCATCTTCGTTTAATGAATGAAGAGGAGCGATAATCGGTAATCGTCCTATTAACTCGGGTATCAATCCAAATTTTAATAAATCTTCAGGTTGAATCATTTGTAATAGTTGATCTCTTTCTTCATTATGTTCGGTAGAAAAATCAGTATC
>QZJX01000005.1 GCA_003599395.1 Ignavibacteriales bacterium | reverse complement strand
CGATAATTGCGATGATTATCTATTCACAAATTGATATAAGTCTGCTACGCTTATTCAGAAGAAAGTCGATCTACTTTCTTTTCACAATAGTAGTAATAACTCAACCAATGATAATAGGTGAACAGAATAATCAACTACTAGGAATTACTTTCTCAGCTGAGGCATTATTAAACGGACTTGGAATGTTTTTCAGAGCAGTGGTGATTATAAGTTCAATTACATTATTAAACAGAAAGACAAACCGGGAAAACGTTAAAGAATTTTGGAAACGAAGAGGGTTAGAAGAATTTGAAAATGTTTTGAGTAAAGCTGAGGAAATATTGCCGAATATAAAATCAGAGTTTAACAAGGTAAGAAAAGAAAACATTTCAATGAAAACCGCATTAAAAAATCCAGCCGAACAAATGGCTAAGATGATTTATCCACTCTTACACAAACCTAAAAATTTAGCAACTAACAATAGAATCAATGAGGAATAAAATGAAGAAGTTAATTTTAATCTTATCACTTATAACAATTATTTACGCGCAGCAAGATACACTTAAGAACTATAATCTTGGAGAGGTAATCGTAACATCATCCAACAGTGGATTAATTAATGCGTCCTCAGTGGTTGATGTTAAGTTAACTGAAATAAATCAAACAGACGGTAACAACATAACAGACCCTCTTAAATATTTACCGGGATTATATATTACAACCACATCGAAAAACGAATCAAGAATTTATATGCGCGGATACGATCAAAGACAAGTAACTGTTTTCTTGGATGGTGTTCCGATTTATGAACCGTATTCCGGAACGATTGATTTAAGCAACTTACCTAAAAGCTCAATTGAGAAAATCACGGTTTCAAAAGGAATGCCTTCGCTTGCATACGGGTCAAACTCAATGGGTGGATCAATAAATTTTATTACAAAAAATAGAATGGATAAAACAGCAATGCTGGAAATCGAATCCGGAGCGGCACACTCAACATCTTTTGGTTTGAGTGGCGGATTTGGAAAAATGTTTTACTCACTTAATGCTGGTTACTCAAAATCAGAAGGATTTGATATTCCCGAAACACAAAGTAATTATCAAAACGAAGACGGGGGAAGAAGAAATAATAGTGATTATGAAAATATCGGTGGAATGTTAAAAGTTGGCGTAAATAATTTTCACAATATTAATCTCGCATACTCATTAATGATAGTTGATAATGAAAAAGGTGTACCGACTGATGTTTACACAACTCGTCCTCGTTACTGGCGTTACAGTGAATGGCGTAAAACAACAAACAACTTAATGTTCAGTTCGGGCATCGGCTCATCATTCAGATTTAAGGGAAATATTTTTTACGATACTTACAAAAATGTTCTAGATTCTTATGATGATGATACATTTACAACTCAAGATATGAAATATGCTTTCCAATCAACTTACGATGATCATTCTTTCGGAATTAATTTACTTAATGATATTAATGCTTTGAATTTGGGTCTGACAAGAATCTCATTATCTTGGAAGAAAGATGTTCACAAAGAAGAAGGAAATTTTAATGAAGGATTTTCTAATTATGAAGCTTCGGTACTAAGTGTCGGACTTGAGCAAGATATAAATATTTCGGATAAATTCTCTGCAGTTGCTGCTATTGGTTATGATTTATTAACTCCAATTTATTCCAACGGAAACGATTTGAGAGAATCTAGTTCGTCGATTAATGGATTTGTTGGATTAAGCTATAAGGTAAGCAATGACATATCGCTTCATGTAAATGCATCGAAGAAAAATCGTTTCCCGACGTTAAAAGAGTTTTACAGTCAAACTGTAGGAAGAGATTTAGCAAACCCCACCCTAAACGTTGAAAAAAGTATAAACAGCGAGCTTGGAATCAATTATAAATTAAGCAACAGCATTTTAATGAACGGAAATATTTTTTATAGCTCTATAAATGAGCTAATTAATCTAGTTATATTAGATGATGGTTTAAGACAATATCAAAACATCGGTAAAGCTGAAATGAAAGGCGCTGAAATTGGCTTTAATCTTAGCGTAGATAATTTCATTATGAATTTGGCATACACATATCTTTCCGCTAAAAATGTTTCCGATGATTCACAAAGTGAAATATTAGAATATCGTCCCGAACACGTGTTGTCACTCGTTCCCAATTATAAATCTAGTTTTGGAACAGAACTTCGTATAGAGCTTTTCTTTGTTGGTGGTAAATATGGTGTCGATGCTGATTCAAGGGAATTTGTTGAGATGGATAGTTACTTGCTTGCAAACATGAGAGTATCTCACACCATTTTCGAAAACTATATATTGTACCTTAGAGTAAATAATTTAACAGACATTTATTACGAAACCGAATACGGTTTTCCGCAGCCAGGAAGAGAATTTTTTGTCGGGCTTAAGTTAGGATTGTAAAAGTATTTAAAAGGAAGTTGCGAGATAGATTAAAACAGACAACACATATTTTTATTATTAATTCCTTATAGATATATTTCGTCTTTCAAATTCTAAAATGAAGGAAAAAGATGAAATATTTCTATCTAATTTTACTTTTTTTATATATCTCAACTTCAGCACAAGAAACATTACAATTCTCAACTCAAATTCGTCCACGGTTTATTGTTGATAATAAAGATTTTAATAGCAGTACTTCACCGGATTCATATGGTGAAATGCGTTCAAGGTTGGGAATTAAATTTATTCCAACGAGCGACATTACCGCATTTTTTCAGGCACAAGATTCAAGAACATTCGGAGAAGAACCCGGAACAATTTCAAACACACAAAATCTTGATGTTCATCAAGCATATCTTCAAGTAAATAATTTGTTCGAGCTTCCGGTTAACTTGAAAGCTGGTCGAATGGAAGCATCTTACGGAACCGAAAGAATAATGAGTAAAAATAATTGGAACAATATAGGCAGAAGTTTTGATGGTGTTACTTTGCAAATTGATTTCTGCACAAAGTGTAAGAGTAAATTAGATCTATTTGCTTTCAGAGTCGGTGAAAGTGGTTTTCCTGAAGATTCACTCGATGAAAATGTAATCGGTGCTTTTGCCGAATTCAATTTTATAGAAGGTCACAAGTTGCAGCCGTTTTTTATTTATCGTAGTTCGGCCTCAAATTCATACCCTTTTAATGCTTTTGCTGCCGGGGCATATTTGATAGGCGGAATTGGCGGACTTTCACATCAAGCTGAATTTATTTCACAGTTCGGTGATGAAAGAGAAAATGGACCACAAAGTTTATCAGCATTCTTTATCGGTTATAATGCAAACTATACCTTTGACTCAGAAATTAAACCTTGGATTGGTGCTGGAATTGATTACTACAGTGGCGATGATAATCCAACCGATAATGAATACAAAGAGTTTAATAGATGGTTTGGTGCCGGACATAAATATCTTGGTTATATGGATTTCTTTCCCAGATATACTTTTGGTGTCGGCTTAATGGATTTACACTTAAAAGCAGGTTTACAAGTAGAAAAATTAAAAATCAAAACAGCTTTACATTTATTTAATTCTGCCGAAGATTATATTCTAAATGACGGCTCAGCTTCTAACAAATTCGGTACTGAAATAGATTTAGTACTGACATACAATTATAATGACTATTTGGATTTTGAAGCCGGTGCTGGATTATTTTTACCCGGAGAGATATTTAAACAAAATTTAGGTCCCGATAACTCGACATGGTTTTACTTGATGGCAATTGTTGATTTGTAGATACTAAATCTGAGATAAAGATTTATAATTAAGCATCATCAATTTTTGGTGATGCTTTTTTTTGTAGTTTTGTATATGCTAAAAAGCATCAAGAGGTGATGAAATGAAGAAAACGTTCCTTTATTTATTATTAGTTACCGGTTTATACTTTAATACTAAGGCTCAATGGCAGCAAGAATGGAGTTCAAGTGCTACTTCAGTCTATTTTTATTCCGGATGGATTGCGTTTTCGGAAATTGGCGGGGAGTGGGATTACAAGTTTTATTTAATCGATGAATCCACATTTAAAATTATGGATAGTTATTATTCATCAACACCGCAATGTCAGTACAGTTTTACGACCGAAGAAATTCAAGCAGGATATTCAATTTATTCTTTAGGTGTTGACTTAACAGGAGATAATATAGTTGAGTTTTATGTCCTATCGCATTATGGCTCACCGGAACTTTACCGTCAATCTTTTAAAATATTTGATATAACAAACGGGCAAATCCTCTTTGAGAGAAATAATGCGAATTATTATTACAGCTATCCGGTTATTTGGGATGCGGATAATGATCAAGTTTTAGAATGCAGTTATTCAGTTTACGACTATCCCACGTTTGTTAATTATAACTACGAGGTATATAATACAAATATTCCGACTTCAATAAGCGGTGATGTTTCTGTTCCGCTTGGCTTTGATCTTAAACAGAATTATCCAAATCCATTTAATCCACAAACTTCCATAGAATTCGAGTTGAAAAAAGAAAGTGATGTTTCATTAACAGTTTATGATGTTCTTGGGAAAAGAATTTCAACTCTTATAGATAAACATGCTTTACCGGGAAATCACAAAATAGAATTCAACGGAGAAAATCTTTCATCCGGGAATTATTTTTATCAACTTAAAGCGGATGGTGAAACGAAAACGAAAAAAATGTCGATTATTAAATAAATAAATTAGTCGTAAATAATTTGATGGTTTGTAAATAGAAATTTCTTTATTACATTAAAACGGTGTCATTCAAAAGGGAAGAAAAATGAAAGCAATTAAAATGTTTTTTTTAGTGATGCTAGTGTTCTTATTAGCATCATGCAGCTCTATAAAGCTTGAGCCGGCTAATTTTGCTTGGCCTATCGAAAGCGTTGTTGCAACAGACGATAACGGAAATGTTGCTATTGAAAGATATTCAACAGAGTTCAATGCATCTGCGTTATTTAGAACCGAACTAGGCGATTCGGTTATTGTTCCCGGTAGAGAGTTGAGAATAATACGCGATAATCTCGGTAATTACTTAATGACTTCACAAGGTTTTATGAACGTATATGTTTTTATAATAGACGAGGGTGCATTTGTTCAAACAAATAAAATCTTTATTTCAAAGGAGGGATTAATGAATCCCGCTTTCAATCAACGCACTCCAAATATTGAATTAGTTGATGATGAAATAACATATATAATAGATAGCAAAGGATCAAAGAGGAAATAATATGAAGACTATAAAAATTATCTTGATGCTGTTTGTAATGACCGGCGTTGCCATTGCTCAATCTGATTATCAAAAAGTTGAGAGTTTTAAAGATGAAATAGCTCAGTTGCGTCTTGATATACATAATGCAAAATCTTTAGCAGAACTCGATTCTTTAAGGAATACAATTAACTCACTTAAACAAAAACATCTTGCCGAAAAAGATCTTCTGGATAAGAGTATGTATCCGGAAAACTATAATTCAACCTTTTCAAAACTTCAGGAGGCTATAGATTTAAGAAGAGAAGACTTCACACAGATTGAAACACTTCAAACGGAAGTTGTTACTCTAAAAAGTGAATTGGAAATTTTAAATGAAAAAAACACCGAACTGCTTTCGAAAATAAAAGAGTATCAATCTATTGGCGGTAAAGATGCTCAATCTATCAACGAACTAAAAAGACTAGTAGCAAATCTTAGACAATCGCTTAAGGAACGTGATGAACTGGTAAGAAGTATTGTTGATAGTCTTCTTTCCGACTTTGTAAAAAGTCCAATGTCGTTAAACGAAGCAGAAAGACAACAAGTTTTTGAAAAAGTAGAAACCGGAAATCTGTTGTATAATATCGAAAAGACTATCCGTGATAACATGGAATTTCTAAAGGCAACTCAACTTAGCGCTGAAGATTTAGGAGAAGTAAAAGAAGAGCAAATACAATTTCATAACATGTGGAAAAGGATAGGCCCAAAGTTAGCTGATGTATATATGGACAAAGGTGAAAAAGCCGGAGAGGTTGCTTATATCACAAATCTTTTTGCACAATGGAATCAAAGACTTGATCGTGAGATTTGGGAGAGAGTTTATCAAGTATTTAGATCCAACAATCTTAAGGTAACTCCTTTTAGCAACGGAAATGAATTTACCAACAATGTTTTAGAGTTTATCGAAAATGAAAAAATTTCGGGCAGCCAAGAATCTTATATAACATTCGAAGATTCAGTTTGGACGGAACAATTAAGAACAACTTGGATACCTGTTCTTATTGATAATGAAATGATAACCACCGAACAAAGAGATACTATACAAACAGCAATTAATAATTGGGAAGATATGTATGGAGCAGAAACTCCGATCTATTGGTACGTCGCAATTGCAATTATTGTTATCGTATTTTTGTTAATATTTATTCCAAAGTGGAAAAAGAAAAGTAAACCATTAGCCGAACAATAGTTTATTAAAATAGTTTTAACTCATTAAATAACCCGGGTTGAACATCATGTTTGCCCGGGTATTTTTTTATTTCGAAAGTGATGTTTTCTTTAATTAAAATTTCTTCACCTTGCTTAATCCTTTCTTCAGATATAAATTCATCTTCATCGCCAATTACAATTTTTAATTTTCTTGTCAGTTTTGAACGTAGTATTTCATAATCTATATCCGGTGGGATAAAACTTCCCCATAGTATCAAGTCGGCATTTTTGAATTGATTATTTACAAACCAGCGTGAAGCGGTTGCGCAACCTTGTGAAAATCCGAAAAGAGTGATTTTTGTATTGTCGTTAATTTTTGAAGAATATTCTGAGTAAATGTTATTTAGAAAATTAATATAATCATTAATTTCGTTTTCGCGGTCCTCTTTAGTCATCCAACTTGCACCAACGTTTCCCCGAAATCCTTTGAAATAAAATTTGTTCAATCCTTCCGGTGCAATTATAAAACGATTGTCTGACTGAATAGTTGTAAAGTTTTGAATAAAATCTTCCGCAAGTTGTGCATAACCGTGAAACACAAACACAATTTCTCTCGTCGAATCATTTAGTTCGCCAAGAGTAAAATATCTTGCTGTTTTTGTAGTTTGTATGTGATGTGATTTCATAGTATATCTAAGTTTTCAGGTAATGATTTTTCAATATCCCATTTGAGAGGGTTCTGTTGTATGTAAGTCCTAATATTATAAAGTTCTTTTTCATTTCTGATTATTCTATCATAAAAAGAACGTTGCCATTTGAATTCCTTTAAACCTGCCAAGTGTATTGCTTTTGAAGATACAGTTTTAAATGCACCAACTAATTCAGATAAGGACTTAATTTTATGATTTGATTGTAGGGACAAGTCGCGACTTGTCCCTACGTTTGTCGGATCAATTATTATTATAGCATGAATATGATTTGGCATGACTATACTCGAATCAATTTCTACATAAAAATATTGATTCATTAGCCAATCGAGTTTCTTCTCAACTATTTGACCGTATTGATTTAACATCATTTTTCATTTACAATCTTACCAAGATATGACTTCATATCTTTTACACTTATTGTAACGAAATACCAATAACCTTGTGAATAGTCAAAATCTTTTAATCTATTTCTTTTTCTGTATTGCATTGTTTAAGAAAATGTTAATCTATCTCAACGTTTTCTCAAATAATTTATAAATTCTCTTATATTCATCAACCCAACTGCTTGGTTCAACGAAACTGTGATCTTCCATCGGGTAAACTGCTAACTCCCAATTATCTTTTCCTAATTCGATTAATCTTTGTGTTAAGCGCACGACATCTTGAAAGTGAACATTCACATCAACCATACCGTGACAAATCAATAAATGCCCTTGCAAACCTTCGGCAAAATAAATCGGTGAACTACGTTTATAAGCTAATGTATCCTCTTGCGGAGTATTTAATATGTTTGCCGTATAAGGATGATTATAATGTGTCCAATCTGTTACGGATCTTAACGCCGCACCGGATTTAAATACATCACCATGTTTAAACAAAGCAAACAATGTAATGAATCCACCGTACGAACCGCCGTATATTCCAATTCTATCCGGGTCTAAATTATAATTCTCAATTAAAAATTTTGCACCGTCAACTTGATCGGATAAATCTTTTCCACCCATATGTCTGTAAATATCAGTTCGCCAATCTCTTCCGTAACCCGCGCTTCCTCTATAGTCAATATCTAAAACTGTATAACCTTCATCGGCGAGTAAATGATGAAACATATATTCACGTGAATAACTGCTCCACCAATCATGAACATTTTGCAAGTAACCTGCTCCATGAACAAAAATTACAGCTGCACCGTTTTTATTTTCTTCCTTCGGTTGGTAAATTCTCCCCGGTACTTTCTTTCCGTCCTCTGCATCAAACCAAACAATCTCCGGTTTTATCCATGGATAAGAATGAAACTCTTGGGTTCCACCAAAAGTTACTTGTTTCATTTCCGCACCGGGTTTATTTTCCATTAAATATAACTGCCAAGGTTTATTGGATTCAGAATATCGGATTGCCAGCATTGATTGATCTGGAGAAATATAAACTTGATGATTACCATGTAAGTAAGTTATTCGCTCTCGTTCACCGCCATTGATAGGCATTCTGTAGAAATCTCTGACAAAGGGACTAACTTCACTTGAAACAAAATACCACCACTTACCGTCATTTGAAATTGTTGGTCCGGTTCCGGCTGCATTACTTCTAGCGGTTCCGGTAATTTCAAAATCTCCTTCTGTTAATTGTTTCTTGTTTCCTGTTTCGACGTTAATTGTGTAAAGATGAGAGTAACCGGATTCTTCCGATTGATACCAAATATGTTTACTGTCCGGCATCCAACCATGATGAGTATCTCCCGATTTCCAACCGGAAATACCGGGACCGCCAATCCAAGCTTCATCTCTTTGTCTGTCTAATAAAGTAAGTGTAGCATTCGATGGAGTAAAATGCATAATCCATCTATCTTTATTGTCCATAGAACGGATTAAAACATAAGAATGTTTGCCGTCGTCGGAATAGAATGGACCGTAATAATAAACTTCTCTTGTCTCATCATATTTATCATCTTTGTTTTCTTTTTTGAAATTGGGTTTGTCATAAATACCCGGAATCTGTTTTCTATCAACAAAATAAACCGTATCATTTTTAATATCGTAAACCCCGAGTTCGTATTTTGATTCCGGTGAGCCAACTTTTGCTCTCGCGCTTATATCTTCTGTGTATCCCGATTCGGTTACATAATTAGGCACGTTCGTGTATTTATGATCGGTTGGATATTCAATTGTAAGAAATGTTATAAAATCTTCGTTTGGTGAAAGAAAAATATTATCTACAGACTTCTTACCAACATAAATTTCTTTGGGTCGATTTGGTTCTAACAACTCTTTGTCTTTTTTCTTTCGCTCTTTTTCTTCCTTTCTTTCTCGAAGTATTTGAATAAGTGAAAGTTCTTCTTTCTCCAACCATTTTTCTCTATCGGTTTTGGATTTATCTTTCGGTTTATCCCCTTGTCTAAAATCAGTTAGTTGTGTTAGTAAACCTGTTTCTAAATCAACGGAATATAGATTACTGTTTCGTATGAACAACACTTTCTTTTCATCGAATGAAAATTCGGGTGAGGATTCGCGTTCAGTTGTATTTGTTAGTTGGGAGATTTCCATCGAAGGAATATCAACTAAATATATATCGTAATTCTTTGTATACACCTTTTTGGTTTTTGCTTTATTGTAATCTCCTTGATCCGGAATTAGATTTTTTCGCTCTTCAAGAGTTAATTTTCTTAAACCGGTTCCGTCTTTATTTGCCACATAAGTTGATTCGGCTTTAGCATCTCCCGGATTCCACTTAAAATAAATTTGTTTTCCGTCTTCAGACCACCAAATTGTGCTAGATACTTCGCCGGTCCATTTGGGATCCTGCATGATTTGTTCAATTGCTAATTTTGGCTTTGTTTGTACTGAAACAGCTTGTGAATAGAGAAAGTTTGGAATTATTACATATAAAAAAACGAAAAATAATTTTACAGATTTGAACATCAATTCCCCCAGTGTTATTCTTTATTTTGTAATACTATAATTGTTACCTCCGGTGTTGAGTTGTAACGAATCGGAGCAACAGACATACCAAGTCCACGATTTACAATAATCATCATATCGTTCAAATAAAAGTCACCTTTTACATAATTTGTTTCGATTAATGTTGGTGTTAAATTAATATAAGGAAATAGAAGTGTTAATTGCCCGCCGTGTGTATGTCCGGCAGCAAATAAATCATAACCCAATTTTGAGGTTATTTCGATTAGAGATTCGTTGGGTTGATGAGTTAAGAAGATATCAACATCATGCTTTCCGTTGCCATTTACTAAAAATTCAAGATCGGATTGAGTTATTCTTCTTGAATAGGTGTAAGTAACAAATGTAATTCCTATTGTTGAAGAGTCAACATTAATAACGCGTCTATCATTATCGACCATTTCAACTCCGGCAAATTCAAGAGCGGCTGATATTTCTCTTAAACTTCTCGGATGATCACTTCTATATGCCCAATTATCATGATCACCTACACATGTATAAGCTCCATATTGAGCAGTTAATCTTTTGAATGCGTCAGCTCCTTGTTGAATATATCTTGGAGTACTTGTTATTATATCACCCGCGATTAAAACCAAATCCGGATTTGAATCATTAACACTTTCGATGTAATTATTAAGCCGGGCTTCATCAGTGTACCAATCAGCTTGGGTATCGGCAATGAGAGCAATTTTAAATCCCCGTAAACTTTCGGGTAAATTTTCAACATTAAGTGTGGTTACTCTTGTTGAGACAAAATTATAATCGTAGGCAATTCTTGACGGAACATAAATTATAGCTGCAATTATTACAAATAATGTCAGTATTGAAATTTTTCTTCTGACGGCTTCTCTGTTTTTTTTATAAAATGGAAACGCAAGAATTCTCAATATATCGATAGGCAGAAGAAAAACAATACTTTGTACAATTATTAAGACGGAAGTCCAAAAAGGATAAACAAGCAGCCAATCGAAAAACGAATTTTCAATTGCCGACATTCTCTCGGCACCGGAAATCATTAAATAAACAAAATAAATTACAAGTATTACCGGATAAAGATTTGTAAAGATTATAATAGTCCGGATGATTTTCTTAAGTCTCGATTTGTTTATATTGGGAAAGAGTTTTGCAATTGAATTTTTAAAACGTTTGTAGAAATAAAACTCAACGATAAAATAAATTAGTAAAGCTAAAGTTAACCGCATTATAAAAGACATAAACCGCTACCAATACAATATTGAGAAGACACAATTAAGACGAGGCTAAAGATAATTAAGTTCTCATAAATTTATTAACTACTTTCGACATACCCTCTACATGATTAACGTGCCAATAAATTTTAGAACGATCTCGCAGATAGGAAATTCAGTATATAATTTTTTGCTTTCGGTCGGAGTTCTCTATTACTTTTCTCATGGAAGGAAGTCGTTTAGCTCTTCGTGGAATATGTTCTCACTTTTTTAATCGAAAAGACGCAGAGATGCAAAGTTTGCTATAAATTTATTTCCGGCCAATTATCATGAACTATAAAACCTCTTGAGATTTCCTCATAATAATTCTTACCAATATTACTTAATTCAGCGATAAGAAGAGGATAAGTATTTTTTGAAAAGTAATTTTTCAATTTATTCGTCAACTCATTATTTGTAAAAACCGAAGAATCATTAAATGTAATTACTTTCGAAATCCAATTAGCTCTATCTACAACCAACCAATTGCTATTTTTTTGTGATAGGAAATAGTCAATATCTTTTGCATAAATCCACCAACCTTTCGGATGATCCGGATTTGAGTGTTTTGGAATTATAAATGAATTATTAAAAAATAAATCAGCATAATAAAAGATATACCCTTTAAATAATATTTTGGGGATTACTTCTTCCTCGATATCGTCGATTAATAATGCTTCTCTTCCTTCTTCCGTTTGACCAAGTAGTATTTGTTCGTTTACAATTTTGCTGATTTTTCTATCAAGATTATCAATTGAATTAGGTCCGATAAAATTTGAATCCTCGGGAACATTATTTTGAGCAATATAAAATTTACCTGCACATTCAAGATGATAAACTTTATTGTCGGTTAGATCCCTATAAACAAAATCAAACTCTCCGATTGTGCTTCGTCCTTTGAATACTTGAAGATTATGAGCAAGTAGTTTTTTGCAATCGCTGTATTCCAACCAATATTCTACAAGTGATTCAAAATATTTTCCAAGTAAATGTGTGTTCCCGTTGTTTACATGCTCAACTAATTTCAGTGGATTGTTATCAAGTTCATTCAAATGAGGAATGAGCTTTTCAAATTCAATTGTAAAGAATTCTTTTTCAAGAAACGCATCATTCTCATCATTGCTTATTAGCGGAGGAGAACCGATTATCCATGCAAGATCTCTAACAGTTTGGTTTTTATAATACTTTATAGATTTCATCAGAAGGGAAGGTTATTCAAATCAACATTGCCGCCGGAAATTATTATTCCGACAGATTTGTTTTCAAACTTTGATTTGTTGTTCATAACAACTGCAAGCGGTACTGCAGAAGATGGCTCAATTATAATTTTCATTCTTTCCCAAATTAATCGCATCGCTTCAATTGTTTTATCATCGCTTACGGTGATTATTTTGTACACAAATTTGTTGATAATCTCAAATGTTTTATCGCCGAGAGACGTCAACAAACCATCACAAATTGTTTTGGGATTTTCAGAGGGATAAATTTTACCGTCACGCAACGATCGAAAAGCATCATCGGCGCCTTCCGGTTCGCAGCCGATAATTTTTGTGTCAGGCGACAAATAATTTGTTGAAAGTGCAGTTCCGCTTAATAAACCTCCACCGCCAACCGGAGTTAAAATAAAATCAAGCTTATCTGAATCATTAATCAATTCGTATGCTGCGGTCGCTTGTCCGGCTATTATAGAATAATTATTAAACGGATGAATTAACACAGCTCCGGAATCATCGATTATTTTTTGAGCAGTTTCTTCTCGTGATTTTAGAGTGGGCTCACAAAAGGTAATTTTACCACCATATGATTGTACGGCTATCTTCTTTATTTCCGGAGCGGTTTTTGGCATAACTATATAAGCTGTTGTGTTGTTCATTTCGGCAGCTAACGTTAAAGCCGCCGCATGATTGCCTGATGAATGTGTTACAACTCCTTTTTGTAATTCTTCCTTTGAAAGTGAAGCAATTGTATTGTAAGCTCCTCTAAATTTAAACGCACCAACCTTCTGAAAATTTTCGCACTTGAAGAATACTTTACATCCGCAAATTTCATCAATTAATTTACTAGTTAAGATCGGAGTGTAGTTTGCCGCGACACTGATTCTTTTTACGGCTTCTTTAATATCTTCTAACGTTGGAATTGAATTCATGATTATCTCTTAACACTTTCCCAGAAAAATTCGGAATGTTCGTTTGCATTTTTAATTGCAGATTTTAGATCAATATCAGCTTCATTCAATAAAAATTTCATGCGGATAAAAAATAAAGGTGCTATAAATTCATTGGCAAAAATTTCCGGGTTTCCTTTCTTAATGAATTTATGATTCTGCATTTCGGTAAAAATCATTATCCAAACTTTTTGTGCATCTTCAATAAGTGAATTTATTGAAATGCTTGTTCCGTTAATTTCGGTTCCGTTTTCTTTTAGCACTAAATTGAAAAAACGAATTTCTTCAGGAACACTCCATTTTTTTAAGAGCACTTCAGAAAAAGCCTGCATGAACTTTAGCGGTTTACTAAGCATATCAATAAGTTCATCGTCAAGCAAATTAAGTCCGGTGGTTGATTGACCAAACTTCTCCACAATTTCGCTAAGTATAGCTTTTTTTGAACTGAAGTGATTGTAAATCGCGCTTTCTCTTAATCCGACCGCAGAGGATATATCTCTGACCGAACTTCCTATATATCCGTTTTGAGAAAACAATTTGAGTGATTCCGAAAGGATCATATCTTTTGTTTTTTCGCCCTTTTTCATCTTTTAACCAAATGTTTGTGAACATTCGTTAATATAATGGATAATTGGGTGGGAATCAATTAGAGAAGTGTTTCGGACCAAAGCACTGAAGCCGCAGCTCCCCAGCCAGCCGCAGCAACTTTAGTCCAAATTCCCGGTTTCAAATGGACATGAACTGTATTAAAAAAGTTCTAATTTATCACTCAAAAATTGCAATAATAGATTAATCAAACTAATTTTCATTTATGATAAATAACCTCTCTCAAATATTTATTCTCCTTTTGATTATTATCACCGTTGATGGACAGACAATTAATTGTGATCATTGTGGCAAAAAAATAGAAGACCGGTATGTTTCTGTAGAGGAGAAGAATTATCATCCCGAATGTTATGAAAATTTTATAGTCGAAAAATGTTCGTTTTGCAGTAAACCACTAATAGGTCAATTTATTGAGAAAGATGGAAAGAGGTATCATGAAAAATGTTTTCTAGACAACATCGCATTACGATGTGATCTTTGCGGTGAAGTGATTAAAGGAAGCTATATTTCCGATTATTGGGGGAATAAATATCATATAACCCATCAACTAAATGAATCGAAGTGTGATTATTGCGGCAGATATATTTCAGGCAAACTGACCGGCGGTGGTTCTAAGTATAATGACGGAAGAGTTATTTGTGGAATTTGTGAGTCAACGGCTATAAGTAATACCGGTAAAGCAAAATCGGTTTTAGCGGAAGTTCGAGAATCATTAGAGAAGTTTGGAGTAGAGATTGAGTATGAGTCAATCAACTTAAAACTTGTTGATAAAAATGAGTTGAAAAAAATTACAAACGAAATTGATGCCGATAGAAGTGATCCGAGAGGATTTGCTGAATATAAATTTGTTACTTCGAATGATCAAATTATCGAAAGAGAGATTACCATTTATATTCTTAACGGAATGCCGAAAAAAGAATTTGAAGCAGTTGCCGCACATGAATTGATGCATGTATGGCAATATTTGTATGCTAAACAAAAATTAAAACCACAATTCTCCGAAGGAAGTGCGGAGCTGGCGTCTTATCTGTATCACAACCAATTTGATGATGATTATTCACGATTTATTATTTATAAAACAAAAACAAATGAAAATCGAACTTACGGCGAGGGATTTAGAAGAATAAAACGAGTTGTTGATAAACTCGGTTTAGACTATACTTTAAAACACATCAAAATATTAAAAGACTTCCCACCGGGATATTAATTCCGGAGATATCTTAGATCCTGAATAAGTGTTAACCTATTTTATTAGCATCATTTTTTTGCTTGCGCTATAAATATTATCAACGTCAAGTTTATAAAAATAGACTCCGCTTGAAAGATTTCTTCCGTCAAATTTTACTTCATGATTACCGGATTGCAGCTTCGTATTAACAAGTGTTGCGACTTCTCTACCGAGAATATCATACACAATTAAACGGGTTTGAAGGGGACGAATATATTCGTCCCCTACGTTGGGGATTGTAAATTTTATTGTTGTCGTAGGGTTAAACGGATTCGGATAATTTTGTAATAACTCAAATTCTATTG
>QZJX01000053.1 GCA_003599395.1 Ignavibacteriales bacterium | reverse complement strand
GAAACATATATGATGGTCGGTGACCCAGCTGTTCCGGTTATTGTTGACAGTTATGTAAAAGGTATACGTGATTTTGATATCAACAAAGCATACGAAGCAATTCTTAAGCCTGTAAATCTTGATAAAAATGAAAAAGCACCGCCTGTTCGGGCAGCGTATCACTATATATTAGAATACGGCTACATTCCTTTCGATCAAAACATGGAAGATGAATGGTGGGCGTGGGGACCTGTATCAACTACTTTAGAATATAATTATGCAGACTGGACAATTTCTCAATTAGCTGGTTTACTAAATGATACAGAAACTAAAAATAAATTTTACCAACGATCACTTAGCTACAAAAAGTTGTTCGATCCTGAAACTAAATTCCTGAGACCGAAATTAATAAACGGTAGATGGAAGGAGCCGTTTGATCAGCTTGCAACAGAAGGTTCGGGAGATTGGGTTGGCTCGGGTGGACCCGGTTACGTTGAAGGCAACGCATGGAATTATACTTGGTTTGTTCCGCATGATGTGCTAGGATTAATTGAATTATTTGGCGGTGAAAAAGAGTTTTCCGAAAAATTATTGGAATCATTTAATAATGGACAATTTACGATCAATAATGAACCGGATATTTTTTATCCGTATTTATTCAATTACACAGAAAACTATTCACATCACACAAGTGAATTAGTAGATCAAATTATGAACTCAGCATTCGGAATAGATGAAAACGGATTACCGGGCAATGATGACTGCGGTACAATCTCCGGTTGGTTTGTATTTTCTGCATTGGGATTTTATCCGGTTTGCCCAGGTGCGGATGAATACGTTTTGAATCAACCGTTATTCGATGAAATAGAAATTCAACTTGATCAAAATTACTATAGTGGAAATGAATTGGTAATCAAAAAGAAATTTGGAAATGCTAGAGAAGTAATATTTAATGGAAGTCGTATGAATTCTAACTTCATAAAGCACAGCGAAATTATAAAAGGTGGTGAATTAATATTTATAATTCCCAACGGAGAAGAGAAATGAGAAAAGTAAAGCTCGGAATTATCGGAACAGGTTTAGCTGCAAAGAATTTACACTTACCGGCATTGCAAAAACTGAAAAATAAATTTGAGATTGTTGCGGTCTGCAATCATACAGAAAAGAAGGCCAAACAATTTTCTAAAATGGTAGGTGATGTTCCATATCACCTTGACTACAAAGAGTTATTAAAACGCGATGATGTTGAAGCTGTTGATATCGCTTTACCAATTAATTTGAACTACAATGTGGCTAAAGAATCAATAAAAGCCTGTAAGCATGTTTTCTTAGAAAAACCTCTTGCCGGAAATATGCATCAAGCAAAACAACTTTTGGATATGGATAAGAAAAGTAAAACTGTAAATATGGTTGCCGAAAATTTTCGGTACAGAAAAGTTTTTCTGAAAGTAAAGGATCTAATTGAAAAAGGAAAGATTGGTAGACCATACGCTGTAAATTGGAATTTGTATTATCATGTAACGACTGATAAAGATTATTGGTCAACCAAGTGGAGACAGAAACACGTACATCCCAGTGGATTCTTACTTGATGCAGGTGTTCATAATGTTGCTGCAATACGAATGATACTCGGTGATTTTAAGTCCGGTAATGCGCTTATTAAATCCGTCAATCCTAAGATCGGTACGTTTGATACGACTGCTTTTCAATTCGAATTAAAGAATGGAATTGTTGGTCTTTATAATCTTTATTTTTCCGTCAATGGACATTGGGAAGATAAACTTTTGATATTCGGTGACAAGGGAAGTATCGAAATCAACACAAATGTTTTAACAATTAAACGAGAAGGCAAGAAGGATAAAATTGAAGATTTAACAGACGGGCATGGTTATGATGCGGAGTTCAATGATTTTTACGTCGCCATTGTCAAGGGAACCAAAGTAGATTATTCATTTAAAGAAGCTTACCGTGATATGGAAATTGTATTGGGTGCGTTGAATTCTGCCGAGAATAAAAAGAAGGTTAACTTTTGAGAATTGGAATTATCTATTAATATTATAAATCATTCTACGCAGGTATAACATTCTTTCTGTGCTGCTTTCTAAAATCACCCGGCGATAAGTTGTATTTCTTTTTAAATAGATGGTAATAGTGGCTCAAATTTTCGAACCCGCTTTCAATTGAGATGTATGGTATGCTTTCGTCAGTTGTCATTAGTAAGTTAGCGCTGTAGTTTAATCGAAGATCGTTAATGTATTCAGTCGGTGTTTGATGGTAATGTTTTTTGAATTCCCTACAAAGATGTTCTTTTGATCTATGTGAAATTTCAACCATAGATTCGAATCCGCTTACGAATCTCTCTTTCTGCTGCATTTCTGAACGAGTTTCTTCCAACCATTTTGGAACGGCACTTCTTTGTATCCAAAAACTTTTTGAGAAATAGTTTGTCATTATCTCAGCTAATAAAATTCTCAAAGCAGTTCTAATTTCAGCTTTTTTAGTAAGAGGAATTAACTGAAGTTTTTCAAATCTTCCCTTTAAAATTGTTTTTTCGGTCGAAGATAAAATTGTCGACGGAGGAAGTTTGCTTTCAAGCAATCGTTCTGCTTCAAACCCCTCTCCTAAATAATCGAATAATTCATTAATTGTTTTTTTAGGGAAAGCAAGATTAATCAACTCAACTTCATCTTTTTCATGTCTTTGATAAAAATGAATATCATTTGGTCTCATAAAAATCATCGTACCTTCATCAAGCACTTGCTCGTTATCATTAATGATGTGCTTAACCTTTCCCTTTGCAATTAAAAATATTTCATAAAAATCGTGTGTGTGTTTAACCGTAATATCTTTTAATGATTTGTGAAACGCATAATGAATTTCTGTCTGCGGATCGAGGATTTCTTCGGTATATATTTTAATTGGACTCATATCTCGTAAAAATCAATATAATACAATTAATTAATCATTCTAAAACAAGATAATGCTTGTATATCTTTGTATTTATCTACTGTTTAATATAATAATTGTTAACCAAATATCAATATTTATGAAAAAGAAAGAATTCCAAACCGAACTAAAATTTACCGAGATTTACAGAAAATATCAAAACGATCATCCGGCAATTAGAGAAGCAAAATGTCTCGATGCACAATACCCGGATTATTTTGCCGAGATAAAAAAGAAGGATCTTTTCGCCGGTAGAATTGATCACGGTTTAGTTGGATTCAGCATTGATGAGTGGGGACCTACTGCATTTGGTTTCTACTGCCGGTTTGAAGAGTTCGAAAAATATTTAAGTGAATTCAATTATTCTCCCGAGGAAGAAAAAGAAATCCAAGAGATGATGAAATTTTGGGAGAAGGAAGATACTTCGAACAAACTTCGTGAAGCGTATCCCGATGAAATGAAAAAATGGCTGCCTACCGATGATTGGATGAATGCTTCCGGAATTGCATTCCCTCTTTACCGCTTAACCGGCGGAAATATTGATAACGAAAAATTAGTAACACTCGGAATACCGGGATTACAGAAAGAAATTAAAGCTAAACTTGTTAATGCCGAACCCGGCAAGAAAGAATTCTATGAAGGAGCTTTACTTGCAATTGATGTGTTGATTAAGGTCGCAAAGCATTACGCCGCACAAGCAAGATATTTTGTTGAAGAAACTAATGATAAGAAGTGGAAAAACGAGCTTATAAAAATTGCCAATACACTTGATTTAATAACCCAAAGTAAACCGAAAACACTTCGTGAAGCGATACAACTTTTTTGGCTTTACTCATTGATAAGCGATATACGCAATCATGGAAGAATGGATGTTTATTTCGGTGACTTTCTCGCCAATGATTTACAAAGCGGTGTATTGACAAAAGAGGAAGCTTTGTGGTTGCTTCAATCACTCTGGCAGTTAATGGCGGATAGAAATACTGTTGTTCATGGACGAATAATAATCGGTGGAAAGGGAAGAAGAAACGAAAAGAATGCAGATGAGTTTGCATTGCTTGCACTTGAAGCGAGTAGAACTGTATTGGAAGTTGAGCCGCAACTTTCGTTAAGAATTTATAACGGAATGAATGAACGTATTTATGAAAAAGCACTCGATGTAATAGGTGAAGGAAGAACTTATCCGATTTTGTATAATGATGAAGTTAATATTCCGTCAGTTGTAAAAGCGTTTGAATTCACACCACTCAAAGCTGAACAGTATGTCCCTTATGGATGTGGTGAATATATTTTAGAACATCAATCGTTCGGAACACCAAGCGGAGTAATAAACTTATTGAAAGCTCTCGAAGTAACTCTTCATAACGGTATCGATCCTATAACCGGCGAAGTTATCGGATTACAACTCGGCGAGTTTAACGATTTTGAAACTTTCGATGATTTATGGAATGCATATAAAAAACAGGTTGAATTCTTTGTCGATTTAATGGCTCAACAGGAAGTAATCGAATATAAAATTGCCGGTGAATCTGCTCCTTTTCTTTTTGCAAGTATTTTATACGACGATTGTTTAGAAAAAGGTAAAGGTTTGTTCGAAGGAGGAATTCGCTATTTGGGCGGAACGCTTGAAACATATGGAAATACAAACACAGCCGACAGCTTAACGGCGATTAAAAAATTAGTCTACGAACAAAAGAAAATTACTCAAGAAGAATTGCTAAATGCACTCGACAATAATTTTGATGGCTACGACAATCTTAGAAAGGAATTATTGCAACAACCCAAATACGGCAACGATAATGACGAAGCCGATTCAATGCTCGTTAAGGTTCACGAACACGTTTGCAATTATGTGAGAGATCAAAAGCACAAAGTTAACTTGGATTCATACCTAGTAGTTATAATTAATAACTCGGCTAATACGTTAATGGGTCACTCCACTTCAGCATCAGCAGACGGCAGGTTATCCGGTACATACATGAACAACGGCAATGCACCTTCGGGCGGCAGCGACAAAGAAGGAGTAACCGCAATGTTGAATTCGATAACAAAACCGGATACATCAATACATGCTGGTGCCGTGCAGAATATGAAATTCAGCAAAAAAATGTTTACTGAAAACAGAGAAGAATTGAAAGCTCTACTAAAAACATATTTTGAAAAAGGCGGCCAACAGGCAATGATTACGGTCGTAAATAGAAATGATCTCGAGAACGCAATAAAAGAACCGGAAAAATATCAACACTTATTTGTAAGAGTCGGTGGTTTCAGCGCAAGATTTATTGAACTTTCCCCTGACGTACAAAAAGATATTTTAAGTAGAACACTTTATTAATTCTTTGCGTCTCAGCGCCTTGGCGGTTAATCAATGAAATTACAAAATCATCATACGGGACTTGTTTCCGATATACAAAGATTCTCGCTTCATGACGGACCGGGAATTCGCACAACTGTTTTTTTAAAAGGATGCCCTCTTAACTGTAAATGGTGTCACAATCCCGAAACTCAAATATCAAAACCGCAGTTATCATTTTCTACGGATAAATGCATGAACTGTTTCAAGTGCGTTGAAGTTTGTCCAACCGGAACGCATTATATAATAGATGAACAGCATAAAGTAAATTTTTCATCATGTAAATTGAACGGTGAATGCGTAACTGTTTGTCCCAACGACTCCTTAAGAATTGTCGGTAAAGAAAGTTCAGTAAACGAAACTCTCGAATTAGTTTTACGTGACAAAGATTACTACAAAAATTCGAGTGGTGGGTTGACAATTTCCGGTGGCGAGCCGATGAATCAATTTTCGTTCACAAGAGATCTGCTTCAGCTTGCAAAGTTAAATGGAATACATACCGTACTTGAGACTTGCGGCTTTGCACCGAAAAATCGTTATCTCGACATTCTTCATCTTGTTGATTTATTTCTTTATGATTACAAAGAAACCGATCCGGTAAAACACAAAGAATTCACGGGAGTTGACAGCAAAGTTATAATTGATAATTTAAGAGCACTTCATGATAACGGAGCAAATATTATTCTTCGATGCCCGATTATACCAAGTGTGAATGACAGAGATGATCATTTTGAAGGAATAGCAGAGTTGGTATCTCAGCTTCCGAATTTAAAATCGGTAGAGTTGTTGGCTTACCACGATATTGGCAGAGATAAAGCCGAAAAAGTTGGAAGAGATAACGAATATTATCATATTGAAAATGCAACTGAAAAGATGAAAAAAGAATGGTTGCAGAAATTGAACGAGTTGAATGTTATTAATGTTTCAATAGGATAGTTAAATGATTAAAAACGTTCAACCCTTTTAGTTGTTTTTATTTTTTTCGCCTTGTTGTCTATTCATGTTAAATCCCTCCGGGATTTATATTAAACCATCTTTAAAGAACTCCGATTGAGATGAATGTGAATAGAATCCAAGCAAATTTGAATCTGAAATTACATCAAAATTTTGCATGAACTTCAAAGGAATTCAATGTTCAGAACAGTCGTGAATTAATAGGAACTCCGAAGGAGTTCAACATGAATAGAAAAATGTAATTTTAAAAAAAGAACCCCAACGGGGTTCAACAAAAATTCATAATTATAAATATGTCATTATAAGCGGAGGTTTAATGGAGTATCGTTATTTAGGTAAATCAGGATTAAAAGTATCAGCTTTATCATTCGGTTCATGGGTTACATTTCACGATCAAATAGGTGAAGATGTTGCATACAAATGTATGAAAGAAGCCTACGACGCGGGCGTAAACTTTTTTGATAACGCCGAAGTTTATGCAAACGGTCAATCGGAAATATTGATGGGAAAAGTAT
This sequence comes from Ignavibacteriales bacterium, assembly GCA_003599395.1. Classification (GTDB taxonomy): domain Bacteria; phylum Bacteroidota; class Ignavibacteria; order Ignavibacteriales; family Melioribacteraceae; genus SURF-28. The sequence goes on along the minus strand of QZJX01000053.1, from coordinate 8,851 downwards.
TAAAGAAAACGGGATGGAAAAGAAGTGATTTAGTCTTATCAACAAAAATATTTTGGGGAGGCGAAGGTCCAAATGATAAAGGTCTTTCACGTAAGCATATAATTGAAGGAACTGATGCAGCATTAAAAAGAATGCAAGTAGATTACGTTGACTTAATATTTTGCCATCGTCCTGATATTCACACACCGATTGAAGAAACCGTTAGAGCAATGAACCATATTATTAATCAAGGTAAAGCATTCTATTGGGGAACGAGCGAATGGACAGCTCAACAAATTATGGAAGCATACGGAATTGCAAGACGTGAACACTTAATTCCACCACTTATGGAACAACCGGAATACAATATGTTCAGAAGAGAAAAAATTGAAAAGGAATATCTTCCACTTTACAATGAAGTTGGTTTAGGAACAACAATCTGGAGTCCCCTTGCAAGTGGCTTATTAACCGGAAAATATGTTGATGGAATTCCCGAAGGAAGTAGACTCAATCTTAAGGGGTATGAATGGTTAAGAGATTGGATACTAAATGAAGATGGAAAAAAACGTAATGCGAAAGTGAAGGATTTAATTCCAATTGCAAAAGAAATTGGTGTAACCATGCCCGAACTAGCGATCGCATGGTGTTTAAAAAACCCAAATGTAAGTACAGTCATAACCGGCGCATCAAATGCAGATCAAGTAAAACAAAACATGAAAGCTCTTAGGGCAGTTGAAAAACTAACCGATGAGGTGATGAAAAAAATTGATGATGTATTGGATAATAAGCCTCAGCCTGACTATGATAATAGGGGATAATTTAACCTAATCGAGTTAATTTACAGCACACTGAGGAGCATATTTTTTCTGTCAACAGTTTCAGCATTATAAATGCAACTAATAAATATCTGAGACTCATTAAGAATTTGGCTAATATACTTGTTCTCGATATATACCAAAAAAGCGGCTGAGTAATACTTCAGCCGCTTTTTATTGTGGTGAAAATTAGAAATTATTTCAACAATAAAAGTTTCTTTGTCTGTGTAAATCCCTCTGCCGATAGACGATATAAATATAAACCGCTTGGTAGATTAGCAGCATCAAATATGAAGTCATATTTTCCGGCGGAAAGTTCACTATCTACTAGCTTGGATACTTCTCTACCCAGAATGTCATATATAGTTAATTTTACTTGCGTTCGTATTGGGATTTGAAACTCAATTGTTGTTGTTGGATTAAATGGATTTGGATAATTGTTGCTCAATTCAAACTTTGTCGGAAGTAAATCATCATTAACATCAAGGTTAGTTATAATTTGTCCATCGTTTAACTCCCCTGGGGAAGGATTGGATGAATAACCATAAGTAAAATGAGTATAATTTGTTCCAGAACCTTGCAAACCGATTGATTGACCTTCAGTTAATTCACCCAAGTCATTACTTGCTAAACTCATAGCAGAACCTTCCGTAGCAGTAAATTCACCACCATAGCTGAAAAATTGCCCGGGTATTAAAGTACCGCTATAGTTTATAGCTATTCCTCCACTTTGACTTAAAAAATGATCTTCATTAAAAGTATAGAGGTACAACTGTATGCTATCTTCAACAGATGCCACATCAAACTCACTTAAGCTTATCTCAGAATAAACTGTTCCATCTGAACCGTCATAGAATAAAATAGTGTATAGTTCTAATTCTTGAATATTCGGACCAAGTCCAATTTCAATAAATTCGTTATCAGCAGTAATTTGGTTTGATTTATTTTCTATCAAATTACCATCTAACGCAAAGAATTCATTTAAGAAAGCAGCCGTTGCTTCGCCTTCACTCGGACGTGGACTTTCTGCAGCAGCTAAAAAAACTCTTCTGGAATTATTGTGACCAAACCTCATCGCACCTTCATCATCAATGGAAATTTCATGAGTCTCACGGAATGTACCCCAATCATCCTCTCCATTCTTTCCATTTTTTCTACTTTGGATTCGATCATGTGAAAATGTTATAGTTTTTTTACCGCTCTGATATTCCTCAAATCCAATAACGTTTACAGAATGAGCATGCCAATTGCTATCGGCATCTTGCCAATGATAATTCATTTCAACATCCTCACCATCTTTCAGCATTTGTTTTATGAAATTCCAATCCGGCCAAGGCTTATCCGGTCTGTTGAAATTTTGTGCGGTTGCATTTCCATTACTGCTTGTGACATTTGTATCCAAATATTTTGTTTGAAATTTTACAGAGAGTGGGATCTTGGTTTCCTCAATAAAATCAAGTTTGCCTTTGATCATTGGTTCAGGTCTAACACCTTTCTGATGCTCTCGATTCATGTTCTTACTCAATGTTGCAAGTTTATTACCAGGACTATTTTTTAAGTATTCGGCATCACCTTTAAATTCAATTTTCTTTTGGTCTTCTAACCACTGCATGCTATTTGCTGTTGCTGTGGGCACACATGCATTCAAATCACCGGCATAACCAGTTGGTGATCCGGGATTTGTTTCGTTATCGAGGTCTAGGTTATAAACTTTTGTCCTTAATAAGAAATCTGTTTTCGGATCCTCCGGTGGTTGCGTAACCGGTTGGACTGATGCCAATTTTGTCGCTAAGTCAAATAAAAATAATGCGCCAACAGCATCATAGTAGGATAGTGTCAGTAATACAAGTAATTGTCCTTGGAAGCTATGCGGTGCGAATGGATAAAATCCGATAGTACTTAAACAATGAATGTAAACTATAAACTCTATTGATGATTGAGAAGAATTCATTTGTTTTATCAGCTCTTCAGTCACACCCAAATCATAAAGATTGTATGAGGCTGTAAGAGTATATCTGTTTGTGTCAACTTCACTTTCACTTGGCAAGTAAAGATTTTCGAGAATGATATCGAATGGACCTGAAAAATCAATCCATTCAGCTCCAAGACTAAGATATGCCCCACTATTACCTGGTGTGTATTCAACTATTATTAACCCCTCAAGATAATTCTCTGAGCTATAGTAGGGATTTTCAATTTGCTGAATTTTTATATTAAAATCGGATTGAGTATATACAGTTTGGGTTGTGAATAAGATGAGTAAGGATGATAGGAAGTATATTTTTTTCATATTTCCTCCAAAAGGTTGGTTTATTTAAAGGAGGCAGATACTAAATAAGAGGGTCTGTCTTATTCATTGAATTTAATGAAATACCTTTTCCAAAGCAATGAGCAATGTGATTTAAATCAATTATTAAAAGCAAAATTAGAGTAAACAAGGCCTTAAGGACAGAATAATTATCTATTAGATAGAGAATAATTTTTGTAAATTTATAATCTATGTTTGGAAAATTTCTTACATATAGTCCGATTTAGAATACCTCCCAAAGTATCTCAAACCATATTGTAATAATTTTTTATAAACCATAATTGAACAAGAATAAAATATGTCAAATATATCAGAAATAAATAAACGAAAGACTTTTGCAATTATAAGTCATCCCGATGCCGGAAAAACAACGTTAACCGAAAAATTACTTTTATATAGTGGGGCTATTCAAATTGCGGGGGCTGTCAAATCAAATAAAATTAAAAAAACTGCTGCATCAGATTTCCTTGAAATTGAAAAGCAGAGAGGAATTTCCGTTGCAACCTCTGTACTTTCATTTAATTACAAAAATCATAAAGTAAATCTGCTTGACACACCGGGTCATAAGGATTTTGCTGAAGATACATATAGAACTTTAACTGCAGTAGATAGTGTCATTCTTGTTGTTGATTGCGTTAAGGGTGTTGAAGAACAAACAGAAAAACTGATGCAAGTCTGCAGAATGAGAAATACTCCGGTAATTATTCTAATTAATAAAATGGATAGAGAGGGGAAAGACCCGATAGAATTATTAGATGAGTTGGAATCAAAACTTGAAATCAGAGTAAGACCCCTAACTTATCCTTTAGGAATGGGTTCACAATTTAGAGGCGTTTATAATATCTACAAAAATTCGTTTGCTACCTTTACACCAAATAAATCTAAAGTTGAAGAAGATATAACTCTATTCGATAATATCCATGATCCCGGATTGGATGAACGATTTGGACAAGATGCAAATAAATTACGGCACGACGTTGAACTAATCGATGGAATCTATGAAGACTTTACAAAAGAAAAATATCTAAGCGGTGAACTTGCACCGGTATTTTTTGGCAGTGCTTTGAATAATTTCGGAATTCGAGAACTGCTTGATACTTTTATTGAAATTGCACCTTCCCCAAAAGAGCGTGAAGTTACCGATGGTATTGTTAGACCAACCGATGAAAACTTCAGTGGATTTGTTTTTAAAATTCACTCAAACCTTGATCCGAATCATAGAGATAGAGTTGCCTTTTTGCGTGTTTGTTCCGGTAAATTTGAACGAAACAAGTTTTATCATCATGTTAGATTAAATAGAGAACTTAAATTCGCTAATCCGGCTTCATTTATGGCGCAGAGCAAAACCTTGCTCGAAGAAGCATTTCCCGGTGATGTAATTGGTTTATATGATTCGGGTATTTTCAAAATTGGCGATACACTTACCGAGGGTGATTCATTCATGTTCAAAGGCATCCCTCGATTTTCTCCGGAAGTGTTCAGAGTTGTTAGAAATATGGATCCATTTAAATCAAAACAAATGGAAAAAGGAATTAGCTTTCTAACTGATGAGGGTCTAGCGCAACTATTTACACAAAATCTTGGCAATAAAAAAGTTGTGGGAGTTGTTGGTGAACTTCAATTTGATGTAATGAAATATCGTTTATTAAATGAGTATGGCGCAAGTATTGATTTTATGCAAATGCCGGCATATAAAGCTTTCTGGCTTCAATATGATTCAAAAGACGATATAGATTATTTGCATCGAATCTATTTTAATAACCTCTATTACGATAAGAATAATAATTTAGTTTTTATTGCCGAAACTCATTACACATACACAATGGCTGCTGAAAAATGTCCGAATGTTAAATTTCTGTCAGCAATAGAACATAATGATCAAACTATTGCTATGGAAAACGTTGCATAAAAAATAGCTATCTGGTTTGATGTTATTAAGTGGATGGTTTCTTTAAGGTAATAATAAAAGTAGTTCCAATATTTTTTTTGCTTTTTACATCTATGGAAGCATTATTTAGTTCACAATAATTTTTAACAAGAGCTAAACCTAAACCTGTCCCCTCATATTTTCGGCTGTATCCGGTTTCCTCTTGTGAAAAAGCCGAGAATAATTTAGGAATAAAATCTTCAGACATTCCGATTCCGGAATCTTCAATTTTCACATTAATATTTTCTGAATCACACGAAACACCAATCCTCACAAATCCTTGCTCGGTATATTTAATTGCATTATCAATAAGATTGGTAAATAATTGAGACAGACTGTATCTATCACCTATAACAGATGTTTTCTCGCATTCATTTTCAAGAGTAAATTCCAAATATTTTGATTTGGCAATTGAAATAAATTCATGATTAAGTGGAATTAGAATATCGTTATAAACATCAAGTTCTTCCAGTTTAACATCAAATGCGCCGCTAGTAAATTGTGCCATATTTAGAATTGAATCGATAGTTCTAATTAATCTATGACTTGCATGATCAATAGCTCCAAATCCCTCTTTTAAATCATCATCGATTGTATTCGAGACAGCATCTTTAATCAAATTTGTAAAACTTAATATCACGTTTACAGGTGTTCTAATTTCGTGAGACATTTGTGCTAAGAAATCACTTTTCATCTTTTCACCGGCTTCAGCTTTTTCTTTTGCATCCAACAACTGCATTTCGGCTAACTTACGATCTGTTATATCATTTATAACAACTAAAACAGCTTCAGTATTTTTATATTCAATTTGATGCGACGTAATTAAAACATCAATTAACTTCCCATTTTTAAGTTTATGTTTCCACTCGCCGGATTTTGAAAGCAGTGGCCTGTTTCTTTTCAAGTCATCTAATAATTTTTGTTTTTCTTCCTCTGGACGAATATCCAAAATTTGCATACTTAAAAACTCATCTTTGGAATATCCATAGGTATCAATAGCCGAAGTGTTTACTTCCATAAAATCATAAGTCGATAAATTATATATCCACATTGGTAACGGATTATGTTCAAATAGATATCTAAAATATTCTTCGCTCTTTCTAAGTTGATCTTGTGCTTCTTTTGTTTCTGTTATATCGCTAATAAAACCCTCGAGGGCCACAGCTTTACCTTTGGAATTATAAACAGCTATTCCTCTTTCCCAAACCCATCTTTGCGTTCCTTCACGTGTTTTTATTCTATAAATAATTGTAAAAGTCTTCTTGTTATTTATAGATTCCATAATTTCATCCCACACAAATTTACTGTCATCGGGATGAATCAGTTGGCCATATGTGATACTTTTTTCTTTTACAAATTCATCAGAAGTATAACCTGTAATATTAAGTGTTCCTTCACTCATGAATTCCATATCATAGTCACGGTTAAGTCTACATCTATAAGCTATGCCGGGTAAATTTGAAAATAAGGTTGTTAACTGCCTTTCATTTTCTTTTATTTTTTGTTCAATTAATTTCCTTTGTTCATTTTTTTCAATTGATTCTAAAGAATAAGATATATCCGAAGCGATTTCTTCAAGTAATTTGATCTCCGCTGTCTTAAAGAAGTTTTCTGCACCTGAATAAAGTATTATAGAGCCAATCGTTTTGTCAAATGTTTTTAATGGTGCTGCACTGCATGATTTGAAACCACATTTAAGCGCAATCTCTGCCCACTTTTCTTTCGTGTTATTTAAAGAGTCATAGACAATAGTGGAGGAATTATTATATGCTTTTACCGAAGGATCATCAACTAAGTATTCTGAATTATCATTTAGAATTTTATGGAAATAGTCGAAATTACCATCAAATGATTCTACCTTTAGTTTGCCTAATTTCTCGTCGAAAATACTTAATGAACAAGCTGGAAATCCTCCGAATTTTACCGGTAGTTTTGTGATAGTCAGTAGCAATTCAGATTTACTTTGTTCTCTAACAATAGATTGATTGATCTGACTAAGCGTTGCATAAAGTCTGCTTAATCTCACTTTCTCTGATTGAAGTTCAACTTCTTTTTGATAAAAAGCCAGTTTTGATTTACGTAATACTCCTAAAAAAATTAAATACACAATTGCAATTAATAACAAAACAATAATTATACTGTTTAAAAGTGAGGTTTTTAATTCACCAAGAATTTCTGCTTCATCAACTTTTGTGATAATAAACCATTCAGTACCCGGAATATGACCAACGTCTGAGATAACAAGTTCACCACGATAATCATAACCGGTAAACATTCCGCTAAAACCATCTATTGCTTTTACGGTGGGAAGATCAACCCTTGATTTGGGAAGTTTAAATTCAAGTGCGGTATTCTTTTTATGTCGGAGTTCATTTAAGAAAACAACCGAATCACCAACAGATTTCACTAAAATTGTCTCGGCAGTTTTACTCGGTGTTGGCCAGTTCTGGATTAAAGGAAATAAAAAATCATTTGGATCTATTACAAGTAAAATGTGTGAAGTCGGAATTCCATTTTCTCTAAAAGTAATTCTTAATGTAAAGTGTATGTAGCTATAATTAGATTTATGCAAAGGTGAGATTACAATATCTTCATCTTCAGTTAAATTTTTAAATACACCAAAATGATATTTATCCATTTCTAAATTATCATTAAGTGAAACTAGTGGGTTGTAATTATTATCGACAAGAATCAAGTCAGTATATCGATATGATTTTTTTAATACATTGAACCAGATAAGTATTTTTTCTTTTAGATCCGGGTTCTTTGTAGTTACAAAGTTTTTTATATCATTTGAAATAAGAGGATTTTCCAAAATGGCTCTTGCATCACCAATTCTTTCATTTCTCCAATCAACAATCTGTTTTACTTTAAGGGATTTTATAGCGGCAAGTTCGTTGTAGCGATTCTTTGTAATTCCTTTAACCTGAACATCATAAGCAAAATATCCTCCGGCTAATATTATAATTACAATAAAAATAAAGGAGGCAAAAATTAGCTTATTTGTCGTTTTGCTATTTTTGTTCATTGTTAGAAGCAGAACCTAAATTAACTTTAATTAAAATAAAAAGAATTTTATAAAGTACCCATTAAAATGAGGAGATCAAAATCTACTACAGACCTATCTCACAAAGAACTTTAAACTAAAGTTACGTGTTAATTTACTTGTAATAAGAGATGTGAATAATGTCTTTCAAATCTAATAACTGCTTTATATATATTCGGAGATTTTGTGCGAGAGTTTATAGTAATTGGTGCAGGTTATGGAGGTTTGGCTTCTGCAGCTTTACTTTCAAAAAGTGGAAAAGATGTACTTCTACTCGAATCTCATTCGAAAATTGGAGGATGTGCTTCATATTACAAAAGAAAAGATTTTACCTTTGATGTAGGTGCTACAACCTTAAGCGGTGTTCAAGAACATCAACCGCTTGGCAAATTGTTTAATTATCTTGAGCTCAAGCCTGAACTATTAAGAATTGATCCCGGACTCATTGTCAAGTTAGAGGATAAACAAATATCACGCAATGCTCATCGGGAAACTTGGATTAAAAATGCCGAATTATTATTTAATTCAGAAAACCAAAGAAAATTTTGGAATGAGGTTTTTGAGACTAATGACTTAGCCTGGCAGTTTATCTCTGAGAACAATACAATTTTACCAAGAAATTTTAATGATATTTTCACACATACAAAGCTGAGCAATTTAAAATACACAAAATTGCTTCCCTACATTTTCAAAAGCGTTCATCACTTTGTTGAAAAGTACAATTTAACTGATGCTGCATTTCATAGATTTCTTCAAGAACAACTTTTAATCACAAC
>QZJX01000103.1 GCA_003599395.1 Ignavibacteriales bacterium | reverse complement strand
CTTCATTAATTTATGCGACTGCCTTTGCAGAAAAAGTTAAAGCCGAAGGTCAACCCGCAGTTGATAAATATTATGAAATTCTAAAAGGCGGCGGTTCTGATTATCCTATCGAATTAATTAAGAAAGCCGGATTAGATCCAATGTCATCGGAAGCATTCGATTTAACGATGAAAAGAATGAATGATGTAATGGATCAAATTGAAGCGATATTAGATAAAAAATAATTTAATAAATCCCGGGATTTCCAAAATCCCGGGATTTTTTCAGCTATTATGACAATCAAACAAATCAGAGAAACTTTCCCACACATTAAAACCGGACGAATCTATTTGAACCATGCGGCAATTGGACCACTTTCAATTCCGGTCAAAGATAAGCTGCATCAATATTTAGAAGAAAGAAGTTCAGGATCAATTGAAAATTTGGGTATGCTGCTGGAAGCTTCTTCATCTGCTAAGAAGCATTTAGTCAAATTGTTAAATGCAAAGAAAAACAGAATTGCTTGGACGGAAAATGTTTCTGCCGGTTTGAATATTCTTGCACAAGGAATAAAATGGAATCCCGGTGACAGAATAATAATAAATGATTTGGAGTTCCCGTCAAATGTTTATCCGTTTCTCAACCTAAAGCAATACGGAGTGGAAGTTGATATTGTTAAATCAAAAAACGGTAAAGTTGATGTAGAAGATTATGAAAAGTTAATTACCCAAAGAACCAAATTAATTTCAATTAGCGCAGTTCAATTTTTATCCGGTTACAGAGCGGATTTAAAATCATTGGGTGAATTGTGTAAATCCAATAATATTATTTTCTGTGTCGATGCAATCCAAGCAACCGGTGTAATCAAAATTGATGTTGAAGATTGTAATATTGATTTCCTTGCCGGAGGAAGTCACAAATGGTTGATGAGTTTACAAGGATTGGGATACATTTACATCAAGCCGGAATTGATGGAAAGAATAAATCAAAAATTTGTGGGCTGGCTATCGGTTGATGATGAGTGGAATTTATTAGACTATAATCTTAAGCTCAAAGATAACGCTTCTAGATTTCATTTAGGAACAAACAGTGTTATCGGAATTTTTGCTTTAGCTCAATCACTTGAGTTATTCAGTGAATTCGGCATTGATAAGATAGAATCATATAACTTAGACAACACAAAAAACTTTATTGAAAAATTATCTAATAATAATTTCAATCCGATTTTAAGAGATGAGCCGGTAAATAAACTTGCCGGAATTACAACCGTAAAAATTGAGAATGCTGAATCAATTTATAATAAACTAAAAGAATCAAAAATTGATTGTTCCTTGAGGGAAGGAAAGCTGAGATTTTCGCCTCATTTTTACAATACGAAAGAAGAAATTGATGTTGTTGTTGAAAAGCTATTAGAGTTATCTAAAATATAAAATCAAATGACCAACGGAACAATGCAATCCCGATTAATATTGCTCCTTCGACTTTAGAAATTTTCCATCCGGTTCTGATCATAATCATAATAACTAGAAAAGCAGCGACGAGTAGAATCAAACTTGTATATTCTGATGAAGTAATTGAAAGCGGTTTCAACATTGATGCAATCCCGAGCACACCAAGTAAATTAAACAAATCGCTCCCAATTAAATTGCCAGCCGATATTCCATGTTTCCCTTTGATAATTGCAACCACCGATGTTGCAAGTTCGGGAGCCGATGTTCCGGCCGCAACAATTGTAATTCCTATCATCCATTCAGAAATGCCAAAAATTCTAGCAATATCACTTGCTGATCCAACCAAAAAATGTGCACCCCCAACTATTAATACAATTCCAAACAACAATTTTGGGATGTCAATTAACTTAAATTCACCTTCGGGTACTTCTTCTTCAATTGGTTGTTTCTGTCTTACTAGAATTGTAATATAGATTACTAATATAGAGGCGAGTATTAATCCTTCATACCATACTAACCTTAAATCAGAATAAAAGATTAAAAGTAAAATACCCGTGAAAAATAGAAGCATTGAATCGCGATAAAGCAAAGCTCGTGTTGTCTTGAGAGATGAATAAAGTGCTACAAGACCGAGAATAATTCCGAGATTAAAAATGTTCGATCCGACAACATTACCGACAGATATAGCTGATTGATCTGTTAATGCAGCATAAACTGTAACTGCAAACTCCGGTGCCGATGTTGCAATCGCAACAACCGTTAATCCAATAACTAATTCGGAAAGACCGATCTTTTTTGCTATATGAGAAGCTGATTCGACAACCCAAACAGCTCCACCCCATAACGCGAAAATGCAGACGATTATTATAAGTATGTCAAGTGCAGTTGTCATTAATCAATAAATTGTGAAGTGTGAAAATAAGAAATGAAAAAGAATAAAAAAATTTATTAGCGGTTATAAGAAAAAAGCGAAACAATTAAAAATTGCTTCGCTTTATGAGAATCGAAAACTTTGAATTAATCTTCGGGATTATATGTGATTTCGACTTTTATGTGAAAATCGGCTCCGCTGAACAATGTATATTTTACATCTCCGATTGTACATTTATAATCTTCACCTACCAAATCGCTAACTACTTTACCAATCCCTTTTTCGAGAGCATCTACGCTCACGGATTTCAGTTTATTTTTTAATAAACGATCGACATCAATTGCTTTTTCTTTTGCGTCGCCCATTTTTCCTCCTAGAAATTTTCTACTTTAGACGCTGAATTTGTTTCTTTGTTTCAACAAACTAATTATCAATATAACATTTTCCGTAAAAAGATAAATTGAAAATTATCATTTACGAACGAATTAGATTGAGCAATTCCTCTGTTTTTTCTTCCATCAATTTATAATCACCTTTGGATTCTACATTTAGTCTTATTAACGGTTCTGTATTACTCATTCTTACATTGAAACGCCAATCATCATATTCAACGCTAACTCCGTCAAGAAAATCCATTTTTCCATCGGAATATTTTGTTTTGATTTTTTCTAATTTTTTTGCCGGGTCATCCAATTTTGTATTTATCTCTCCCGAACAAGGATAAGCCGCAACCATTTCCTCAACTAGTTGTCCGAGAGTTTTGTTTTCTTCCGACATCAATTGAAGAATTAATAAGAAGGGAATTATTCCGCTATCCGAATAATAATTATCTCGAAAGTAATGATGTGCCGACATTTCACCGCCATAAATAGAATTTACTTCGCGCATCTTTTCCTTTATGTATGCATGACCACTTTTAGAGACAACAGCTTCACCACCAGCGGCTTCAACTACTTTTATTGTATTCCAAGTTAATCTTGGATCATGTACGATTTTTTCGCCGGGATTTTTCTTTAAGATCGATTTAGCAAGAATACCGACTATGTAATAGCCTTCTATAAAATTTCCTCTTTCATCAAAGAAGAAACATCTGTCATAATCGCCGTCCCATGCAACACCAAGATCGGCTTTGTGTTCTTTCAATGCATCGATTGTGGGTTGACGGTTTTCCGGCAATAACGGATTAGGAACACCGTTTGGAAAATTTGAATCCGGTTCATGAAAAACCTTTATCATTTTTATCGGAATCAACGGTTCGAGAGCATCTAAAGCCGGACCAATGCAACCGTTACCGCCATTTACAATAACTTTGTATGGGTTAATTTTTTGTGGATCATAGAACTGTTTTAAATTATCGATAAACTCTTTCATCAAATCTAATTGTTTAACTTTTCCTTTTATTGCGCCATCAATTTCATAATTGCCTTTAAGAACCATTGTTTCCACATCACTCAAACCGGAATCATAACCCATTGGTACCGAACCCTTTTTAACAAATTTGAGTCCGTTGTATTCAGGCGGATTATGTGACGCGGTAATCATAACACCGGCATCTGCATCTAAATGTGGTGTTCCAAAGTAGATCATTTCAGTTCCACACAAACCTAAATCATAAACATCGGCACCGTTTTCAGTAATTCCTCTCTTTAAAGCTTCGGCTAATTCGGGGGAGGATATCCTTACATCTCTGCCTATTAAAATCTTTTTGGCATCCAAATACTTCACAACAGCTTTCCCAACTTTATATGCTAGATCGGTATTCAGATCACCGGGCACTTTTCCACGAATATCATAAGCTTTGAATGATGCTATCTTATCCATTGTATGTCCTTAACTATTTGCAAAATTTTGAAAAAGTAAGATACTCAATGCAGTTCAAATTAGAAACAGTCCGAAAAATAAGCATAACCAATTTTTTGCATAGCATTTAGATAAACAGTAAATTATTTTTAGACATCAAAACTTCGGAGGGGCTTATAACTCATTTCTACAATTCTTCAAAAAAATTCGCAGTTTGTTCAAACAGAAAATGTGGATTAATTTATAACTGCGATGAGTTTATTGTTGGGGGAGAGGATAATCTACTTTGTCCTGAATGCAGATCAAAAATGGAGACACATCACATTGTTCAATGTCTGCATTGTGAATCGATAGTAGATTTTATTGAAGCAGAACCAAGCGAAGAGCCTGTGGTTTTCACAATCGAAAGATGTTCGCGCTGCCATGGTTCTAAAGAAGATCAAAAAGATATAACCGCTTCGTACTTCCCGGACGCGTTTATGTAAAATTTAACCCGGATTAATTCCGGGTTATTTTTTAACCAAAATTGAACCTTTTCACGCCAAAACTGATTTCATATCTGATAAAATCTTTATAACTTTCAAACGACAATTACGTCTAATTATTACTAAACATATACACAAATAAAGGATGATTTATAATGAATTCCGTAAAATTTAAGTCTCTTTTTTCGACAATATTTATATTGCTTTTTTTAGCAAGCAGTAGTTTTGCCCAATCCGTATTTAACCCCGACACGGTTAAAGCTAAACGTTTTGATACAGGTAAAATGTGGACTTTCGATTATCCACCGTATGAATATTGGAAAACTACCTATGATTTTGATGCGACCGAAGAATGGATAAAACATGTTCAATTAGCAACACTAAGAATTCCCGGCTGTACTGCTTCATTCGTTTCGGAAGATGGATTAATTGTAACAAATCACCATTGTTCAACTTGGCATAGAGATGCAGTTGAAGAGGAAGGTGAAGATTTTTATCGCGATGGATTTTACGCTGAATCTTTGGATGAAGAACGTTTGGTTCCGAATATGTACGCAGATCAATTAAAATTAATTAGAGACGTAACTGATCAAATTTTGGATGCAATTCATGAAGCCGACGGAGATGAAAATAAAATTAAAGCAAGAGACGAGAAAATTAAAGAAATTGAAAACATGTACAATGAAGAAACCGGATTAAAATGTGAAATAGTTTCATATTACAACGGAGGGAAGTATGCGCTTCACGGTTATAAAAGATATGATAAAGTAAAACTAGTTTTTATTGGTGAAGATTGGGTTGGAATGTATGGCGGTGATCCGGATAATTTTACTTATCCACGTTATAATCTTGATTATGCATTTTTTAGAATTTATGACGAAGATGATAAGCCTTTAAAAACTGAAAACTATTATAACTGGAATACATCAGGCGTTGAATTGGATGAACTATTATTTATTATAGGGAGCCCGGGTTCAACAAACAGATTAAAAACAGCTGATCAATTAAGATATTATCGTGATATAACTTATAGAAATTATTCGTTTTTAATGACATCTATGTTGGACGAGATTTATTCGTTATTAGATAAATATCCTGAACGTCAAGACGAATTTGCGGGTATGTTGAGTATGGTCGGCAATTCTGAAAAAGTTGCAAGAAATATTGTAAAAGGATTAAATGATCCTTATCTCATCGCTAGAAAAGAAGCATTCGATAAAAAGCTTCAAGAAGAAATTGCAAAAGATTCTGATTTACAAAAAAATTATGGTCATCTCTGGAACTCAATTAAAGAGAATAGAGACGAAGCAAGAAAATATACAGAGAAAGTTTCTGCCTATACTGTCTCGGGAAGATTAGCCCCGGCATATTTTAAAATTGCCAAAGATATGATTGAACTAGCTAATGAATTAAAGCTACCGGAAGAAGAGAGAAATCCAAAGTATAAAGAAGAAAGTTTGGAAGAAACAATTAATTCAATCTACCCGGCAAAATTTGATCAAGCACTTGAAGACGCAAAATTAAAAGTACAACTTGATTATATCAGATTAAATCTAGGCAATGACGATCCAATGGTAAAATTATTAAGTGACAATAAATCAGGTTATGAAGCTGTTGAATATGCTAAAAGTAACTCTGTTTTAACCAGTGCCGAATCAATTAAAGAAATTGCAATTAAAGGACATGAAGCAATTCTTGAAAGTGAAGATGTTTTCATTCAATTTATACTCGGTACATCCGACGAGCTAAATGAATTACAAGCAAAATATGATCAGATTAATGAAGCCGAAAAAGTATTAAGCCAAACTCTTGGTGAAGTTATGTTCAGCGTTTACGGAACTTCAATTCCGCCCGATGCAAATAGATCAATGAGAATAGGCGACGGACAAGTTAAACAAGTTGAATATAACGGAACTATTGCTCCTTACCATACAACTTTTTATGGTTTGTTCGATAGATATTATTCACACAATAAGAAGTTCCCATGGGATTTACCTGAAAGATGGGTTAATTATCCGGATGATTTTAATCTTTCAACTCCGGTAAATTTTATTACTGATATCGATGTTATCGGTGGACAAAGTGGTAGTCCCATTGTTAACAGAGCCGGTGAGTTTGTAGGTGTCGCGTTTGACGGAAACATTGAATCAATTATTGGTAATTTTATTTTTATGCCGGAATCAAATCGATCAATTACTGTTGCTGCTGAAGGTATTGTTCAAGCACTTCGTTATATTTACAAAGCTGATCGTTTGGTTAAAGAAATTGAAAACAACAAAATTGTAAAATAAAAATTGGTTATTATGATGAATAAAATTAATAGACACAAAATGACTTTTAATTTTATCAAGAAAGCAACGGTTTATACTGTTGCTTTCTTTTTATTCGCAGCGGTTAACTTTGCTCAACAAACATTATCTCAAAACACAAATTACTTAACGGACTTTGGAAAGATGTGGACTTTCGACGATCTTCCTCTTGATTATTTTAACGATCAATACGGATTTGAACCATCGGAAGTATGGATAGAAAAAGTTCAAAAATCGGCATTACAATTTGGCGGTGGTTGCTCGGGCGCATTTCTTTCGGAAGATGGATTGATAATGACAAATCATCATTGTGCACGTGGTGGTTTGCTTAGTGTCCAAAAAGATGATGAGGATCTTTTCAAAACCGGTTTTTATGCTGAGACATTGGCTGACGAAAGAAAAATTGATGGCTTATACGTTGATCAATTAGTTAAAATTATTGACGTGACAGATGAAATATTCTCCGTTATGCAGCAAGCCGATAACGATTCATCCAGAATTGAAGTGAAAAATCAAAAAATAAAGGAGATTCAGACAAAATACAATGAAGAGACCGGATTAGAATCAAAAGTTGTTACTTTGTATAATGGTGGAAAGTATTCTTTATATCTTTATAAAAGATACGATGATATTAGAGTTGTAATGGCGCCTGAGTTTCAAATTGCTTCAACGGGTTGGGACTGGGATAATTTTACATATCCACGATATGAATTGGATTATATGTTTTTAAGAGCTTACGAAAACGATCAACCCGCTAAAATAGATTTCTATTTTAATTATAATCCCGAAGGTGCAAGTGAAGATGAACCAATTTTTATTATAGGAAGACCCGGTAACACGGATAGACAATTATCAGTAGCTGAATTAGAATGGCAAAGAGATGTGAGATATCCATTCTTATTGCAATACCTCAATTCTATTTATGATGCGTATTACGAAATGTTTATGAAATATCCGGAACGTGAATCTGAGTTGCTCAATAGGGTTATGGGTTTTGGTAATTCAAGAAAATCATATAATGGAAGTTATATAGGTTTACTTGACGAAACGTTAATGTCTCGTAAAAAACTTTTTGAAACCGAGCTAATTAATAAAGTTCAGAATGATCCGGAATTAAAAAGCGAATATGGCGAACTGTGGAGCGATATAGAAAATTTATTTTTAGAAAAAAGAAAAAACGGTTATAGAGAATTTGTATTTAACTTAATGCCTTTCGGCAGACCGCAATATTTATCAATGGCAATTGAAATGGAAAAACTGATTAATGAATTGAGATTACCAAATGAAGATCGAGCAGATAAATTTAGACAAGAAAATTTGCGTACAACTTTAGAAAGTATTTATCCCGAAAATTTTGACGAAGAATTGCAAAGAAAATTATTGCGAGCATTTGTTTCTTCAATCTACCATGAATTTAGAAATGAACATGAATTTGTACAACGATTATTTAATAATAACAGAGGTGAAGAAGCTGTTGATTATGTTTTATCAAATTCATTTCTACAAAGTCGAGACAAATTTTTAGAATTAGAAAACATGAGCTACGAAGAGATCAAGAATGCTAATGATCCTTTTATATATTTTATTCAATCAACGAAAGATGAATTAGAAGAACTTAAGAAAAGGAATAAAGAACTTGATGATGCTTTACTTTTATTAAACCAAAAATTAGGCAAAGTGATTGTCGAATTATTCGGCGAACAAATGCCGCCTGATGCTACCGCCACATTAAGATTATCGGATGGTGTTATAAAAGGTTATGAATATAATGGAACAATTGCACCCGGTAAAACAACTTACTACGGAATGTATGATAGATATTATTCATTTGGTGAAAAACTTTATCCTTGGGGTTTAACTCCAAATTGGCAGACTCCCCCAGACGGACTTGATCTCAAAACACCGATTAACTTTGCAGCAACACTCGATATAGTTGGGGGTAATTCCGGCAGTTCGATAATAAATCAAAATGCTGAAGTAATCGGATTAGTTTTTGATGGTAACTTAGAAAGTTTAGCAGGTAACTTTTTGTATATGCCGGAAAATAACCGAGCCGTCGCTGTTGATTCAAAAGGATTAATCGAATCATTAAAACATGTTTACAAAACTGATAGATTGATTCAAGAACTATTAGAAGGGAAGTTACCGAATTAAGAGAAGTATAAATATATTTGTTCCGGTTTGGCACTTTATACTAAGTGTCCAAATCCGGAACCTTATATATTTTCGGGAACTCATTTTATAGAAGATTCTGTTCCTTATTAATATGAATAATCAAAAAATAATCTCACCATGCAATAATATCTGCAAACTTGATAATTCTAGTTCAATTTGTATCGGATGTGGTAGAACATCCGAAGAAATCACAAATTGGATTTTCTATTCTGATGAAAAACGAGTAGAAATTATGAATTCGCTTACACAAAGATTAGGTAATTATAAAAGTTTCCAACAAGATGGAAAACGTTAATAAATATTTCACTCAAATTTATACCGGAAACGGAAAAGGCAAAACAACCGCTGCAATCGGACAAGCAATTCGCGCTGCCGGTGCTGGGTATAAATCGCTAATTATTCAATTCATGAAGGAATATCCTTATAGTGAATTGCAAGCTTTACAACATTTTCAAAAGTATATAGCGGTTGAACAATATTGTGGTGATGATTTTGTGTATAAAAAAGAACTGCCGAGTGAGAATGAAAAGAGGAAAGCAAAATTAGCGTTGCAAAAAGTAGAAGATGAGTTTTCAAAAGACAATTATGATATCATCATTTTAGATGAAATAATTGTTTCAATTTACTTTAAGCTGATCGAACTTCAAGATGTAATCAACATCATAAAAAATAAACCAGCTAGCAAAGAACTAATTTTAACCGGAAGATACTGCCCGCAAGAATTAATTGAACTCGCCGACCTAGTTACTGAAATGAGAGAAGTTAAACACTACTACCAAAAGGGAATTACCAGCCGAAAGGGATTTGAATCGTAATTGTAAAGCGACCATCCTTGGTCGCTTGCTTAAAAATTTTGAAAACCTAATAAAAAGCGATGAGGGATCATCGCTTTACAAATTAATACAACATAATAACTGCACCACCAATCATTATCAATGTTGCAATTGCTTTCCTTATTAGATGGTGTTCCTTAAAAATTTTTCCGCCAATAATTGTTGCAAAGAATACCGAAGATCTTTTAACCGTTAAAACTAATGCAACGGGAGCAATCTTTACTGCTTCTACTTGTGACCATCTGTAACCAACTGTAAATATCGATACAGCAATAACAAACAACCAAATATCTGATGAATGAGTTTTTATATTCTTAAAAACATTTGTTTCCTTAACCAAAACGATAATTAAGAAATTAACAGCAAGAAACAAATGCTGGAAAGGAATGAAGACAGTTGGTTCTAATTGAAAATCTCTCAGTAACCATTTATCGGTGAGACTAGTAATTGTAAAAAGCGATAATGCAAAAATTATATAATGATGGTTTCTTGATTTTACAAAGATTAATAAAGGTTCAAGAAAATCTTTTCCTTTTCTTTCCAAAATATATGTTCCGGCAAGCAGTAAAATCATCCCAATGATTTCTAAATTGGATAGAGCTTCACCTAAAAATAAAAATGCAAAAAATGCTACAATGCCGGGAGTTAATACAAGCAAGGGAAGCGCTCCGCTTAATTCCATATTTTTAATTGCGAGCATAACGCACCAAAACGCCAACGCTCCTAAAATTGATTTCAAATAAAGAACAAATAAACTATTTAGTTGAAGTGAGGCATAATCAACTGCAAAAAAGAAGGGAATAGAAAACAACAGAGTTAGTACAGCAGCCATAAATGAAAATTCTAAAGCCCCAAGTCTAAAAAGAATTTTTTTCTCAAAAATCGATGCGGTCGCTGAAAGTACTGCCGAAATAAGTGCTATAATAAACCATGTCATAATAAATCCGCCTCATCAGTGTTCTAGTTTGTTACCAACTAACTTTAATTTTAGTAAAGATGTTTCTTCCAGGTTCAAGTGCGACTAAACCGCGGAAGGTTGAAAGATGATTTTTGTATGCTTTATCGAAAACATTTTCTATTCCTGCAAATATTTGTAAATCAACCAAACCGAGATTAATAGGAAATGAATTTACAAATAAATTTAATACTCCATATCCGGAAGTGGACTTTTCGCCAAGTGCAACTTTATTCTGTTCGGCAGAATATTGGAAATTCACATCAACGCTGAATAAGTCGTTGACTGGTGTCTTAATTCCTATAACTCCATTCAATGGCGGAATTTCTGCTAAGTCTGTTTTATTCCCGGAATCTATTCCTCTTACATAAGATGTGTTGCCATACATGACGATTTTTTTGTAAGGATTAACTTCCGCGCTTAACTCGAATCCGTATAACTCCGCTTCACCGATATTTTGAGTTCTATATAAACTGTCATTTACATCGTATTGATCAGCCACTAAATCGGTAAAAGTATTATAGAAAACATTTCCTTTAATTGAAGCGAAATCACTCCAATATCTTATTCCCAAATCGATTGAGTAACTTTTCTCCGAATCTAAATTCGGATTTCCGAGATAAACAGTTCCACCTAAATCAATATATTGATAACGCTCCTCTAATGTAGGCGAACGAAAAGCTCTTGCAAGATTTAATGTAAAATCAATGTTCTCTGTTGCCTTAAATAACAATCCAATATTAGCACTCCAAGATTTATCGCTGTCTTCATTTTTGGGATAAGATGCTTCAGGTATAATCGGTGGGCGATCATTTCTATTTCCATCGACGATTATGAAATTCGGATTATTGGTTTCTTCATTCGATACATTTATAAAATCATACCTTCCGCCCAAAGTTAAATTCAATTGATCATTGAAAAGTATAAATTCATCTTGCGCGAAAACTCCTAAACTTTTATAAGTTGAATTGGGCACCGGCGAATCAATTATAAATCTTTTTTGCGGAATTATATGTCGAGTTCGTGAACCGTCATATTCTCTCTGCCAGTAATCAATGCCGGCGATTAATCTGTTGTTATTGCTTAAATACCAATCAGTTTGAAATTGAAATCCATCAATAATATGATCGGCACTTGTGTTTGTTGTTGCATTTTGGTTCGGAATAATTTCAACTCTTCTTTCAATTAATTGATGAAAATATTTTGCGGAGAGTGTCATTAAAGAAGGAAATAAATTTTGTAATTGGTACTCAACGCTGTACATTTCTCTAAGTTCGGTTGGATAATTCGCTTTTGCCGTTGCGGGGAACGGATCGCCACCGGGTATTCCAACATTCTTGGCACTAAAGCGTTGATAATTAATTTTTAATTCATGATTAACAAACGGTCTAAAACCAATAGCAGCAGAAATATTGTTATCCTTAAATTGACTGTTTTCTAAAGTACCTTCCGGTGTTTCTGTATTGGATGCATTTCTTAAAGTTCCGCTGAATTTAGCAAACCAATTTGATTGGCTTGTAGATAATGAAATATTTCCTTTTGAGCCTTCATTGACACTGTTGTAACTGCTGTTTAACGAGCCGGAAAAATTAAATGCATCTGAGTAGGAGGGAGTGTATGATTGAATATTAACAACGCCACCAGTTGCCCCTGTTCCATATAATGAAGATACACCACTTTTTATAACTTCAATTCTTTCTACATCATCAATATCTATTAACGACATTCCGGCAGCAATGTTGGTAGCGGTTTCAATTCTGTTGCCATCGATTAATGTAACTACATTTTGTTTACTTAACCCTCTTATGTTAACATGAGTTGCCCAAATTCCGTCTCGTGATAAATTTACTCCGGGTTCATTAGTTAAAGCATCGCTGATTGTTGTTGAAGGAATTTCTTCTAATTTTGTTTTGGTAATAACTTCAATAGGTAATGAAATTTCTCTAACAATATTTTCTCTTCTTGTACTTGTTACCATAACTTCTCCTAAATGAATAGGAGTGGAACTTAATTTTACATTTAAAACTAAAGTTTCATTCTGTTCTACATTAATTTCATTAATTAAAGTCTGATAACCGACAAAAGAAATTGTCAAATTATATTTACCTGTAGGAATTCCTTCAATTAAGAATTCACCTAACTTATTTGTTGTTCCGTTATAACTAGTATGATTGACAATCAAATTTGCCCCAATAAGAAGTTGGTCTGTTTCTTTATCGCTTACAATTCCTTTGATGGTTCCGGTTTGTGCTATTAGTGATAAAATTGGAAAGGATATAATTAAAATAAATGCTAATAATTTTTTCATCATAGACTCCGTTCTAAATCTTCAATGTTGTGCTTTTTACTTTTACAGATGATATTTGTCCGAGCTTTCCACTTAACGCTCCAATTTCATCGGTAGTTGCCTTGATAATTATAAATATTATTGAGATGTTTTGATCTGGCACCGGGTATCCAACACGCAGTGAAATCTTATCGGCAAATGAATGCAGCAATTCACCGACGCGATCGTAAACTTCATCCCGATTATAAATTGTAATTGTTAGTGTGTGAAATTTGGTATCCAAAATTTTCTCCATCTTTATGAGATGGAGTGCTTCGGAATAAAGAAGTGAGTAAGCTATTTGTCTCCATCCCTTAGTGTTAGATTATTCCTTCACATAAGGAAGTGACTCATGATTTATTCTCCCTTTTCTTACAAATTGCTTGAAAACGGAGAAGAATTTTATTGCGAAAAAATTCTCTATTGAAACATAATAAAAAGAGAAATATTTCGCAAATGGATTCGATATTGACTTCATATTTGCAGAAAGGAGCCTATGGTTTGAATGAGTTGTCAAATATATTATATGTGTATTACACATATAACGAGGTATAAATATGGGAAAAGCAAAAGCATTCAGAATTCCGGACGAGATTTCTTTATTGCTGGAAAAAACTGCTTAGAAAACAAACAGAACAGAGACTTTCTATGTTGTGGAAGCTCTAAAAAATTATTTCAGCGAATACTATGATTATCAAGTTGCAAAAGATCGATTTGAAGATGCTTCTGATGAAATAATTACATCGCAAGAAATGAGAAAGCATCTTGGTTTATAAAATACTTTATAAAGCAAGTGTTGAGAGAGATTTAAAAGCGATTGATAAAACCTATCGTCTAAGAATTCTTAACAAAATTGAAAATGAATTAGCTCTAAATCCAAAAGAGTTGGGCAAACCCTTAAAAGGTCAATACAAAGGTTTTTGGTTTTTTAGAATTGGTGAATATAGAGTGGTGTATAAAGTGTCAGTTGAAGAAATTTTAATTTTAGTTTTGAAAATAGGTCATCGAAAAGATGTCTACAATTAAAGTACTCCGCCTCTCTTCGCAGCAAGCATAACTATTCTTTTTAATGCTTTTCTATATGAGATTCCGGCATATTTTGCCGAGCGCATAAATCCTGCATCTGCGGTCAAATCAGGATTTGGATTTACTTCTAAAACATACAGTTTATTTTTATTATTAAGTCGCATATCAACACGGCAGTAATCGCGACATCCCATAGTTTTAAAACATTTTAACGCAATTTCTTTAGCTTCAGCTTCTACTTTTTTTGTTAGTGGAGCCGGACAAATTGGAATAGTTTTATGATATGCTTCATGAAGCGGATCCCACTTTGCTTGATAACTTACAATATTGTAAAGATGATCCGGCATTTCCGAAAAATCTATTTCGCTTATTGGCAAAACTCTCGGTTTCTTATCTCCAAGAATCGCGACGTTCAACTCGCGTCCGTCAATATATTCTTCAACTAATACCGGTTGCTGAAATTCATTAAGAATATATTCTATCCTCGCTTTAAGCTGCTTATGATTGGTAACAACAGCAGTAACATCAATTCCAACACTTGCATCTTCAAAAGCCGGTTTTGTAATTAAGGGATATTTGAGTTTGAGTCGGTAAATTTTTTGTCGCTTTGTAATGTAGGTATAATTTGCCGTCCGAAGTCCAACTGAGCGAAGGATTTTTTTTGTTAACATTTTATTCTGGCATGTTCCCAAAGCAAGCGGTGGAGCTCCGGTATAGGGAATTCTAAGTAATTCTAATAAACCGGCAAAATACATTTCTAGATCGGCACGGTCTTTATAAATTTCTACAAAATTGAAAACTACATCGGGTTTGTTCTTATTCAAATCATTAAAAAAGTGATCAATATTATCGCGCAAATTCAGAATATATGCATCTAATCCTTCCTTCTTGAGATCTTCTGCAATCTCGGCATATTCTTTTATAGGGTCACTTTCCGTTATTTCGAAGTAGGGTTCAAAATCTAATTTCTTATGGAGCTCTGTGGCATACTCGCTATCTAGTTCCGGATATTCTTCATTGTAAATAACAGCAACTTTCAAAAATTTCTCCGTTTATTTTTCAAAAAGTAAAGAAATTTGTAGTGGTTTACAAAAGTTTTGTTATTTTAGCATCTTGTTACTAATCATAATAAATAAAAATATCTATGAGTTTTTATCCTCAACCCGATAGTTACCGCTGCGGTCCTTTCGCTTTAAAATATGCCCTTGTAATGCTTGGAATTTTCAAACATGAAAACCAAATCGCTCAAATTTCCGGAAGTACTTGGTGGGCAGGCACTGATGAAATTGGTTTGGAGAAAGCAGCCAAAAAATTTAATGTTAGGATGAAGTACATTCAATCCAGCAATCCAAACGATGCGCGAAAAGCACTTAATGTCGAACTTTCAAAAGGAAGACCATGTTTACTTTGTGTCAAGAACTGGGAACACTGGTGTACCGTGGTTCATCACGGAAGGGGCCAGTATGTTGTTGTTGATAGTG
>QZJX01000084.1 GCA_003599395.1 Ignavibacteriales bacterium | reverse complement strand
ATTCGGACGGGAATAATTCGCTTCCCGAAATGATAGATGAGGTGGCACGCCAAGGATTTATATATGCAGCGGTTTGTGATCACAGTAAATCAGCGTTTTATGCTAATGGATTGAAAGAAGATCGGATTCTACAGCAAAGGAAAGAAATTGATGATTTCAATAAATCGAGTAAAATAAAAGTTTATCATGGAATTGAAAGTGATATTCTAAAAGATGGTTCTTTGGATTACTCTGAAGATATTTTATCTGAATTTCAATTCATTGTTGCTTCAATACATTCTCTTTTTAATCTAAGTGAAGTTGAGATGACAAATAGAATAATTAGAGCAGTTGAAAATCCTTATACTGATATCTTAGCTCATCCAACCGGTCGACTCCTTTTATCACGTGATGGTTATAAAGTTAACATCAAAAAAGTTATTGATGCATGTGTTGCTAATCGTGTTGCAATTGAAATAAATGCAAATCCTCATCGGTTGGATTTAGATTGGCGAAATCTATATTACGCACGTGAAAAAGGGTGTTTAATTAGTATAAATCCTGATGCACATTCAACCGATGGAGTTAGTAATATTGAGTATGGAATTATGATTGCAAGAAAAGCCGGTGTTCAACCAAGAGAAGTCCTAAATTGTTATGAAGAAAAAGAATTTATTAAATTCATAAACAGGAAAGTGAAAAGAACAACTTAACAAGAGGTTATCATGGATATTAAATCGTTAATCAGAGACGTTCCCGATTTCCCGATTAAAGGAATTGTATTTAAAGACATTACTATGCTATTAAAAAGCGCTAGAGGATTGAAGGCGGTAAGTGATGAATTATTTGAATTAGCAAAGGGAAAGCAGATTAATAAAGTTGTCGGAATCGAATCGCGCGGATTTATTTTTGGTTGTTTACTCGCTGAAAAATTAGATGCCGGATTTATCCCGATTCGTAAACCGGGTAAATTACCAGCAGAAACTCTTAGCGAAACTTATACTCTTGAATATGGTGAAGATAAAATTGAAATTCACAAAGATGCAATCGAACCTGGTGATAAAGTTCTGCTTCATGATGATCTTTTAGCAACCGGCGGTACAATGGAAGCCGCAGCAAAATTAATTCAAAAAATGGGTGGAGAAATTATTCAAATTTCTTTTTTAATTGAGTTGAACTTTCTTAAAGGAAGAGAAAAGTTAAAGAATTATGATGTTCATTCACTGATTCAATACGAAAGTGAGTAACTTTGAAACATTAACTTAATTTTGTAGTAAAATTAGCCCACGATCATCGTGGGTTCTTTGTATAAACTAACGGAATAAAAATGACGACATATGAAGATAAATTTGTAAACAAACACTTAAAAAATCTCGATAATATTTTGGTGAACTGGATGTCCCGTTACGGACTTTTAGTTCTCAGAATTGGACTAGGAATAGTTTTCTTTTGGTTCGGTGCATTGAAATTCTTCCCGGGATTAAGTCCCGCAGAAGGATTGGTTCGTAACACAATTTATTTCATAAATCCGGATTTATTTTTACCTGTTTTGGCAGCTTGGGAAACTTTGATCGGCATCGGATTAATTTGGGGAAAGTATATGAGATTAACTCTTTTACTACTTTTTCTTCAAATGCCGGGAACTGCTTTACCAATACTTGTTTTACCGGATGTCGTTTGGACAAATTTTCCATTTGGTTTAACGCTTGAGGGACAATACATTATAAAAAATTTAGTATTAATTGGCGCCGGACTTGTATTAGGTGCAACAGTTAGGGGAGAGTCAAAAACAAAGTAACTTCTTACAAGACAAATTCAATATATTTTATTTTTCTTCCTTCTTTCAAGTAATATTTTTCGTAGCGTGTTTTTATCTTTTTTATTTCATCTAATTCATTTACAGAATATAGATCATCGCTGTTGAACAAGATTGTTGCTTTCACCTTATGTAAAACTTCCAAAGCATAATTGTAGAGAAAATCATCATCTGTTTTTAGATGAATATGTCCGCCCGGTATTATAATCTGCTTATAAATTTCCAAAAATCTTGATGAGACCAATCTTTTTCTTTCTGCTCTTCTTTTTACATGAGGTTCGGGGAATGTGATGAAAATTTCTTCAATCTTGGTATTCGTAAAAAACTCGGGTAACTTGTTGGCATTGATCCATAAAAAAGCCCCGTTGGTTATATTTTCTTCTAATGCTTTCTTAGCACCGATATAAATTCTGGCACCTTTGAAATCAATTCCGATAAAATTCCTTTCTGGAAAAAGTTGAGCTAACGAAATTATATAATCTCCTTCACCACAGCCAATTTCTAAGGAAATTGAATTAGAGTTTCCAAAATATTTAAGCAAATCTTCTTCAGTTTTTCCGGCTTTATAATCAAAAACATTTTCGAAAGAAGTTACTTCTTTTAATTTTTTGTGTTTTGTGCGAGCCATATTTCCAACATTTTAAGTGTAAAATTAGTAAGAACATGTTTGTTAAAAAAATCAAAGAACTGTTACCATTAATGTGCATTTAAAACTTCATTTAATTGATTTATTAAAAAGGTATAAAGTGAAATAGAACAGTTATGTCAGAGAAGCAATTTAATAAAGATGGTTTTATTCCTAAACATGGTGGTTATCAGAATCTGTTATCGTATAAAAAGGCTGAAATCATTTATGACGGTACAGTTTATTTTTGTCATCGTTTTTTTGCTAAATACGACCGTACCATTGGGCAAATGATTCAAGCGGCTCGTTCTGGTAAACAAAACATTGCAGAAGGAAGTATGTTCTCTGCCACTTCTAAAGAAGCTGAAATCAAATTGACGAATGTTGCTAGATCTAGTCTAGAAGAATTATTAAATGATTATAGGGATTTTTTAAGAACAAATAAATATAGTGAGTGGCATAAAGATCATCCTTATGCAAAGCGTTTAAGAGAATTAAACAGAGACCCGGACGCAACTTATGATTCGCTTAAGAAAGGAATTGAACATGAAAATCCTGAGATTTGTGCCAATGTTTTAATAGGTTTAATAAAAGTTGCCAAGTATTTATTAACAAAACAGATAGCAAAACTCGAACAAGAATTTTTAAATGAAGGTGGAATAAAAGAAAGAATGGCTAAATCGAGATATGACAAGCGTAGAAAAGAACGCTAATGACAAAAGGGACATTGCAATTGTCGCTTGAGTCCCTGAGGTCCTTAAAAAATTAGCATAACCAATTTTTCGGAGCAATCAAAACTACAAACTCACCTTTAGTAATTTTGTTTGGTAAATCCTCAAGTAATTCTTTTGCTGTTCCGCGCCATGTTTCTTCGAATTTTTTTGTGAGCTCTCTGCAGACTACAATTAATCGCTGAGGCATATATTCATTCAACTCGTTTAAGAGTTTTTCAATTCTGTAAGTAGATTCATATAAAACTATAGTTCTATTTTCATCTGCAAGTTCTTTTAGTTTTTTCTGTCTTCCTTTTTTCTGTGGGAGAAATCCTTCGAAGAGAAATGAATCAGTCGGCAGTCCGGCGATACTCAATGCTGCTATCGCGGCATTCACACCAGGGATAGATACAACTTCTATTTCTTCTTTAATTGCGGCACTGACTAATCTAATGCCGGGATCTGAAATTGTCGGAGTTCCCGCATCGGAGACAAGTGCGGCGTTTTGCCCGCTTTTTATTCTCTCCAATACTGCTGGAATTTTTCTCTCTTCGGATTGAGCATTAAATGAAAATAACTCTTTTGAGATTTCATATTCCTTCAGAAGAAATCCCGTTACACGGGTATCTTCGCAAATTACAAAATCGACTTCTTTGAGTGTTTCAATTGCACGGAGAGTAATATCTTTCAAATTACCGATAGGAGTTGCAACAATATATAATTTACCGGTCTGCATCTATGTTTGAATTACACCGACATTAAATTTCGGCATTACAGGATTGTGATCAGCTACTTCCAAACTCATAGAAATATATTCACGAGTTTTAGCCGGATCGATAACTTCATCAACCCATAATCTTGCTGCCGCATAAAGTGCGGAACTTGAGTCATCGTAAGCTTTTCTAATTTGATCTTCTAATTTCTTTTTGTCAAAATCGGAAAATTCTTTACCTTCTTTTTGAAGTTGTTTCATCTTGATATCTAATAAAACACCCCCGGCTTGTGCAGAACCCATAACAGAAATTTTTGCATTAGGATATGCATAAATGAAACGGGGATCGTAAGCTTTACCGCACATTGCGTAATTGCCTGCACCGAAGCTGTTGCCGACAATAATTGTAATTTTTGGAACAGTTGAATTTGCAACTGCATTTACCATCTTTGCACCGTCTTTAATTATTCCGCCGTGTTCGGCTTTACTTCCTACCATAAACCCCGTAACATCCTGTAAGAAAACAAGCGGTATATTTTTTTGATTACAGTTCATTATAAACCGTGTTGCTTTATCCGCGCTATCTGAATAAATTACTCCGCCGATTTGCATTTCACCTTTGGCACTTTTTACAATCTTGCGTTGGTTTGCAACTATGCCAACCGACCAACCGTCAATTCTGGCATAAGCACAAATTATAGTTTGACCGTAATCCGGTTTGTATTCATCAATCTCAGAGTTATCAACAATTCTAGCGAGCAGTTCGTGTGTATCATATTGTTTTAATTGATCTTCGGGAAGTACACCGTAAATCTCTTTTTGATCGAACTTTGGTTTAACGGGTTTTATTCTGTTAAATCCGAAACGGGGAGTTGGTCCTTTTTTATCTACCAAATTTCTAATCATCTGCAGACATTCTTCATCGTTTTTCATCACATAATCTGTAACACCGGAAATGTTTGTTTGAACATGTGCACCACCGAGACTTTCATTGTCGATTACTTCACCAATTGCAGCTTTCACAAGATGTGAACCGGCAAGAAATACCGAACCTTCTCCTTCGACAATTAATGCTTCATCACTCATTATAGGTAAGTAAGCACCGCCGGCAACGCACGGACCCATAATTGCGGCAATCTGAGGAATACCCATTGCACTCATTTGTGCGTTGTTCCTAAAAATTCTTCCGAAGTGTTCTTTATCGGGAAAGATATCTTCTTGTAAAGGAAGAAAAACTCCTGCGCTATCAACGAGATAAATGATAGGGAGGTGGTTTTCCATTGCAATTTCCTGAGCACGTAAATTTTTCTTTGCAGTCAGCGGAAACCATGCACCGGCTTTTACTGTTGCATCATTGGCGACTATTAAATGTTTCTTACCGTGAATTTCTCCAACGCCGTAAACTGTCCCGGCACTCGGAGCGCCGCCCCATTCTTCATAAATTTCATGTGCAGTAAAGGTGTTTAGTTCGTAAAAAACAGATTTCTCATCTATAAGTTTTGCAATCCGTTCTCGAGCAGTGAGTTTGCCTTTTGCTTTCTGTTTTTCAATTGCTTTCTTCCCACCGCCAAGTTCTGTTACTTCACGAACTGCACCAAGTTTACGAACTAAATTTTTGTAGAAGTCTTCTCTTTTTAGGAAGTCTTCTTTTTGGTTTATGTCAGTTCCGATTTTTGTCATTATTTGTATCTCAAAATTTGAATACTATTTATCTTGCTCTTCAGGTTCAGCATCCGCAACTTTTTTTAGTGCTCTTTTGAAGTTAGATTTTTTTGCACGTTTTGCTCTTTCTTCAAGATATTCTTCAGTAAGCAAGGCGGAAATTTTTTCAGCAAGAGCAGAAGAAACAAATTGGTTAATAGATGTATTCTCCCTTTCTGCTAAATCGCGAACTTTTCTATGTAATGAATCGGGTAATCTTAAACTTATTGTACTCATTATATTTCTCCAATCATTTTCAAAAACTCTTTTGGTGTTACAATTTCTATATTAAATTTTTCAGAGCCAGCAAAATCTTTTTTATTGAAACTAATTATAAAATCACATCTAGCTTCTACCGCTAATTCTAAAATCATATCATCTTTGAGATCTTTCAAAAAAGGTCGCCATAAAAAAAATATTTTTCGCTTATCACCGATCAAACAGATATAGTCCAGAATATCATCAATTTCTTCAAGACTCAGTTTAATTGCAGATTTACTTTTCAGAATAGCGTCTTCGTACTCAAGAATTAAAGGAACCGAAATACCCACGTTAAATCTGTCATCATCAATAATTGATAATAAATCAAAAGAATAACCATTTCGTGAGCGTAAAGCCGAAACAATTACATTAGTATCAATAACAATGTTATAGGGAATCATGTGGTATTATATATAATACCAATTAAAAATGCAAGATGAATTTTAGTTCTATATGTTGTAGAATGCCAAAATATGATCAAAACTAGTATTTCTTCTTTTTGGTTTTTAGATGTTCCAATTTTTGTTAATTGAAATCTCTGGATTTTCACTCTTACCAACGAATTAATTCGCTGGTAAATAAAAAGCTAGTCCCTCAACAAATGACGTGCAATTACAATTCTCTGCACTTCTGAAGTGCCTTCACCGATAGTAAGTAATTTTACATCACGATAAAATTTTTCAACGGGATAATCTTTTACAAAACCGTAACCGCCGAAAATTTGTACAGCTTCGTTGGATGCTTTTGTAGCAATTTCACTCGAATATAATTTAGCCATTGAAGCGGGGAATGATATGTCTCCGCCGGAATCTTTAATTCTTGCAGCATCATAAGTTAATAATCTTGCCGCGTGAAGTTCGGTTGCCATATCAGCTAATTTAAATTGAATAGCTTGGAACTCGGACAAAGATTTATTGAACTGCTTTCTTTCTTTTGAATAATTTACAGATGCTTCGAGACAACCAACTGTAAGTCCGCAGCTAAGTGCCGCAATTGAAATTCTTCCGCCTTCCAAAATTTTCATTGCTTGTGTGAAACCTTCGCCTTCTTTGCCAATTAAATTTGAGGAGGGGACTTTGCAGTTTTCAAAAATCAACTGAGTGGTTTCACTTGCTCGCATTCCAAGTTTATTCTCTTTCTTCCCGACGCTGAAACCTTCGGTACCTTTTTCAACTATAAAAGCAGAGATTCCTTTTTTACCTTTTTCCTTATCCGTGATTGCCATTACAACAGCAGTCTCACCACTTTTACCATGAGTTATGAAAGTTTTTGTACCATTTAATATATAGTAATCACCGTCTTTCTCCGCTGTTGTTTGCATTCCACCGGCATCACTTCCCGAAGCCGGTTCAGTCAATCCCCAAGCACCGATTTTTTTACCGGTTGCAAGATCCGGAACATATTTTTTCTTTAATTCATCACTTCCGAAAACATTAATGTGATTTGTACAAAGTCCGTTATGTGCTGCAACAGAAAGAGCAACTGAAGGATCAATACGTGCAATTTCTTCAACAACTATTGTATATTCAACATAGCCTAAACCTGCACCGCCGAGTTCCTCGGGAACGAGTATTCCGAGAAAACCTAACTCACCAAGTTCATGCATCAAATCAATCGGGAATATCTGATCTTCATCCCATTCCATAACATGGGGTCTTATTTT
Organism: Ignavibacteriales bacterium; assembly: GCA_003599395.1. Taxonomy (GTDB): domain Bacteria; phylum Bacteroidota; class Ignavibacteria; order Ignavibacteriales; family Melioribacteraceae; genus SURF-28. The sequence continues at coordinate 8,406 of QZJX01000084.1, read as the reverse complement.
AGTTTCAGCAAATTCTCTAATTGTATCTCTAATCATCTGTTGATTTTCACTTAGTTCAATATGCTTTGTTATGTCCATTGCATTCCTTTAATTATTGAATTGTGTTTTGTAATGATCTACAATTTTATTTGCAAGATTGTAAGGTGAAATATTGCCAAGCACAACATCTTCAATTGCTTCGTTAAGATTGTGAATTCTTTCGTCGGTCCAAAGTTCTCTTTGCAGAACTAATTCTACAATCTCTTTAATTCTGGTTTTGGATCTTCGTTCTCTAAGTTTTTTAAGTAACCCTCTTTGTTCAAGATGAATTTTATGATTTTCAATTTCGTTCACGATTTCATTAATTCCTTTATTTTCAGACGCGATTGATTTAAGAATCGGGATCATCCAAGAATCGGCATCATGATCTCTGAAAGAAAGGATTGTTCTTAAAGCTGCAGCAGCGGATTCAGCTCCCGGTCTATCACTTTTATTAAGCACAAACAAATCGGCAATTTCCATTAAACCGGCTTTCATTGCTTGAACCGCATCACCTGATTCGGGAACAAGGACGACAACAGTTGTATCTGCTGCTTGAGCAATATCAAGTTCGGATTGACCGACACCAACGGTTTCAAAAATAACATAATCATATCCGGCTGCATCGAGAATATCAGCACCGTCAATTGCTTTTTTACTCAAACCACCGAGGCTTCCTCTTGTTGCCATGCTTCTTATAAATACATTTGGGTGAGTTCCTATTTCACTCATACGGACACGATCACCAAGCAGCGCCCCGCCGGTGAAAGGAGATGTTGGATCTACTGCTATTATACCAACGGATTTATCTTGTGCAGTAATCAATTTTGTTAATTGATTTGTTATCGTTGATTTACCCGAACCCGGAGGACCGGTTATTCCGATTCGATAAGCATTCCCGGTTTTATGGAAAATTCTATTTAATAACTCTGCTGATTTTATTTGATCTGATTCTACTATTGATATAGCCCGAGATACTATTCTTTTATCTCGGTTGTATAATTTTTCCAGAAATGAATTATCGAACATATATATGGGGTTTATTTATATAATCCGTTTTTATAAATATATTCTTTTACTTTAAGAGGAACAAGGTAATCGATTTGTAAATTATTTGAAACTCGGTTTCTTATCTCAGTTGAAGAAATTTCAATTGTAGGTGTATCTAAAATAACTGCTTTATCATAAAATTGATTTTTCTTTTCGGGTATTTTATCAACTTCACGATGCAAAACAATCAGTTTACAAAGTTCCAAAATCTTTTCCGGTTTATACCATTTATGAAAAACCAACAAATTATCATAACCAATAATAAGTTCTATATCTGTATAAGATTTCTTAAGTTCTAAAAGAGTATCAATAGTGTATGAAACGTTTTTTCGATCTAATTCAAGCTTGCTTACGGTAAAGTATTTATTCTCTTCGATTGCTAATTCTACCATTTTAATTCTATGTTCAGAAGATGAATTTTTCATTTCCGTTTTAAGAGGAGAAATGTAAGCCGGGATAAAAACTATCTTTTCTAAATTTCTCTTCTCCAAAACTGCTTGTGCTGTTATTAAATGACCATGATGAATTGGATCAAATGTTCCGCCATAAATTCCTATTGCCATTATTTCGTTCCTTCATAATCGTTTCTAATCTTTGCGACCAACTGTGCTAAGGTAATTCTCAATTTCTCAACTTCTGTTTGATAAAAAGCAATGTTTGTATACTTTGCATTTCTTAACTGATGTTTTCTAAAAGCAAATCTAATTGCAGTTTCAATATACTGCTTTCTATATTCTTCTTTAATCCAACCTTTTTTGCTGCGTTTTAGAGATGATACAATTTCAATTTCATCCGGTATTAAAAGAGAAATGTTTTCTTCCGATTTTAATTCTTTTAAGATAATTCTTTTTTCGTGTGCAAGTGATGCTAAAAAAACTGCGAAGAAGAGAAAGATCATCAACAATAGAAATAAAAACCCGAGAAAATATGTAGCTTCAAAACTTACACTTAAATTCCACATAAAATGAATTAACACAGCAATCGCATAACCGGAAAGAGGTAACATATATCTAATTCCGGAAATGTTGAATTTATACATGGCAATAAACGCACCGAATGTAGCGGTTGCAATGCAATGCATCACCGCAGAAAATGTTGATCTGATAATTACCAAACCTAGCCATGATTCGAAATCTACTCCATATGTGAAGAAGTACATAAAGTTTTCAGTCATACCGAATCCAAGTCCGATTGCTCCACCGTAAACTAATCCATCGGTAATATTATCAAAATGATTTGTTCGACTAGTGTTGAATAAATATATACCTTTCATTAATTCTTCAATAAGTGGGGCGACAATTACAACTTCAAAAAGACCGATTGCAATAATTGTCGGGAATAAAATTTCAACAGCAGAAGTAAAAATTGTTGCTCCGATTAGAGTCAGAATTATAGCACCGACTGCACCCCAAAGAAAATGTTTTAGAACTTGTTTGAATGGTTCTTTTTCATATTTATCAAGTCGCCATAAAATGATCATATAAAACGTCATTGGAACCACTGCAGCTATAAATGAGGCTAAAACTGGCATTTATTTATCTTCTTACTTTCTTATTGAATTGCGACAAACCTTTAGCAAAATACTTTGATGCAATCATTATAACAACAGTTATTGATATAATTTGTATGATAATTGTGAGGATAATCTCTGATACACTAGTGTCACTAACATTTATTTTCATCAGCATCACCGGTGCAGTTGTGAGTGGAAAATAAGTAAAGATGCTGCTTAGTAAAGAATCTGGTGAAACAAAAATTTGTGCTGATATAACTACTGGAATTATCAAGAACAAACTCGTTAAAGTTGTAATTTGCTGAGCTTCGTTTTCGGTAGTTACTTGAGCACCGAGAGCAAGAAAAATTGCGCTATACAGAAGATAACCCAGAAAAAAATAAATAATCAACAATGGTAAATTAGTTACAATTTCTAGATGTGTTGAATTTCCCCCGAAGAACATGTAACTAAATCCGAACCAAAATAACGTTTGTAAAATTCCAAGTAAAGCTAAGCCAAAATATTTTCCAAAAAGAATTTCATTAGGAGAAACGCTAGAAAGTAAGATTTCATTGATATGTGTATTTTTTTCTTCCGCCAAAGCTCTTGTAAAACTTGAACCCGAATATATTATTACAATTATTAAAAGAAATAAAAAGGCAAAACCGGCGAAGAACAATTTGTTAAACTCGTCAATTGTACTTGTGGATTGATTTTTTAATAACTGCTGAAAATCAAATTTGGGTAATAGTATTTCCGAATTTTGTTTTTTTATATAATTCTCAGTCAAACCGGTTTTAATTGCATCCTCAATTTTGTTCAATTCCAAAGGGGAGAGTGTATAACCGTAATTTAATTCAATAATGAATTGGTTTTCGATTTCGGTGATGCGAACAAGACAATCAACTGAGTTTTGAGAATATTCTTTGTCTTCTCCTAATAAAACACCTATAAACGCCGGTTGTCCATCATCAAGAATAAGCTGATTTAATCTATTGTCGATCGAGTTAAAATATTTCGGATTATCAATTCTGAATCCGATGACTTTAGTGTAGTCAAGACTAGCTTCAGATAATAATCCGGCAGCTGTTCCGACCATTAAAACCAATAACGGAGCCGCAATTAGGGTGATTACAAATAATCGATCTTTAACTCTTTGCAAAAATTCCCACTTAATAATTGTCCAGATTTTTCCCATATTTTCAATAAAATATTATAATTGACTAAATTAATGACTTTATATAACCAAAATAACTTATTAAATAACAATATTTTAAGATAATCTTTCCTGTGGAAAAATAATTGATTATCAAAAACCCAATAAGTATATTTCCAACTTACATTTTTTGATATTCCCATGATAATTAAGTTTACAAACTTTGCTGACGGGATTCACGAACTGGAATTTAGAGAATCGGCAGAAAAGTTAAATCTTGGTTCTGATTTTGTTGATGATGTTCTTCTAAATTGTGAGATGGATAAGTCAGCGCATCAAATTGTTTTAAGATGCAATACGCAAGCAACTGCACACTTAATATGTGATAGGTGCACAAAAGAATATGATCAATCGATTAATCATGATTTTAACATGATTTATTTGATTGATAAAAGTGGTGATTCTGAAGATGATACAAATATTCATTTTCTTTCACCCGATCAAGATAAAATCAATTTATCAAAGGATGTTAAAGAATTAACACTGCTAGCAATGCCAATGAAGCATCTATGTAGTGAAGATTGCAAAGGTCTTTGTCCAAAATGTGGTAAAGACTTGAACAGTGGTGAATGCAATTGTAATAAAGATGAAATAAATCCCGTTTGGGAACCGTTACTAAAATTGAAAGATAAATTAAATAACTAAGAAGGGATAAAATGCCACATCCAAAACGTAAAATATCTAAGACTAGAAGGGATAAAAGAAGAACACATTACAAGGCAAGTGCTCCTTCATTAGGTAAGTGTTCTAATTGCGGTGAAATGAAATTGAACCACCGTGCATGCCCTAACTGCGGTTACTATGCCGGCAGATCAATGTTCGTGCCTGAATCATAAATCTTCGGATTATGACAAACCTACAGAATAATTCAAATTGCAAAATAGCAGTTGACGCGATGGGGAGTGATTTCGCTCCCCATAACGACGTCGTTGGTGCAATACAAGCATTTCAAGAGAGTAAAAGCTTTGAATTATTTCTAGTTGGCGATATAGTCAAAATAAAAGAAGTTATAAATAAAAATGGTTTTAAATTTTCCGATGAATTCATAATTCACGCACCCGAACAAATCACAATGACAGATACTCCTACAGCTGCAATTCGTACGAAGAAAAATTCGTCAATCGTAGTTGGCGCGAATCTTATTAAAAATAAAAAAGTTGATGCATTTGTAAGTGCTGGCAATACCGGCGCAATGTTAGCAGCTTCAACTTTGATTATGGGAAGAATCCCTGGAGTAGGAAGACCGACTATTGGCGCCTCTTTTCCGAATACCGAAAATAAATTCACTATGCTGTTCGATGCCGGTGCAAGTGTTGATTCTAAACCACAGCATCTTTTAGAATACGCCGCATTAGGTACAATATTTTCACAAGAGATTTATAAAGTTCAAAACCCAAAAGTTGGTTTACTAAGTGTCGGCGAAGAAGAGGAAAAAGGGAATGAATTAACTTTTGAAACTCATAAACTTCTTAAAGCTTCCAAACTAAATTATATTGGAAATGTTGAGGGTAGAGATGTTATGAACGGAAAAGTTGATGTAATTGTTTGTGATGGTTTTGTCGGAAATATTATTCTGAAATTTGGTGAAAGTGTTTTAGGTTTGCTTCGTTCTAAAATAAGAACTTATGCCGATAAAGGAATTGTAAATAAAATAAAAGCTCTTGTGACTAAAGGAGTATTAAAGAATTCGCTAAAAGATATGGATTACCAATATCATGGTGGAGTTCCGCTTTTAGGTGTTAATGGAATTAGTATAATTGGTCATGGTTCGAGTTCACCTTTAGCCATTAAGAATATGGTTCTTCGTGCAAAAGAAATGTATGATCTAAATATTCTCCAAAAATTTGAGGAATCGTTAAAGTATTATGCAAACAAATAAAATAAAAGCTGCAATTACCGCTGTCGGAATGTATGTCCCCGAAACGGTAATGGATAATAAATATTTTGAGAGTATAGTTGATACAAATGACGAATGGATTAAAACACGCACCGGAATTAGTGAAAGACGTAAAATGGAAAACGGTGCAACAAGTGATATGGCTGCACTAGCAATCGAAGATTTGCTTAAATCGAAAAACATAGATAGAAATGAAATTGAAGTTATAATTGTTGCGACGGTAACCCCAGATATGTTTTTTCCGGCAACAGCTTGTTTGGTGCAAGAAAAATCAAATATGCCTAACGCATGGGGCTTCGATCTTTCAGCCGCATGTTCGGGATTTCTATTTGCTCTTCAAACCGGTGCTTCATTAATTGAAAGCGGTAGGTATAAAAAAGTAATTGTCGTTGGTTCTGATAAAATGAGTGCAATTACCGATTATACCGACAGAAATACATGTATTTTATTTGGTGATGCTGCTTCTGCGGTTTTACTCGAACCAACCGACGATGATAATCTGGGAATTCATGATTCCATATTAAGAGTTGACGGAAAAGGTAAAGAAGCACTTTATATGAAAGCCGGTGGTAGTGCTTTACCGGCATCTCATGAAACCGTGGATAATAAATTGCATTATATCTATCAGGATGGTAAAGCTGTTTTCAAAGTCGCAGTTAAAGGTATGGCTGATGTATCAGTTGAAATTATGGAAAAGAATAATCTTAAATCTGAAGATGTTGCCTATCTCGTTCCTCATCAAGCAAATTTGAGAATAATCGATGCCACCGCTAATAGAATGGGTATCGGTAAGGACAAAGTAATGATTAATATTGATAGATACGGAAATACAACCGCAGCGACAATCCCTTTATGCTTGACCGAATATTACCGTAACGGTAAATTGAAAAAAGGTGACAATTTAATTTTGGCTGCATTTGGCGCAGGATACACTTGGGGTTCTATGTATTTGACGTGGGGTATTGATTAATGGGTAAACGTGCATTCTTATTTCCTGGACAAGGTTCACAATATGTCGGTATGGCAAAAGATTTATATGAGAAATCTGTAGAAGCCAAAGAAATGATATTGACTGCCGAAGAAGCAACAGGCGTTAAACTCTCACATATAATGTTCAATGGTCCTGAAGATTCTCTAAAACAGACCGATGTAACTCAACCTGCAATATTTGTTCATTCAGTAGCACTCGCGAGTATAATTAGAATATTAGATGCCGATATGGCTGCGGGACATTCTCTGGGTGAGTATTCAGCGTTAGTTGCATCTAAAGCAATTCAATATTATGATGCCGTAAAACTTGTTCGTAAAAGAGGTGAATTGATGTTAAGAGCAGGGATTGAACAACCCGGTACAATGGCTGCTGTATTAGGAATAGAAGCTCTAAAACTTGAAGAAATATGTAATTCCGTCTCGGAAAATTATGTTGTTCAATGTGCGAATTTTAATTCTCCCGGACAAATTGTTATTTCGGGTTCGGTTGAGGGTGTGCATGAAGCTATGAAATTAGCGAAAGAAAATGGCGCAAAACTCGTTAAAGAGTTAGTTGTTAGCGGGGCTTTTCATTCTCCACTTATGAGAAGTACAAAAGAAGAATTTAAACAAGAACTCGATAAGACTAATTTTTACGATGCTAAATTTCCAGTATACGCTAATGTTACTGGCAAACCCGTTACAAATAAATTAGAAATAATCGATTTACTCTACAGACAACTAGATTCACCGGTTCGTTGGGAAGAAACGATTAACAATATGATTTCCGATGGTGCTGATGAATTTATTGAAATTGGACCCGGTAAAGTTTTACAAGGTTTGGTTAAAAGAATAAATCCCGATGTTAAATTCTTCGGCATTGATAAATTCGAAGACGTTGAAAGGTACCTTTAATGCCCGAACAAAAATTCGAGAAAAAAATTAATGGACTCTGGATTGATCCGTTAATTTTTACACATAAATTTGTTAAAACTTGTGATGTATGCATCTGTTCCGGAGAGTGTTGTTATTATGGTGTTTACACTGATCTTGCGGAACACAAAAACATCATGAAGATGAAAAAAAGAATTATTCAATCGATGGATGATTCGCAGACAAAAGATGTTAAAAAATGGTTCGAAGATCCTGAGGAAGACTCAGATTTTGATTCCGGTTGGGCAGTTGGTACAGAGGTTCATAACGGGAAATGTGTTTTTCTTGATAGACAAGGCTATTGTACTCTTCAAAAAATTGCGATGGAAGAAAAAGTTCACAAGTGGAAATATAAACCATTATATTGTATATTATTTCCCTTAGTAATCTATGAAGGTGCTTTAACAGTCGATGATGACCATCTTAACAGATTGCATTATTGTAACAAACCGGAGAATCAAAATTCCACCATTTATGATTGTTGCAAAGAAGAGATTCAACATCTTCTAGGTAAAAAAGGTTTTGCGGAACTAGAAAAATATCGTAATCAATATTTGAAAACTAACAGTAGAAATAAAAAGTGATATTAAAAGATAAGCGAGCTATTGTAACCGGCGGGACACGTGGTATTGGAAAAGCTATTGTTGAAGAACTTCTAAACGAAGGCTGCTCGGTTGTCTTTACTTACCATAGTTCTGACGAAAAAGCAAATGAATTGATTAATACTTTCCCAAATTCCAAAGTTTATGCTCTAAAAGCCGATGCTGGAAAGTTTCAAGACGCTGAAGAAACCATAAAATTTGCTTTGGAAAAATTGGGTGGTGTTGA
>QZJX01000001.1 GCA_003599395.1 Ignavibacteriales bacterium | reverse complement strand
CTATTCTTGCTCCTTCAGCTTGAAATTGAATAAAAAACAAACTGTCGTTTACAACCAAAACCTTAAGTTCATCAAGCATGTTGTAAGTGATATTAAAATTGTGTTCAACATTATTGCCGGAAAGTGAAATTTCTTCAGAACGATACGAGTTTATGTCGTATGACAAGCTTGTGAAGCCAATTTCATAATTACCACCAGCAAGATCGTCAAATCTATAATTCCCATTCTGATCGGTATTAGTAAATTTATTTTGATTGCTCTCTGTAACAATAAGTCTTATCTGAGCATTTCCCGCAGAACTTCCGTCAAGGAAAGTTACTCTTCCAAAGATAGATGACTTGCTGATTTCTGTGCTTGATTCTTCGCTGCATCCAATAAACGCAACAACAAACAAAGTAAGAAAGACTACTCTTGCAAACATTTTAACCCCTAGGATTTTCAAACAAAAAATTCATGAGTTATTAAAATACCTTCTTCTTTTTACAGAACAAAGAAAAGAGTGTTAATTTATTTTTTTTATAAATATCTTTTAACAAAAATTATTTATGTCTGCTTGGAGGGAATTATGAAATCAAAACTTTGGTTTAAAATATTAATTGTACTGCTCGCACTTATTGTGCTTATACAATTTTATCCATATGGAAGAGATCACGATAATCCGCCCGTTACATATATTGTTGAGTGGGACAGTCCACAAACAAAAGAAACCTTTTATAATGCATGTGCCGATTGCCACAGCAACGAAACAAAATGGCCTTGGTACAGCAACATTGCACCGGCTTCTTGGTTAATTCAAAGTGATGTTGAAAAAGGAAGAAGACACTTTAACGTTTCAATAGCCGAGGGTATGAAAAATGCAGTCGAAGCATACGAAGAAGTTGAAAGAGATAAAATGCCATTACCGATTTATCTTCCGCTTCATCCTGAAGCAAAGTTAGATAATGATCAAAAACAGAAATTTATTGCAGGATTGAAAGCTACTTTCAACAGAGAAGATAATTTGAAAGAATAACAATTTTATTTTACTCTATCGGTAAATTATGCATCTTTAAAAAAGAAAGTTTATCCCAGTAACCTCTTTGAAAAATTATTTTTCCGTTAACGATATGAAAGAATCCGCAGCCTTTTAAACCGAGCGGATCTTTCCATTCCAATATTGCCCACTCACCATCTTCAAATATATTCTCAACAATGCAAGTCATCTTTGCTTGAGCAAATTCGTTTTCGAACATTTCCTTAATTGCCGCCTTACCTTTTACTGGTTCATTTGCCACTTGATGATTTACGGCATCATCGGCATATAAACATATAAGTGATTCAACATCAGCATTGTTGAAGTGCTTAACCCACTGTTTTAATATTTCTTTTGGTGAATAGTTCATTTATTAACCTCTATTTAAGTAATAGGTTCTTTAAAATTAATGATACAAAAAAATCCGCAATCCTTAAAAACTTTATTAATATGTCGCATTTTTTCAATCACTCCTTTCTTTTCGATTATAATTTTGTCCTATCATTTTTCATTCAAAAAAATAGGAGTTACATAAATGGAAACAATCACTAAATCACTCGATATAAATTCTGCGGTAAAACATCTATTTGACGAAGAAATTAGTCTTACCGGAATAACCGAGTTTGGTATAAGCTGGGAAGATTTAATTTCAGGCAACGTTGTTTTGCCTCCGCAAGGAACTAGATTTAATATTGCCTTTGAAGGAAAGGTCTTTGGCGAAAAAATTAACGGAGACATCAAAGGCGTTGATTACCTTTATGTTAGAAGCGACGGCAAGTTTGAATTGAATATTCAAGCGTCTATTTTAACTGATGATGGTGTGATGATTCACATTCAAGAGTCCGGAGTTTCAAGTCCAAATCCCGACGGAACCGCTAAGTTAAATCTGAATTTAAGTTTTTTAACAAATTCACAGGAATATAATTGGCTCAATCAAAAACAAATTTGGGCGGTGGGTATTGTTGATATGGTTCAAGGAAATGTTTCAATGAAGTGTTACACGAATTAATTATTACCATAATAACTAAGGAGCAAAACAATGTTAAAAATAGATCTTAACAACTTATCACTAAATGAATTTACTTCTGTCAATAACCCAAGACAAAGATGTAAAGCTACATTCCCGCTGCTCGGTGTTCACGGTGCCAAGCAAAGTGCCGCGGTTTATTTCGAACTTAATCCGGGCGAAGAGCTCGGGAGCCACACTGACAGCGCCGAAGAGACCTTATTAATCTTGGAGGGAACTGCAGAAGTTACGGTTGGAAATGAATGTAATATCGTTTCAAAGCACAGTATGGCATTAGTTCCTGAAATGGTCTCGCATAACTTAAAAAATGTCGGCGAAGACAAAGTCAAAGTTCTTGGATTTTTTGGAGGGGCAAGTAATATCGTTGCTACATTCGATAATACTTGGCTTCCGACTGAATCAAACATAGTAGATACTGCTCAAATGACTGCTTAAACTGTCAGAAGAAGCCGGGGGATTGTTTGAAAAACAAATTAAGACAAAAGAACTTTTTTCATCAATCCCCGTCTATTATACATAGAAATAATTTTAATTGAGAACCGGTTGGTCAATCTAAGGAATCTACTTAATTCTATAACAGCGTGAGTGTTACCATTCAAGAATATCGCCCTTCACCTGATCTTTCCCCATATATTGAATATTTTTGGGGTGGATCCTTTAATACAAAATCTGTCAAACTTTTTTCGCAAAGAGTTGTGCCTAACGGATATGTAGAGTTAATTATTCATCTTTCGGATTTACATTGTGAATTATTGGATTCATCAACGTTTACCTCCTCGCCGGATTTTTTATTAATTGGGTTATACTCTCTTCCTTATGAAGTGAATTTTAAGGGAGCCGTTAATGTGTTTGGAGTGCGGTTCAAACCGGAAGGATTTTATCAGCTATTCGGAATTCCGGTGTCGGAATTCAGCGAAAACTATACCGATTTAGAAAGCTTGTCAATGCACAAGTTTCGCGATCACTGTAAAGTGTTAAGAGAAATCAATGATATCAAAAAACTAATTTTTTTAACCGAACAGTTTTTTAGAAAAAATTTTAGCAGAAGTAAAATTAATTTGTATTACCTAAACAAGGCTGCAGACTTAATTCGAAAATCCGATGGTTTAATAACAGTTGACGAGTTGGCAAGTAAAGTATTCATTAGCAAACGTCAATTAGAGCGGGAGTTCAAACAGAAAGTCGGAATGTCCCCAAAAAGTTATATGCGATTAGCAAGACTTAACAAAGTAAATCGAATAATAAAAGAAGGTAAAGAGGTTGAGCTCAGTGATCTTGCATACATTTGCGGTTATTCTGATCAAGCTCATTTCATTCGAGATTTCAAAAAATTCACCGGTGAAGCTCCGAAAGTATTCATAAATGAACTCGATGAGTTTATTATAAACCCCAACTCTTCTGAAATATCCAAATAATAATTATTTCACATCGCCAATAACCAACCGACACAAAAGTAAAAATCGTTTTTAATCAGACCCCAAGCCTTGTTTGTTGACTAATAAATTATTGAACTAATAACTAAATTACACGTCTCAACTTTTCCTTCTACTACAAATAAGGAATCGAAAATGAAATCGAACAAACTTTCCAGAAGAAGCTTTTTCAAAATTTCGTCTTTAACAGGTGCCGGATTTGCGTTATCTCCAATACTCACGAATGAAAAAATTGCAAAGACTTTACAAGAAGAAGACAAGCCCAAAACAAATATTGAAGATGCATTAAAACATCCCCGCAAAGAAAACTCAATGCCGGGCAAGTATCCCGGAAAAGTTGTACAAGTAAATCACTCCAATCCCGTTGTTGAAAACAAGATTGTATATGATGCTATTTACAAAATGATTGCGGAAGGAATGTTAACTCTTACGGGAGCAGTATCTATTAAAGAAGCTTGGCTGCAATTTGTAAACAAAAATGACAAAATTGGATTGAAAGTCAATCCCGTTGCAGGACCAACATTATCTAGTTCGGTCGAAGTTACACTCGCAATAGTTAACCAACTTGAAGAGGCGGGTATTCCGAGAAGCAATTTAATTATATGGGATAGGCGTGAAGAACAAATTTTTGAGTCGGGAATAACCGAAGAGATTTTTCCGGGAATTAAAATTATTGGAACCGAACGCAAAGGTGAAAACGGAACAATGTATGATGAAAACGAAGAGCTGTATTCACTAAGAATGATTGACAAAGATTGGTATTACTGGGCAGATGTTGAAGCGGAATACCGTCCGGAAACTTTACCTTATATGGTAAACACCGGCAAGTATTCTTACTTCACAAAAATTGTTACAGAGATGTGTGATAAAATTATAAACATACCAATACTCAAAAATGCCGGAACCTCGGTTACGCTTTGTATGAAGAACTTATCTTATGGTGCAATTACAAACACCGGACGACTTCACGAAAAACTTTGGTCGGAAACAGTTGCGGAAGTTTGTGCTTTTCCTCCGTTGCGAGATAAAGTTGTTTTAAATATTGTCGACGGAATTAAGGGTTGTTTTAACGGAGGACCCTCTGCCGTTCCGCAATTCTTTACAAATTATAATACCATACTAATCGGAACAGATCCCGTTGCTGTTGATAGAGTTGGATTAAACATAGTTACTAAAAAACGAATCGAAGAAGGATTGCAGGAAGAAGAATCACCCCGCGGTTCTGCTTTTTTGAAGATGGCTGAAAACTTAAACCTTGGCGTGGCTGATAACAATAAAATTGACTTCAACAAAATAGATCTGACTTAATTATGAATAACAAAAAAAAATATACTCTCATATTCCTTGTATTTATTCTTGGCTTGTCATTAGGTGCACAACAAAATGAGTTTCCTCGGCTTTATCAAGAAGATGTAGATGGTGGAGAGATCACAAGGACTGAATTTTATATTGGAGAAGAACTTTGGGGATTAATAAACGGCGGTGCAGATCTTTATCTCGAATACGGGCTTGATAGAACTTTACTTCAAGAGATAAATTATGACGATAACATATATCGGGTTGAAGTTTATGGTATGACAGGATTAGAAGAAGCATTCGGAATTTTTTCCATCAATAAATTTAATTGTGCAAGAACCGATACTCTCGTTAAACATATTTGTATTACTTCGCACCAAATACAAGCTACGGTTGGGAGATTTTATTTCTCCATTTCAAATCAATCCGGTGATACCGAAGCGCAAAACTATTCTCTAAGTTTATTAGAAAACTTTCTGACTAAAATCGGTTTACAAAACTTTATTGTCCCGGAATATTTTCAACAACCTAGGTTTGAGTCTTTTCAGAATCAGATTAAGTTGATAAAAGGTAAGCTTGGTTTACAAAACGGTTTTCCAAGATGGGAAAAATATTTCGCTGATACAAATAATTATAAAATTGTTTTGCTTCCTATTAAATCTGATGACGGTTTTATAAATACTGCTTTAATTGACTTTGGTTCGGAGGAAGCTGCAGGCAGATTTATATCAACATATAAGCACTTCAAAATTATTGAAACAATTTCACATACAAAGTATGTTTTACTCGAAACAAACTTGGATCAAACCGCAATAGACAAAATATTAAAATAGCTTAAGAGGCTGACGTGATTGAACGAACTCTCCCAAACTTATTCGATGAAAGCGAAAAAAAATATTCAAACAATCCATTGATGTGGGAAAAGAAAACCGACAAGTATGATCCTCTGACATATGGTGAGATGAAATCACTTGTTTACAAGTTTGCCGCCGGACTTTTGAAGCTTGGTTTGCAGAAAGGAGACCGCGCAACTTTAATTTCGGAAGGAAGAAATGATTGGGTAATGAGTGAACTTGCAATTTTGTATTGTGGTGGAGTTAATGTTCCTATCTCTGTTAAAATTGATGAGCCGAATGATCTTAAATTTCGTATCGCTCATTCGGAATCCAAGTTTGTTGTTGTATCAAAAAATCATTTGCATAAAATTCGTCGTATTAAAAATGATTTACCCGAATTAGAAAAGATTATCGTATTTGATAATGTAAATGATATACACGATGACGAAATCACAAAAGATGAAGTATTTAAAATTGGAGAAGAATATTTACAAAATAACGAGGAGTTCTTCAATCAAACTTGGCAATCAATAAAAGAAAATGACAGCGCAAATATTTGTTATACCTCCGGCACAACTGCCGATCCGAAAGGAATTATTTTGACTCATCGCAACTATACAGCAAATATTGAACAAGCGACCGCTCTTTTACCAATTCCCGAATCTTATATTTCGCTCTTAATTCTTCCTTGGGATCATTCGTTTGCGCATACCGCCGGAATATACACTCCTATGAAAAATGGTGCTTCGATGGCCTCAATACAAGTCGGCAGCACACCTATTGAAACTTTACGCAACATTCCTCAAAACATAAAAGAAATTAAACCAACGTTTCTGTTAAGCGTTCCGGCTCTTGCCAAAAACTTTAAGAAAAATATTGAGGCGGGAATTAGAGCAAAAGGAGAAAAAGTTGAAAAGCTTTTTAACAAAGCCCTCGAAACCGCTTATGATTATAACGGACTCGGCTGCGACAAGGGAAGAGGATTCAAAAAATTAAAGAAACCTTTGATTTCACTTTACGATAAAATTCTCTTTAGTAAAATTAGACAAGGGTTCGGTGGAAGATTAGAATTTTTTATCGGCGGCGGTGCTTTGCTTGATATTGAATTACAAAAATTCTTTTATGCGATCGGAATGCCGATGTTTCAAGGATATGGATTGACAGAAGCCGCGCCTATTATTTCAGCAAACGTTCCCGCTCAACACAAACTCGGTTCTTCCGGTAAGATTGTCGTGAATCTCGAAGTAAAAATTTGCAACGAAGACGGAATAAAAGTTCCCACCGGACAAAAAGGCGAGATTGTCTGCAAAGGTGAAAATGTAATGAAGGGATACTGGAAAAACGATAAAGCAACCAACGAAACAATTAAAGATGGCTGGCTATACACCGGTGATATGGGCTATCTCGATGAAGATGGATATTTATATGTACTCGGCAGATTCAAAAGTTTATTGATTGCAAGCGACGGCGAAAAATATTCTCCAGAAGGAATTGAAGAAGCGCTTGTGGAAAAATCAAATTTTATTGAACAAGTAATGTTGCACAACAATCAAAATCCATACACCATCGCTTTAATAGTGCCGAATAAAGAAGCAATAAAAAATGAATTGAAAAAATACTCATTAACAATTCAAACCAAAGAAGGACAAACAAAAGCGATAGAAATAGTTCAAAAAGATATTGACAAGTTTAAGTCCGGCGGTGAGTACGAAAACGAGTTTCCTGAAAGATGGCTGCCGGCAACTTTTGCTTTACTCGGCGAAGGTTTCACTGAACAAAATCAATTTATGAACAGCACATTAAAAATGGTACGGGGAAAGATTACAGAGTTCTATCAAAACAGAATTGAATACTTATATACATCTGAAGGAAAAGATGTTTATAATCATCAAAACATGAAAATAATCGAACGGTTTGATGAATAAGGATTTAGATTACGTAAAATTATTTTCAGAGTATAGTAAACAAGGATTTAATAACTATTGTAAACAAGTTTTTGCCCTGAACCTCCGTTAAGTATAAAAATAACAGCGGAACTAAACTTAAGGTAACGCTTATCATGCAGTATGCTAAAACTTTATTATCAGAATTTGTTTTCATTTTTTTTAATCTCATCATGGTTTTATATTAACATCCCGCCTCATATTCTATCCGGAACTTATTCCTGCCAATAGTTGAGACGGGAGTTGTGATATTATTTTCTAATTATGTAATAATCATTTTGAAAATCGTGCTCGAAGTTCTTTATCTCGATATTTGTGAATCCAACTTCCTTGAGCATTTCCATAGCTTTTTCTCTTCCCCACATTGTACCGAGACCAAGTCCGCCTTGTGCAAGTGAAACGGTCATGCAGTGCATTGTCGAAACAGTGTATAGCAGTGTTCCCATCGGATGATCAATATTTTTATGCGGTTCGCTTGAAGCTGAAATATCCTGCATTAAATAAATACCGTCTTCTTTAAGTGATTTATAAATTCCTGCCAAAAGATTATCCGGTCTTGCTTGATCGTGAACAGCATCGAACGTTGTTACAAAATCAAATTTATTATTCTGAGCCGTAATGTTGTAATCGGTTAGATCTCTTACTTCAAAAGTAACGTTTGTTAATGCCTGTTTTTCAGCTTGTCTTTTTGCATAGTCAATTGCTTCTTCACTTAAGTCATAACCGAGAAATTTACTTTTTGGGAAAGTCTTTGCCATCAAATTAATCGCGTTGCCTCTTCCGCAGCCTAAGTCGATTACTTCTATTCCTTCTTCAAGTCTATCGACGATTCCGGGTATTGCCGGAAGAATAACATCAAGCAAAGATGAGACAACCGATTGATTGCTGTCTTCCGACATAACATCTTGAAACCGATCATATTCCGAATAAGGAACACCTCCACCGTTTTTGAAACAGTTGATTACTTTATCTTCTATTGTTCCAAGCAGCGGAATATACTGCGCAAAGACACCAATATTATCAGCAGCAGCTTTTCTTGTTAAGAAAGAGGCGTGCTCTTGCGGGAGACGATATCTTTGTGTATCGGAATCATATTCCACGACAAATCCGGTTAACATTGCGCCGAGCCATTCTCGGACATATCTTTCGCTTAATCCAGCGGCTCTTGCTATCTCTTCGGATGTTGACGGCGGAAGTTCGCTCATTACATCAAAAAGTCCCGTACGGTGTCCGATTGAAATCATTACACTCAACGCACCTTGATTCAAAGTACCGAGTAATTTTTCCGCAAAGTTTTCTTTTTTTTGTGTATCTATTTGGTGTACTAAACACATTGTATTTCTCCTTTAATTTATAATACTTGTTTTTTAATTCAATCCAAGATTGACTGATGGTTTGTTACTGTTAATAAATTTTTCTATTTCATCAACAAAAATTCTTTCTACTGCTTCGGAGCCACCCCAGTCTTCTCTAAAAGGAAGATGCCCTTGATTCGGAATTATCCACAGTTGTGAATTTGGAAGAGCGTTGTACATTTCAACAGCGTATTCGGGTTTGAAGTAATAATCTCTATCTCCCATTATTATGAATGATCTGGTTTCCGTATCAATTAATTCTTTTGAATAGATGTCGAAATTATTATATGTCAATAGTAGTGGAAACATTTGGTCAAATAATTTTTTGGTTTGTGTATCTCCGTTTGGATGAATTTCTCTATAAAAAACTTTCAATTCCTCGCTTAAATTTTCAAAAGTGTCATGCTTTGTAAATTCTATTCCTTCTTTCGTGAATTTATGAGCGCAGCCAATTAAGGTCATTGTTTTAACGAGTCCCGGTTTTTGTTTAACCATATTCAATATCGTCATTCCTCCACCGCTGTGTCCGACTGCATTAACTTCATTAATGCCTAATTTATCCAAGAATTCAATCATCACTTCGGCAAACTTTTTAAAAGTGTAGTCTCCTTTAACCTCGTCAGATTTTCCGTGACCGGGTAAATCCGGAATTATTACCGTAAAGTTTTGCGAAAGTTTTTCTATGAACGGATCCCACAGCTTTCCGCTTAGCGTATACCCGTGAAGAAACAACAAGGCGAGACCATTTCCGGCAATCCTGTAGTTAACTTTAAGTCCGTTAACTATTTCGATTTTCTCTTCGAAGATATCTGTTTTAATTTCTGCCGATTCTACTTTCATAAAGAATAGGCTTCCAAGAATTATTAATTTGAAAAAGTATTTCGCTATTTGTTGAATCGTGTTCATCGTTCCTCCAATTAAAAATTATAAACATAGTTTGGTCTCAAATAAGCCGTTTCGAATCCGGCTTTAAATATGTTTCTGTAAGACTGTGAAGGTTTATCCGGCAAATCTTCCGAAGTCTCAACGACTACATATTCACAACCGGCTTTGTAAGCATCGTTTAACCGTTGAGCAATTAATAAGCTCTGTGCTCCTTTGCCACGAGCTTCGGGAATGGTTCCGCCTATTGCAAGCGATGCAACTTTACCGCAGAAAAACATAGAAGCCGCCGCAATGGCTTTACCATTTTCTCTTGCAAGGTAATGTTTCCATCCCGGCTTCTTGTAAGTTCTGCTTATCAATAAATGAGAATCATATTCGAATTCAAACGCGAGCTTTATAACGTTTTCAAATTCTTCTATGTTTGAAAGTTCTAAATTTTCTAGGTTTAGCTTGGATTCGGGAATCTCAATTTCGTTTACCAATTTTTTATATGATTTTGCCCATTGATTATACCGAATGAACCCATTGCGCAGCAATAGCTCTTCATTATTTTCGGGAAAAGCG
This sequence comes from Ignavibacteriales bacterium, assembly GCA_003599395.1. Classification (GTDB taxonomy): domain Bacteria; phylum Bacteroidota; class Ignavibacteria; order Ignavibacteriales; family Melioribacteraceae; genus SURF-28. Next base: position 5,575 of record QZJX01000001.1, on the reverse strand, counting down.
GCAGGACTGACTTGAATCATAAATCTGTTTGTCCCGACTTGTTTATAAAAATTTATAATTTCTTTTAATTGCTGGTCGGTTATTTCGTACTCAAGTCCAATACCCAACACGCGATTAAATGCAAGCCGGCCGGTTTTCGCAATAGCAAAACAAAATGCTCCGTTGATTATATTCATTGAGACACCAAGTTTTTCCTGTATTGGAGATTTGCAACATATATAGTAATCGCTCCAATATTGCGCTTCTTGATTTTCAAGTTGTTTTATAAATTCTCTTTCTAATGAAACCGTTTCCATCTCTTCCTCAATATTTTTGTTTCTACCTGTAAGGCGTAAGATGTCGGCTTACATTGTAAAGCAGGGTGTAAGGAAATATTTTGGGTGGATTAATATACAGTCAGATTAAGGGAGCATTGCATATCCCTCTAATTTGCAAGAACTCATCCAGCGGTCTCTTCTCTGAAAAAGCAATGCTTCAACTAAAGTGTTAATGGAACACTGATCACACTGAAACTATGGATTCACACAGATAAAAATCAGTGTTTATCTGTTTTTTCTGTGTTATCTGCGTTCCATTTTTACCCTTTATTCTTCTGTTCTGAATAGATCCCTAAACTGATGGTTTGTTCACAACAAACTATTAATTTTACAACTCCCACTGAACGGAATTCTCCGGTGAGTAGACACAAAACGTTCCAGTTTTAATATTATTTTGGAAATGTTTTGCAAGCGAAGGGTGTACGTTTTCAATTTTTTGAATTGCGCTTTTTATTCTAAGCGTAACTGCAGCTCTTGCCCTATCCGAAGGATCGGCTAGTTTGCGTGCTCTTCCTTTCAGGCCTGTTGACTGGGAAAGATGATCTAATATTTTATTCAACTCGTTGGTGATCAAGTCGGCTCTTCCGATATCGTTCATTTCTTCAGCTTCACGTAGCTCATCCTGAAGTTCGTTTATTTTTGCGTAATACTTTCTTTTTGCTTTTTCATCGATTGCTTCAACTCCACGATCAGTGCTTGTAATACTTCCCATTAAATCAGAACAGTGAATTTCCTTTTCTGGATTATCTATAAGTTTTACAATATCGAGGAACCCTTTCATCTCTGGTAATTGTACCGTAAGATTATTAAACGAGATAACCCAAAAGCTTTCCGATCTCTTAAATACGTTTTGCCTGCTTTCATTGTTAATTCTTTTTTCAATCAACGAATAATTAGTTCCTTTCTCGTTTTGAGCGAGTCCGGCTTTTTCTAATCCATTCATTAATCGTTGAATGTCTTTTTCATATTTGTAAGGATTAACCGCCACCACCCAATCAAAAGCTTCTCCGGGCAAAGGTTCTCTTCCATATGTGATTTTTTCAACAAAGTTTTTTAAGTATAGCTTTATATAGTATGACGCTTTTTCAGAATTGCCTTCGTAAGTATTTGCTGCGGAAAGATATGCAGGCAAATCAACCCACATAATCGGTGGAATTTGTTCGGCTAACTTTATTGACGTGCCATAATCTTCGGCAGCAAAATGACAAATTGCTCCGTACAAATTATACCATTGAGGATGAAACGGATTTAATCTAACCGCTTTATTAAACAGTTCAACTGCGGTTTTTGTCTCACCTAAAAGGGCTTTGCTGTTAGCTAATTGAACTAAAGCATCGGCATCGTTAGGATTAAGATCGAGTGCTTTATTGATGAATTTTTCTGCTGCATCAAAATCTCTTCTGTAAAGTAATACTCTTCCCAAAATCATCTGCACCAAATGATCGTTTGAACCATATTGATTCGCTTTCTCTGCATAGTTATAAGCCGAAGTCAAAGTATCTTGCCAGCGATCCCAAAATTGACAAGTCCACTCATTAAAATACGAAAGCGAAAGTCCGGCATACGCTCTTGCATAGTGCGGGTCTATTTCAAGCGCTCGATTAAAAAACTCCCGAGCTTTCTCATCATCCTTGAGAGAGCCTCTTCTCAAATATTCATAACCGCGAAGCCAACAATCATATGCTTCAAGTTGTGTTATTTCTTTCTTGCGAATCTCTGCTAATCTTTTTTCATCAATTAAAATTGAAAGTGCGCTTACAACTTTTTCTATTATACTGTCGTGTATTTCAAAAACATTTTCGACCGGAGCATCATATCTTTCCGCCCATAACACGGCTTGATTGACCGGATCGAAGAGTTGAGTGTTGATGCGAATCGTCCCGGAGATTTGTCTTAAATTTCCCTTTAAAAAATAATTGACATTATATTTTTCGGCAGAAGTTTTATCAGGAATAAGTTTTTCCGAGAGCGATGTGTGTGATGAAATAATTTGCAGTGATGGAAACCGGGATAGGTCTGTGATTAGATCTTCTACAAAACCGCGCGAAAAATAATCCTTCTCAATGTCACCAGTCAAATTATCGAACGGCAACACGGCTAAGCATAGAGTGTTTTTTATTTGAATTGCATCACTCATTGCACTCACAGTAATTATTCCTTTTAATTTACAAATTTTTCAGTATTTATTGAGACGTTTTGTCTTTTGATTTGTTCGTTTATGGGAATCAAGCTTTTTGTTCTGCTAAGATTGAGTAAAAAAAGTTTATGGTATAATTTGATCTTGTTCTTCTTTCGGTTCTTTCACATTCGGTGGATCCCAACCAACTACAGAACCGGATTTAATCTTTGAAAGATATGGCGAGAGAGTTGCCCCGGGAAGTGTGCGTGAGTTGTCCTCAATATCTATGGGACCCATTCCGGTTCCGGCGCCAATCATACAATTTTTACCGATTGTAATTAATCCATATCTAAATTTTCCGGCGCCCTCGTAAGCATGAACAGTTAATCTTGTAAATGCTCCAAGAACGGTATTTTCACCGACATAAATTAATTCGGGTCTAAAATGATCGAGCCAAACAAGCTGCATAATTTCAGCGCCTTTACCGATATGTGCGCCCATCCATCGGTAAAATTTATTTTTGAACGGAATTCCTTTCATAAAAAATGTTGCCGCGACTTGAAACTGCAAAAGTAATCTTCTTCTAAACGGTAGATTAAGCATGCGCCAATTGATTGCGTTTTTTTCTTCAGGGAAACCGAGACCGCTAAATGTATAATGTCTCCTAACCGGAGTTAAAAATTTCTCTAGATTTTCTTTTCCTTCTTTTGTTTTAGGATTTAATTCGAAAACACTTGTTCCTTTTCCGCCGGATGTTTTACTAATGAAAATTTCACGGTTCTGTTTCTTACCGAGCTTAATTGCACGTTCGATAATTTCTATTGTTACAGCTTTGATTGATTCTTCAGGAGACATGCCGCGGTACTTATTCATTTTCCATTCTCTCATTTCATTATTCATTTTAAAAATAACCAAAAAGATTTCACTTATGTATAAAGAATTTGGGAATCTTCAAAAACAAACACGTTGTCCTTTTCGTCAAAAGACTAATCTTGCTTTAATAATAATCCGGGGGGATTTGAAAATGTATTTAAGAATCATTGCTGCTTTATTTTTGCTCTCTTTTAATTTACTTGCAACTTCTTGTTATGAAAAATCGGATACTGAAGAACTTCAGCTAGATGCAGAAACCGAATCTGCATTAAACATGGGAGATATTCGTTTTGCAATTACCAAGATTGATTCGTTGATGAAGGTATATCCGAAAAACAATTATTTAAAATATTTTTATGGTACTATACTCGTCAATTACGGCAACATTAAAGTTTATGATGTAATTGACAAGTTAAAAAACAATAACGGTGAGTTTTATGCTGATTTATTGAAATTACATGTCGACGTTATGATCGGTGAATATAGTGCAAGAAAACGATTAAACACAAAATTGGAAGAGTTTCCTACTATTAGTGAATTAAAATTATTAGACTGGATCGTTAAATTAGATAACGGTGATTTTGAAAATGCTGAAAAAACTCTAAGCGAAATTAGAGAAATAATACCTCTTAAATATCTTCCTCTGCTAGCAATTTATTATCATTCTTATGATCGAGATTATAAAACAGCATTGAAATACTTAACAATGCTGCGGAATGAATCGATCTACAAAATGGAAAAGGATTTCAATCGGCTTTCCTTCTTGCAAGACAGAAACATTCATTACAGTTTAGATTCATCATTCGCAGTTAAGTACGAGCAGTGCGGGGCCCAGCCCGGAATGCAATTTGTTACTGAAAACGGTATAACTCTAAAAATGGGTTTTGATACCGGTACAAACGGATACGGTTTCAGCATACATAATAAATCGCTGGGTGATAGTTTGGAAGGGAATCAAATTTATGACATCGAAAAGGGAATTCAATATAATTATATGAGTGAGCCGGCTGATGTAATTGGAAAACTGATTAATTTAAAAATTCCTCGTGTTGATGATTTCCTTGTAGAGTATTTTGAGGGCGGCTTGACTTTAGCAGATGGCGTCTTTTCTCCTTTATTATTTAATTCCGCTATCACCATTAATTCAAAAGAAGAGGTTGTCTTAATTCATAACAGAGAATCTTTAGAAGATTATATAAGCAATTTGCCCGAAGAGAATCACACCAAAGTACCATATAAAGTAAGAAAAGGATGGATGTTCATTCCTTGCGAAGTGAACGGAAAGAAAATAGAGATGATGTTAGAAACCGGTTCGCGTGATGTAAACTTTAACTCTCTTGCTACAAGAAGATTGGGAATTTCTACTTATGAGGGTTTTGTAAAATGGAAAGGCGAAGATTACCCCGTTACAAAACTTGATGCGGAAATTAAAGTCGGTGACTTTACTTACACAGTTTCCGGCGGACTTGAATCCAATTTTGTTTTGGGTAATTTAGCCTGCGGTTTAGCTGCGGCTGGTGATATTGGTCCCGATTTTATAAACAGTTTTGTTTTTACGATTGATCCTTATAACAAACAAATAATTTTAGAGAAGAATTAAGTTTACCGTAGAGACACAGCCTTGCTGTGTCTCTACAAATAAAATTTATTTCATTGAGTGAAGTCCTACTCTATTACCTGCAATATCTTCAAAATGTCCGACGAATCCATATTCGCCGATACTCATTTTTTCGGTTATAACTTTTCCGCCTTTCTCTTTTACTTTTTCGAGAGTGGTTTCAATATCCTCAACCGAAAAGTAAACCATCGTTCCTTCGTGAGACGGTGTATATCCTTCGTTTTGAACCAACGCCCCGGAACAACCGGGTTTTTCGTGATCAAACGGAAACCAACCCATTATAAGTCCATCGAAATCATTAATTTGAATCTCGATATCAAAAATAAAATCGTAAAATGATTTCGATTCATTTATCTCTGATGCAGGTATTTCAAACCAACCGACCGGATTCATAATTCCCCCTATTTGTTGATGTGTTCTTATTAGCAGACTAGCGATCTAAGTTTAGGAATTTCTCTTTTGATTTGCCACAGTTTTTTAGAGATTTAACTCAATATTTGCTTCTTTGTATTCCTTTATTAATAGCGGAATCAATAAGGCTAAAATGAAAAAAACAATTCCCAGAAAATAAAATCCTATCGCTATATGATTATCGTATTCTAATAGACCTACTCTTCCCAAAAGAAAATACCAATCATGATAAACTTT
>QZJX01000075.1 GCA_003599395.1 Ignavibacteriales bacterium | reverse complement strand
AATTTCTATTGGGGTGCGAACGTTAAAGTTATTCGCAGAGATTTAGCGGAATTCAGTGCTACAGGTGTTGGCTTTGATGTCGGCGCAGTTTATATGCCGATGGAAGATCTTTATCTCGGTGCAACAATTCAAGATGTAACAACAACATTAGTTGCATGGAGTACTGGGCGAAATGAATTGATTTCACCGACCGCAAAAGTCGGTGCCGCTTATGCATTCCATATTTTAGACGGAAGAGTAATGCCGGTTCTCGATCTTGATATTCGTTTTGAAGGAAGAGATTACGCGTCATATTTTAACATCGGTCCGGTAAGTTTTGATTCACATTTTGGTGTAGAATATACATATGATAATCTGTTCTCGGTTAGAGCCGGTTATAATGATGTAAAACAATTTACAATCGGTGCGGGAATAAAACTGCCTAAACTTTATATTGATTATTCATTCGCGAGAATGAGTCAATCCGAAACCGAGAGATTACCCGACACACATAGAATCTCGTTAATGTTATCTCTCGAAGAGCCGAAGTTTATGAGAGACATAAATTAATTTACGTAGAGACTTGATTAATCAAGTCTCTACAATAAATAAAAATTATTAAATTAAGGGAGAGTTATTCTCCCTTTTTTATTGGTGATTATTTGAACAAGATTAAGTTAATATCGGCAATATTATTCATAGCATTTTTGTTTTCCTGTTCAGGACCGGCTTCGTTTTATAACTTCGATACACCTCTCTCAAGCGAGCTAGCTTTCTCACAAACTACAGAACTCAAAGTAAACATTCCTAAAGGTTGGTTTACCGCTGAAGATAACAAAGACAGCAAAATTGATCTTTGGTTAATTGAGGAAAACTATTCTGCCTCCATTTCATTTATCCGGATTCACATTGATGAGGAAATGAAGAAAAGCAGAACAGAAAATTCACTTAACAAAGTGAAAGAATTTTCTTTACTTAATAACAAATTGGCTCATAGAAGTAATTTTATCGATTTACTGAAAACCGAATCTTTTGAACTGAACAGTAGAGAATTTAATGCTTATCAATTTGCCGGTTCAAATTACCGTTACCGAGTTGTGGTTTTCGGTTATAGGGGCAACTACTACGAGTGTGTTTCGGCAATTAAACCCGGTTTAACTGAAGCAGACTTAACAAATATATATTCTATCCAAAATTCCGTGCTGGCATCAATTAAATAATTATTTTTAGGCAACTTTTCTTAAACAAACACATCTTTAATAGAAAAGAAAAATTGAAGCATTCGCCGGCTGAAATATTAGAGTTTACAATCACTTACAATCAGTACAAGGGATATATCTATAACTATATCTCTAAAATGCTGAACGATAAGGAAATGTGTTACGACGTTGTGCAAACTGTGTTCCTTAAATTCTTTGAAAATTTTCATCTGATAAAGGATAAAGAAAGTACAAAATCATGGTTGTTTACAACCGCAAGAAATGAAGTCTTTTCAATTTATAGAAAGAAGAAAGTACGAAAGAATGTTTTCACTTTTGAAGATGAAGAAGAATTAAGCAGTAACGAAGATAATTTTTCGGAAGAAATTGAAATGAAAGAAATTAAAGAACTTCTTCAAATAGAACTTGATGATTTACCCGAAGAACAAAAAGAAATTTATGTCTTAAAAGAATACGGCGGATTAAGTTATAAAGAAATCGCGGAAACTCTTGGCATTGAAGAAGACTTGGTTAAAAGTCGTTTATATAAAACACGACAAAAACTTATAAAAAGATTATCCAAAGTTTTAAAGTAAAGGTGAATAATGACAACCGATAAGGTAATAGTATTGATAAATGAGTTCATTGACGGTGAACTCCCCAAAGAAAAAGAAAACGTTTTGTTTACTGAGCTTGGCATAAATGAAATCGCGCGTGAATATTTCAAAAAAATTAATTCACTTAAACTAGTTACTATGAATCAAACGGAAACTTTCCCGAATGAGTTGGACAAGAAGATTCTGACTAAAATGCAATCCGTGCAATCGGTACCATTCATTTCAAAAATTAAAAGTGGTGCGGTCTCATATATAAGTTATGCATTATTGCTGATTGCACTTTTAACCGGTTACTACATTTATGAAGACGCGAATATTTCTAAGCAGCAGCTTGAACTTGCTAAAACCAGAATTGAGCAGCAAGATAATTTGTTGAAAGTGATTTTTACAAATCAACTCGCACCAATTACTGTTAAGCCCGAATATGAAAATGAAATTATAATTGAAGCTAGAATGTGAGGTAGTTATGAAAAAAATGCTATTAATATTTATCGCGGTTTTTGTTTTTGGCTGTACTGAAAAAAGTGACGGTGTGAAAATAATTGATAATTATGACGAAGAATATTTAACGGAAAAACAAGTTGATAACGAAGCGGGAACCGAAGAAGAACTCAAGTTAGTAATGAAAGATATCAAACAAATAGTCCACGATGAATATTCTAAACTAAACTCACCGATCAAAGCTGTTTTTAATTATAGACTTTACATTGATGAGGAAGGAAGAGTTGATGGCATTAAACAATTGCCGATCTCGGAAAAATATTCAACAGAAGACGGCAGTTATAAATTAATTGATAAGGAATTATTATTAAAAGAGTTTGCAGACGCAGCCAAGAGTTGGAAGTTTACTGCCGCAACAAAGGAAAACAATCCAGTAAAATTTCGTGGTGATCTTGAATTAATCTTAGCGGTAGATGAAACCGGAACAATTAAAGAAGAAATTCCATCACTTAAGTCATTGGGCAATGTGTTATCGAAACTGAAATTCACAGATGATGATATATACTTTGTTGTTGTAGAAGAACAGCCTGAACCAATCGGCGGGTTAATGGCAATTCAAGAAAAAATAGTTTATCCGAAAAAAGCAAAGGAAGCCGGTATTCAAGGCAGAGTTTTTGTAAAAGCATTTATAAATGAAGAAGGTATCGTTGACAAAGTCGAACTTCTAAAAGGATTTGATCCCGAATGTGATTCTGTTGCAATGAATGCAATTAAGCAGACAAAATTTACATCACCTAAACAAAGGGGAGAACCTGTAAAAGTGCAGGTTGCAATTCCCATAGTATTTAAATTACAATAAGGGGGTAGTTATGAAAAATGTTGTAACGAACAGTTTCAGATTTATAATTCTTCTATCACTAATTTTCATAGGAACACAAACTCAAAGTTTTGCACAATCAAATGAATATGTAACAGATGCGGAAGAAATGCCTCAACCAATCGGGGGATTGGAAGCTATCATGAAAAATGTTGTCTATCCGAAAGAAGCAAAGGTAAATAATATTCAAGGTAAAGTTTTGGTAGAAGCTTTTATTGATGCAAGCGGGAATGTTGTTGAAGTAAAAATCAAAGAAGGAGTTGAAGCATTAAATAATGCTGCTCAAACTGCAGTGAAGAAAACTAAATTTACTCCGGCAAAAGTGAAAGGAAAAGCAGTTAAATCAAAGATTATAATTCCAATCATGTTTAAGCTAAGTTAAATGAATGTAGAGACTTGATTAATCAAGTCTCTACAAAACATTTCACAAACTCATTATATCACTGTAAATAATAAATGCCATCAACATAAGTAAAACAATAAATCCAAAATTTTGAATTGCGATTTTAATTTTAACCGGTAGTTCTTTTCTCATTATTCCTTCGATAATAATTATAACAAAATGACCTCCGTCAAGAACCGGGAAGGGAAGGAAATTTAATATTGCCAAACTCAAGCTCAACATTGCTAAAAAGTATAAGAAAGAAATTATACCTGTATCAGCACTCCTAGCGGCAAATTGTGCAATCTTAACCGGTCCGCCAAATACTTGATCGAATTGGACATCACCGACTATTACATTCTTGAACATCGAAAAAGTTAATGCAGTTATTTGAGTAATATTCTCGAAGCTTTGAAACAATGAACCGAAGAAGCCATAATTCTCGAACTTTATTGGGCCTGTATAAACGTCTGTAATATAGATTCCTATCTTACCGTCATAACCAGATTTTACTGTTGTAGTTACAGTATCTTCATCTCGCAAAAGAACAAGTGATATTTCTTTTTCCGGATTAGAAGAAATAATGCGTATTGCTTCATGGCTGTTGTTCAGTTTCATTCCGTTCATTTCGAGGAAAATATCGCCGGCTTGAATACCGGCGGCTTCTGCCGGAGAATTTTTCATAATTTCCGATATGTAAGGCTGAGTGTGACCGAAAGGAATCATAAAACTTTTCTGAGCATTTTCAGCTATTAATTCTTTCTGTATTTTGAATGAAACTTCTTCTCCGCCTCTTAATACAGTTACGTTGACATCTTTACCAATATTATCTATTAAGAGATTGTTAACGATATCATCCCAATTCTCGGTTGTTTTTCCATTAATAGATAATATTTTATCGTTTGTTTCGAAACCGGCTTGTGCGGCAGGTGTATTTTCTTCAACATAACCAAGATCGGTTGTGTCGATTATTTGTTTACCTTGAAAGAAATTAATTCCCCATAAAATGAGAATTGTCAATGTAAGATTCATCATAACGCCGGCAGAGATTACAAAGAGTTTTTTATAAGTTGGCTTAGCTCTGAATTCATAATCCTTTGGTTCTGATTTGGCAAATTCCGTATCAAAACTTTCATCAATCATTCCGGATATTTTTACATATCCGCCAAGTGGTAGAAGTGAAATTCTATAATCGGTATTCCCTTGTCCGTCAAAATCTTTTGGTAAAGGTCCGAATGTAAAACCGGTAATTTTGTTGTAACCTAGGATTCTTCTTCCGTATCCGATTGCAAATACCTCGGCTCTCATTCCGGACATTTTTGCTGCAAGGAAGTGTCCAAGTTCATGAACAAAAACCAAAATACCGATTGTTATAGCGAAATAAATTATATAGTCCATATTTCCATCAATTAATTGTCAAAAAAGTGTTCTGCATATTCCCTCGTTTGACGATCACATTCAAAAATTGTTTCCAAATCAGGTGTACGGTGATTTTCAATTTTATCAAGTGATGATTTTATTATCAAGGGAATATCAGTAAAATGTATTTTTCCTTTAAGGAATTTATCAACAGCGATTTCATTTGCAGCATTTAAAATGCATGGCGAAGTTCCGCCGGCCGTCATTACTTCATAAGCTAATTTTAAGCATTCGAATTTCTCGAAATCCGGTTCAAAGAAAGTTAGTTCTCTTATTCTGGGAAGTTTCGTTTCAACAAAATCACATCCGAATCTTTCCGGGAAAGATAACGCATATTGAATCGGAAGTTTCATATCCGGCAAACTTAATTGCGCTTTGATCGATCCGTCAATAAACTCAACCATTGAATGAATAATTGATTGAGGATGAACAACAACTTCAATCCTTTCTTTCGGTAAACCGAACAACCAATGAGCTTCGATTACTTCCAAGCCTTTGTTCATCATTGTTGCGGAATCAATTGTGATTTTACTTCCCATTTTCCAATTCGGATGAGCAAGAGCTTGTTCAACCGTAACTTTGGATAAACTTTCTTTGTCGAGATTAAGGAAAGGTCCGCCCGAAGCGGTTAAAATTAATTTATCGATGTATTCTTTTTCTTCACCTATTAGGCATTGAAAAATTGCGCTATGTTCGGAATCAACCGGAATCAATTCAGAACCGAATTGATAAATCATATCAGTTATTAATTCACCGGCAACAACAAGAGTTTCTTTGTTTGCTAATGCAATTCGTTTTTTTCTTTTAATTCCTTCTATTGTCGGCGCTAATCCCGCAAAACCAACCAGAGCTGTAACTATTATGTCATAGTTAAGATTTTTTGCGATTTCAATCAAACTATCTTTACCGGAAAGTACTTCGCATTTAATAATAATCCGCTTTTTCAACTCATCAGCTTTGGACTTATCCGTCACAACAACATAAGATGGATTAAACTCCTCAATTTGTTTTTCGAGATCAGCAATATTTGTGTTAACGGTCAAACCAGTGACTTTAAACTTTTCCGGGAATTCTCTTATCACATTAAGAGTATTAACACCAATTGATCCCGTTGATCCGAGAATTAATATTTCCTTTTGTTCACTCAATAGATATAAAGGATTCTTGTTACAGCCATTAAAAAGTTAATAATCACTAACAGGTTGATTTGAAAACTAACCGAATAAAGTTTCTTCAAATTTTCGCGAACATTTGATTTATCATCTACGGGTGATTTAATTTCCTCACTGATTAACAGACGAACTTTTTTAGCTGTAGGAATTAGCTTCCAGCCAAGTAATATCAAAATTACAACCATAATAATTTGCTTTGACGCCAGCCAGTGATTACCTGAGAAATCAAAAAATCCGTAACCTACATCCATCAATATCATCCAGATTCCGGTTACTAAAATTCCGACAGCTCCGATCATACCCAAGAGATTAACAAATTTTAGGTAAAGTGAAATTAATTCTATTTCTCCTTTGGAGTTTTTTGCTTTAGATATATATCTCTTAAATAATGGATCTGCGATAAAAACTACAAGCCATATTCCGGCAAAAGTTACGTGAAGCCATGTAAGTAATAAGTACATAATTAGCCCTTTCAGTTTTATGTATTTTCAAATATATGAAATTGAGGACTTATTAATAAGTCAAATTGAGGAAAGAAAGTTCAATTAATCGTCAACCCAGGCATGGAAAAGCTTTAGGAGATTTGAAAAATCTTCGCTTCCAATATTAAATGTGACAAACGTGGCTAAATTGTTAAGTAAAACTACCGAATTGAGACTTGCATCTTTTTTAACTACTTCGGCTAATTTTTTTACGAAGTTCTCGTTTATTTTTTGAATGTCTTCATAAAGTGAAACCAAAGATTTCATATTCCAATCAGCTTCCTTGCCGGTTTTAAGTCTTAATAATTGCGCTAAAGCAAACATTGATAAAACGCGGAACTCTGTTTCTTCAAGATCTGAAAACGGAAGATGAAATCTAAGCATAGGTCTAAGTTTAGATAGAATAGGACACCCGCTTGCAGACATTAATACACCCATAAGACTCCCAACCGCGGATTGTAAATCAGTCTCGGAAAAATATGATCGTTCAGGTGTTGAAACAGTTACTTTTACTTTTTCGTGGGAAGATTTATCTGAGAAGAATTTTATTAACTCTTCAATTTCGATTGCGGTGGGACAGTGTTTATGTTCTGATTTATTCAATGGACAATGTTCACATTGAAAATTCTCCATTTTTGTCCAATCACCGGGCTGAATTTTTGATTTTCTCAAAATTTTAAGCGTAACATTATCTAAACAAACATCGAATGTTTTTTCAGATCCGTTTTTGAACTCAAATCTATAACTATATTTTCTTCTATCTTTTTGCATTTCAGCAACTTAACATTTTGCATGCATCAGAATATTCTTTTATTAATCTTTGCATCAATTCATTAACTGTCGGGATATCTTTTATCAACCCGGAACCTTGTCCTGCTTCCATCATACCCTGTTCGGAATCTCCCTCGAATATACCTAATCTTTCGCGCTTTTGTCCAAGTAGTTCTTTTAGCATGTGAGCATCAGCACCTGAATACTCTGCGGTAATTACATCTTCGCTGAATTTATTCTTTAACAATCTAGCCATTCCGATCTTTTTAAAAATTAACACAGTATCGTTATCCTTCGCTTCAACTACTTTGTCCTTATAATTCTGATGAGCTGAAGATTCAACTGTCACGGCAAAACGAGTTCCGATTTGAACTCCTTCTGCACCTAATGCAAAAGCAGCTAAAATCCCTCTACCATCAGCAATACCACCGGCAGCTATAACTGGAATTTTAACTGAATCAACCAATTGAGGAATCAAAGCAAATGTTGTTAATTCATCCGCACCGTTGTGTCCGCCGGCTTCAACACCTTCGCCGATAATTGCATCGCATCCCACACTTTCAGCTTTCAAAGCAAATTTAATTGATGGAACAACATGGCAAACGGTTATATTATTTTTCTTAAGAATATCTATAAATTTACCCGGATGACCTGCGGAAGAAAAAACGATTTTAACATTTTCTTGAATAACCACATTCACCAAATCTTCTACATCTCCGCGTAATAATGGAATATTAACACCGAAAGGTTTATCCGTAGCTGCTTTACATTTTTGAATATGCTCACTAAGTAAGTCCGGCTTCATTGATCCTGCACCAATTAATCCGAGTCCGCCGTTATTAGAAACTGCCGAAGCAAGTTTCCAACCCGATACCCAAACCATTCCTGCTTGAATAATAGGGAATTTGATGTTGAATAATTTTGTTACACGGTTGTTGATATTCATGTCCTCTCACATACTATTATAACAAACTTATCAATTATAATTTTATTACGAAACATATTTGCTAATAGTTAGGGTATTGGGTAATTTTGACGTTATTGTTTTTAACTATAAGTGATTTTATTTATATCACTTACAAAAATTTTCACTAAAGATAACACAGAGGTATAAATGTCCTACCTATTTACATCCGAATCGGTTTCGGAAGGTCATCCGGATAAAGTTTGTGATGCTATATCCGATGGAATACTTGATGCAATATTAAAGCAAGATGCAAATGCAAGAGTTGCCTGCGAAACTTTTGTAACAACCGGCTTAGTTTTGGTTGGAGGAGAAATTACAACTAAAGCATATGTTGATGTTCAAGATGTTGTTCGTAAAATTGTAGAAAATATTGGATATACAGAAGCAGAGTATAAATTTGATTCCGAATCTTGTTCGGTACTTAACGCAATTCATTCTCAATCACCTGATATCGCAATGGGTGTGGATAAAGGCGGAGCCGGTGATCAAGGTATTATGTTTGGTTATGCTTGTGATCAAACAAAAGAATACATGCCGATGCCGATAGTTTTCGCGCATAAACTAGTTCAAAGATTAGCATATATAAGAAAACGTAAACCTGATTTAATGCCGTACTTAAGACCCGATTCCAAATCCCAAGTAACAATTGAATATGATGATAATCATAAACCTGTTAGAGTAGATGCAGTAGTAATTTCAACACAGCATGACGCAAATGTTCGTCAATCCACAATTAAGAAAGATGTAATTGAACATGTAGTAAAGAATATAATTCCTTCGAAGTATCTTGATAAGAAAACTAAGTACTATGTAAACCCAACCGGTAGATTTGAAATCGGTGGGCCTCACGGTGATAGCGGTTTAACAGGCAGAAAAATTATTGTTGATACATATGGTGGATGGGCTCCTCATGGCGGCGGGGCTTTCTCAGGAAAAGATCCTTCTAAAGTTGATCGAAGTGCAACATATGCAGCCCGTTATGTTGCTAAAAATATTGTCGCGGCAAAACTCGCAAAGGAATGTTTAGTTCAACTTTCATATGCAATTGGTGTTGCCGAACCCGTTTCAATTTATGTTGATACAAAAGGTACCGGTAAAATCTCCGATGCGGAAATTTCGAAAATGATAAAGAAAGAAGTTGATCTTACTCCAAAAGGAATTATTAATAAACTGAAATTAAGAAATTCAATTTATCTTAAGACTTCATCATACGGACACTTTGGACGTAATGAAAAATCATTCACTTGGGAACAATTGGATTTGGTACCAACATTCAAGAAATATTTACCTAAAAAATAAAGGAGCATTAATACGTAATGGATTATAAACAAGGAAAGTATAAAGTACGCGATTTAAAATTAGCGGCTG
The DNA here is from genome assembly GCA_003599395.1 of Ignavibacteriales bacterium. GTDB lineage: Bacteria > Bacteroidota > Ignavibacteria > Ignavibacteriales > Melioribacteraceae > SURF-28. The sequence goes on along the minus strand of QZJX01000075.1, from coordinate 6,392 downwards.
AAGGAAGAAAAAGAATCGAATGGGCTGAGTCACGTATGCCCGTGATGATGGCTTTGAGAGAGAAATACAGCAAAACGAAACCATTGAAAGGTTATAAAATTGCCGGCTGTCTTCACGTAACCAAAGAAACAGCAGTGCTTGTTGAAACACTTCAAGCTGCAGGAGCAAAAGTTAGTTGGAGCGGATGTAATCCACTTTCAACACAAGATGATATTGCTGCCGCATTAGCTAAGGGTGGAACAGAAATTTATGCATGGCACGGACAAAATGTTAAGGATTTCTATTGGTCAATTGATAGAACTCTCGATATGAAACCAAACTTGACTCTTGATGACGGTGCCGATCTTATTTTTACTGTTCATAACAAATACAAAAAACTTGCAGAAAATATTATTGGTGGAACGGAAGAAACTACAACCGGTGTTCATAGATTGAGAGCAATGGCTGCCGATGGTAAATTGTTGTATCCGGTAATCGCCGTTAATGATGCGGAAACAAAATGGGATTTCGATAATGTTTACGGAACCGGTCAATCTTCTATAGACGGTATTTTAAGAGCAACTTCTGTTCTTTTAGCCGGTAAAAACTTTGTTGTTGCCGGATACGGACATTGCGGTCGCGGTGTTGCAATGCGTGCAGCCGGTATGGGTGCAAATGTAATTGTAACAGAAGTAAAACCAACTGCCGCATTAAAAGCTACTCTTGAAGGTCATACTGTTATGACTATGGATGAAGCAGCAAAAATTGGTGACATTTTTATTACCGCGACAGGTGTTAAAGATATCGTTATTAAAAAGCACTTTGAAAAAATGAAAGACGGTGCGATTGTTTGTAATACAGGACATTATGATTGTGAATTAAATCTCGACGATCTAGAAAAAATTAAAAAATCAAAGAGAGTTGTAAGAGCAAATAACGAAGAATATACTCTAAAAAATGGTAATAGAGTTTACGTTTTAGCTCAAGGAAGATTAGTGAACTTAGCGGCTGCAGAAGGACATCCGTCAGAAGTTATGGATATGTCTTTCGCTAATCAGTTTATGTCACAGCTTAAATTAGCAGCATTAGATAAAGAAGGAGTTCTTCTCGACCCAGAAGTTATTGATATTCCGGTTGAACAGGATCAAGAAATTGCAGCCTTAAAATTGAAGACTATGGGCTATAAAATTGATAAGCTTACGAAAGAACAAATACTTTACATGGATGATTATAGCGCAGGAACGTAAGTCTATTTAAGAAATGAATTCAATTTAAAGCCCAATCATCGATGATTGGGCTTTGTTATTTTAAAACGGAAATTCCTCTTCTAAATCCGGTTGTTCTAATTCTTCTTGAACCGGAAGTTTGGCACTTAAGTGTGTTGGGTTACTCTTAACATAAATTGCCTTGTACGGAATTGTCGGACATGCATATTCACATGCACCGCAGCCGACACAAATTTCCTCATCAACTTTTGGTGCATTTTTATTTACTTCGGGATCAAGAACCATTCTTACAGCTTTTGTCGGACAGTGCTCTGCACAAGCCCCGCAATCTGTCTTTTGTGTGTAAACAATACAGTTATCCTTTTCAAATTTTGCTATGCCTAGTTGGATCAATTTTTTCGATTCTTGCTTTATGGGCAATATTGCACCACTCGGACAAACTTGGCTACACACAACACAATCGTAATTACAAAACCCCTTTATATAATCCATTCTTGGTTGCATAATTCCGAGTAAACCGTATTCCAAGAATGATGGTTGAAGAACATGAGTCGGGCATGCGGCAATACATAAATGGCAAGCCGTACAATTATCGGTAAAATTATTTATTGATATTGAACCGGGTGGTGAAACTGCGAATTCTCTAATAACCGGGATTTCATTTTCTTTATAGACTTCTATTTTCTTTTGTGCTTTCAATACTGCACTTGCACCAACAAAATAAACTGCCGATTTAATTACAAAATCTCTTTTAGAAATATTTAAAATCGGTTCATCTTTTTTTTGAGGCAAATATCTAAATTGATATTCAATTGCTTCTGTAGAACAAGAAGTAAAACAATTAAAACATGCTACACATCTTTCAAAATCGATTGATGAATTATCTGTGTCGATGCAATTAGCTTTGCATACCCTTTCGCATACACCACAACTTATACAGTTTGATTCTGTTATACCAATTTTAAAGAGTGAAAATTTTGAAATGAATCCTAAGAAGGTTCCAACCGGACAAATTGTATTGCAGTACAGTCTGCCATGTTTATAACTCATCCATCCTACTAGACCAAGAACACCAATGCTGAATATGAGTGAAAATATCTCTACTCCTCTAAACTCAACGGGATAAATCCAATATAGATTAAAACTCTCTAAAAAGAATGCAATTGTGTTATTAATTCCAACTACAATTGGTTGAAAAATATTTGAAAGAATTCTTCCGAAGTTGCTGTAAGGATCAAGTAAATTAAATGTGATAACCGAACCGCTCAAGAAAACGAGTATCGTTACAATCAGAATAGAATAACGAGTTTTAGTTAATGGTTTTTTGTAAACATATTTTCTCTTCTTAATCTTTTTTGAAATGAAAGAAATTATATCTTGCAAAACTCCAAGGGGACAAGCGGTAGAGCAATAAACTCTTCCAAATAATAGAGTAAAAACAATGACAACGAGAAATCCTGCAGCGGCTAATGTTCCTAGTGATAAATATTTTAATAGTGAGGGAATAAACTGAAGATATAATGGATAATCAGAAAATTTTTCGGGTAATGAAAAAGTAATATCCAGAAATAGAATTGTTATAGATAAAAGAAAAGCGAGAGATACAATCACTCTCACTTTTTTAAGTAAAGAATAGTTCATATATATTAAAGAGAAATTCGATCGATTTTAAGTTTAGTTAAATCCATTGTTCCCACATTCATTTGATTGGCATAAACAATATGATCAATATCATTTGGATCAAAGCCGAATAACTTTGCCGCTGCTGCATCAACCGCTACCATATCTGTAGAAATTAATTGAGATTTCATCGTGACGACATCTGCTTCCGAAACTCCGCGTGGACCGTTGCGCTTCATAACATAATATGCATCAACAACATTTAAGTCAGGTTGTCTTAACGTTGCATAATCTGCAATGCATTGATGTAAATCATTTCTATGCCAGTAACCTCTATCCCATACAACACCCATTAAATTTTTCATAGCTACAGTGAGCTTAGCGCCACCGTGATTTTTTAATATCGGGACATTAATAAATACATCTGAATTTAAAACCAGCTCGTGAACTTTAGCTTCTTTGAGTCGCTTGCCATTAGGTATTGCTATCTCTTGATAATAACTTTCATTAGCACCGGAAACTAATTTACCTTTTGCCTCTTTAACCGCATTCTCTATACCGCTATTTTTGTAACACTTCGTCCAATTATCACAGGTATTATCAAACACATAAACATCTTTTGCACCGGCATCAAAACATTCTTTAACGATTTGCTTTACTAATTTGGGATTTGTATTACCGGCTCTTTCCGGTGAAACGTCCCATCCGATATTAGGTTTCACAACAACAGTTTGGTTCGGCTTAACAAATCTTTTCATTCCGCCCAACGAATTAATTGCTCTATTGAACATTACATCAGCTTCGCCGCCTTTTATAGCGACAAGATCATATATATTATCCGGCGCTGTTTTTGTATTGGCAAATAGATCAAAGTTATTTCCAAATTTTAGGTACGCTGCTGTCCCTAGACCTGCTACTGCAGACTTAATAAAAAATTCTCTTCGCTTCATAAAAGACTCCCTGTCCTTAAATAGATATTTGGGTCTTGTTTATTTTAATAAAAGATATGAATATATTGGATACACTTCAAGAAAATAAAATGGTAAATATTATGGAAGCGATTTTACAAAAAGTTACAACTAAAGAATTTACAAGACCACTTGTTTTTGATATTCTGACATTAGGAGTCATTTACTTAGTTCCGGTTTTCTCTCATTTATTTGCTATTCCAATTTATTACGCTGAACCAATGAGATTGATGTTAGTTCTTTCAATAATGTTCACATCAAAAAAGAATGCGTTTATAATTGCGGCAACAATGCCGATATTTTCAATGTTGGTCTCCGGTCATCCCATATTTTACAAAGCATTGATAATGTCAGGCGAGTTAGTTTTGAATGTTCTTGTATTTTATATAATTGTTGAAAAACTAAAAAATAAATTTTCTGCGATGGCAATTAGTATTGTAATTTCTAAAGCAGCTTATTATGGTTTAAAAATATTGTTACTCAATTTAGCTTTAATTAGCGGTGATTTGGTAGCAACTCCAATTATCTTTCAACTTGGTGTTGTATTTGTCTTTAGTGCATTGTTTATGTTGAAGAAGGATTAAATTTTTACTGAAGGATACACGATGGACCATGTTGTTTATCTTGACGCTAAAGCCAAGGAGCTTGAAAGTTTGCTGAGTGGTAAAAAGAAAATGATAATAAGAGGAGCCACAGGCAGAAAGCTGCCCTATGGAAGAGTGAACATAAATGATAATCTTTATTTTATAAATAATAATGGTAAAGGTGAAGTTCTTGCGATTACACAAGTTAAATCGGTTTTAAATTCGGAAAGGTTAACAGAACAAGAGTCAATTAATTTAGTAAATAAAAATCAAAAGAAACTTTTACTAACTGATAAGCAATTTACTAAATGGGCAGGTAGAAGATATATTGTTTTAGTAGAAGTGGAGAACGTGAAAGAAATTAATCCATTCCAAATTGATAAAAGTAATTACGGCAACATGGACGATTGGTTGTTGGTTGAAAAAATTGATAACGTTTTGAAACAATAATCTTCCGGAATTTTCAAATCAGTGGCTAATACGAATCATATAATTTGTAATTACCGCGATAACGATTTACATCGAAATTACTTCTTCCAATTCATTTCAAAAGTATTTCCTAGTATCAGCTTTGTTGAGTGGTATGAAAAAGGATTTTGGACCGAAAATTTTATCCCATTCTCAATCATCGATTCTAATAAAATTATTGCAAGTGCTTCGGTCTCATTAATGGATATACTAATTAATGGTAAGCAGCACAAAGCTGCTCAAATCGGTGCCGTTGGCACATTGCCCGAGTTTCGTAAACAAGGTTTATCCCGCCAATTAATGAATCATATAATTGAAGTGTATAAAGAGAAAGTTGATTTCTTCTTCTTATATGCAAATGATTCAGTCTTGGATTTCTATCCCAAGTTTGGATTTAAAAGTATAAAAGAAAATATCTTCATTGCTGAAATCGAAAAGAGGAATCACAAGTCGCATGCGAGAAAATTGGATATAACAAACTCAGATGATTATTCATTGTTGTTAAACTTAATTAATAACCGTTTACCGATTACAAAATTATTTGGAGCGGAGAAATATGATTTTGTAACAATGTGGCATATCTTAAATATTTACAGAGATAATTTATACTTTTTAGAAGAAGAGAATGCCGTAATAATTAAAGAAGAAAAGAATGATACGCTTCATATTTATGAAGTTATACACACAATTCAATTTGATTTACAATCAGCCTTACCAAAAATTGTTGAATCCGATTCTATAAAAACTGTGCAATATTATTTTCCACCGGATCAACTAAAGTATGAATATAGTAAAGTTATCGACGAGGATACAAAATTATTTATGCTTGGTAATGTTGATTTGAGAGAAAAGACCTTTAGATTTCCAACTACGGCGGTTACTTGATTTAATTAATTAGTCTGAGTGATCATGCTTATCAAAATCTTGATGAAGATCTCTTATAGATTCAAAATACTTTCCCCATGTTCTTAAAAGATCATACGAATAAATTCCATAATCATAACCATCTTTCCATTTTATACTAAGTCCGTAGTTTCCAACTGTTTCTATTTTATCAATCTCGTATTTACCGGGTTTATCAGGACCTTTTGGCGATGGTGCATATTCTCGCCAAAGAATGGTTTCACCTTTGTTCTCGGCATCTGGAGATTCATCACGTAAATAGTGAAGGGGATAATGATAAACTTCACTATCGTTCCATTCAATTAAAAGTGTGTCTTTATTTTCTAATTTTATTTTTATCGGTTGTGTCATTGATTAGTTTATAAAAAGCCCAACCCCGATTGATCGGGGTTGGGCTTTTAGTTTTAGTTATTTCCACCTAATATAATCGGCAATCCGTCTTTTCCTGAACCGATAACAACCATCTTCGTATTTTGCGATTGAGCCAATTTTTCTGTGGCTTCAATTCCTTTCCATCTTAGTAATTGTTCATTGATACCTTCGGAAACAATATTTTGGAAATCGGAAATACCTTTGGCTTCAATTCTTTTTCTTTCGGCTTCTTGCTCTTCTCTTCTTAGAACAAATTGCATTCTTTCACTTTC